>JAJZZB010000291.1 GCA_021797795.1 Actinomycetes bacterium | reverse complement strand
CATCGACGCCACGAGGAAGTCGAACTACCAGCCCGAGATCTCGACCCCCGGCGTCGAAAAGGTCGACCTCGACGCCCTCTTCGGCGACCTCTGGCGACAGATCCGCCAGGACTGAGGGCAGAGGTGTCGGCTC
Organism: Actinomycetes bacterium; assembly: GCA_021797795.1. Classification (GTDB taxonomy): domain Bacteria; phylum Actinomycetota; class Acidimicrobiia; order Acidimicrobiales; family Bog-793; genus JAKACF01. The sequence goes on along the minus strand of JAJZZB010000291.1, from coordinate 2,854 downwards.
CCCGCAGGCTCATCGTCGGCATGGCCGGCGCTCCGGGCGCGATCTACACGGTGAGCCTGCTTGGTCGCCTCCGACAGCTTGGAGTCGAGAGCCATCTCGTCACCTGCGGATGCTCGAGATCGATCATCTACTCGGAGACCGGTCTCGGGCTTCGCCAGCTGTGCTCCAAGGCCGACGGTTGGTACCACGAGAGGAACCAGGCGGCCGCCATCTCGAGCGGTTCCTTCCTGACCCTGGGGATGGTCATCGCTCCGTGCACGATGCGATCGCTCGCGGCCATCGTGACCGGCGTCGCCGACAACCTCGTACAGCGCGCGGCGGACGTGACGTTGAAGGAGGGCAGGACGCTCGTGCTGGCGATGGCGGAGTCGAGCAACTCGCGTATCGCTCAGGAGAACCTGCGACACGCCGAGGAGGTCGGCATACGCATCGTCACGCTCCCGCCAGCAGGCTCGGCGCTGACCGTGGCCGAGAAGAACGAGGAGATCCTCGGCGCCTTCGGCATTGGCGACGCCACGCAGGCGGCCTTGCTGCGATGAGCTCGAGGGCGAGGGCGACCGGAGCGGCTCGCACGACGGACGCGCCGGCTCGGGAGCGCGAGGAGGCCGGACGCCGAGCGACGCGGCGCGCACCGGCGCGCAAGAGCCGGGCGACGGGGGAGGCGCGCTACGTCGGCACGTCCGTGCGCAGGAGGGAGGATCGGCGCCTGGTGACGGGCACGGGCAGGTTCGTCGCGGACATCCGCCTGGACGGCATGCTCGAGGCTGCGGTCCTCCGCAGCCCGTTCGCCCGCGCCCGGATCCTCGGCATCGACGTCGCCGCGGCCCGAGAGCTCCCCGGCGTCGCGGCGGTCGTCACCGCCCAGGATCTCGCCGGCGTCGTCGCTCCGTTCACGCGTTTCGTCGACCAGGAGGACACCCCGCCTGGCCTCGAGGAGGCGGTGCACCCGATCGTCCGCCCCTGTCCGATGGAGCCGCTCGCGTCGGATGAGGTGCGCTATGTGGGCCAGCCCGTGGTCGTCGTGGTGGCGACGACCCGCTACGTCGCCGAGGACGCGCTGGAACTGGTCGTGGTGGAGTACGAGGACCTGCCCGCCATGGTCGACCCCGAAGCGGCGGTCAGAGATGGCGCGGACCTGGTGCACGCGCATCTCGGCACGAATGTCCAGGCATCCTTCGAGGTGAGCGTCGGGAACCCCGCTGCCGCGCTCGCCGCATCCGAGCACCGCCTCACCTGCCGGGTTCGCGTCCCGCGCCTTTCGGCGAACCCGCTCGAGACGCGCGCGGTGCTCGCCGACTGGGACCGCTCCCGAGAGCAGCTCACCGTGTGGAGCTCGACGCAGGTTCCGTACATGGTGCGTACCAGGATCTCCGAGCAGCTCGACATTCCCGAGGCAGACGTTCGGGTGGTCGCGCCCGACGTCGGCGGCGGCTTCGGCCCGAAGGTGAACGTCTATCCCGAGGAGGTGATCGTCCCCCATCTCGCCCGGGCGCTCGGTCGACCCGTGCGGTTCGTGGAGGACCGCCAGGAGCACCTCGTCTCGACCATGCACGCCCGGGACCAGCTCCACGAAGTGACGGTCGGCTTCACCTCCGACGGCCACGTGTCCGTCGTCGACGACCGGTTCCTGCTCGACTGCGGAGCGTACAATCCGTTCTCCCTCACCTGTGCGTACAATTCCGCAGCACATCTCCGAGGTCTCTACCGCATCCCGAACGCCCGGGTCGACGGGTCGTGCGTGCTGACCAACAAGACGCCCAACGGCCCTTACCGCGGCGCGGGGAGGCCAGAGGTGGTGTTCGTGATGGACCGCGTGATGCACCTCGTCGCGACGAGGCTCGGTCTCGATCCGGCGGAGGTCGTGCGGAGGAACCTGATCACGGCCGACGAGCTCCCCTACGACCAGGGCCTTCCCTATCGCGACGGGGCCCGTGTGATCTACGACGGCGGGAACTACCCGGCGGCGCTGGATGCGGCGCTCGGCGCCGTCGACTACGAAGCGCTCCGGGCTGCCCAGGCGCTGCAGAGGTCGGAGAGCCGGCGTGTCGGGATCGGCATCTCGCTCTACGTCGAAGGCACGGGTATCGGTCCTTACGAGGGAGCCTCGGTGAGCGTTAACGGAGACGGCAAGGTGGTCGTGCACTCGGGGTCGGCGCCGCACGGCCAGAGCCACCTGACGACGCTCGCCCAGGTCTGCGCCGACGAGCTCGGCGTCCCGATCGACGACGTGGACGTGCGCGCCGGCGACACTGCCCTTCTTCCCTATGGAGTCGGCACCTTCGCCAGTCGCAGCGCGGTCACTGCCGGATCCGCAGTGGCCGATGCTGCGAGAAAGGTGAAGGACGACGTGCTGGCGGTCGCCGGCGAGCTCTTGGAGGTCGACGCCAGCGACCTCGTCGTCGAGTCGGGCTCGGTCCATCCGAAGGGCTCGCCTTCCACCTCGGTGGACCTCCGGACGATCGCACGGGCGGCCGCGCCCGGGCCCAGAGCCAAGGTGCCTGCAGAGAGGCACTTCGGCCTCTCTGCGACGTCGTACTTCGTCCCACCGTCGGTCACCTTCGCATACGGCGTCCACGTGGCAGTCGTCGAGGTCGACGTCGAGCTGGGCCAGGTGAGGCTCCTGCGCTACGTCGTCGCGCACGACTGCGGGCAGATGTTGAACCCGCTCGTGGTCGAGGGACAGGTGCAGGGCGGCGTGGCCCAAGGCATCGGCAGCGCCTTCTACGAGGAGGTCGTCTACAGCCCCGACGGCCAGCCGCTTGCGACCACGTTCATGGACTACCTGCTCCCGACGGCGGTCGAGGTGCCTTCTGTCGACCAGATCCACCTGTCGACCCCTTCGGAGCGAAACGTC
>JAJZZB010000068.1 GCA_021797795.1 Actinomycetes bacterium | reverse complement strand
CGGATCCCCGCAGCGCCGACGAGCTGCACGACGTGCTGCTCACCGAGCTCACCCTCGAGCCGGATCACTCCCTCGAGGCCTTCTTCCATGTCCTCGTCGCCGCCGGCCGGGCCTTCTCGGTGCTTGCCCGGACGACAGCCGGTGGCGAGGAGCTGCGGTGGGCGGCCCGCGAGCGGCGGGCTGCCGTCGAGGCGCTGATGCCGGCGGCGCGCTTCGAACCCGATCTCGCCCTTCCCGACGGGCTCGCGCCGGGCGCCGAGGTGCTCCCCGAGGATGTGCTCGTTGAGGCCGTGCGGGCGGCCCTCGACGTCTCCGAGCCGCTGTCCACCGGCGAGCTCGCCGAGCGCGTCGGCGTCGGCGTCGGCCGCGAGCTCGAGGTGCGCACCGCCGTCGCCCGCCTCGAGCAGGAGGGTTCGATCCTGCAGTGCCGCGTCGGCGAGGACCCGACCGACCGGTACGCCGCCCGCCACCTGCTCATGCGGATCCACGCCCGCATGCGCGACGGCGCCCGGCGGTCGATCGAGGCGGCGAGCCCGCAGCAGTTCATGTCCTTCCTCCTCGCCTGGCAGCACGTCGGCCCGGGCAACCGGCTGCTCGGCTCGGCAGGGCTGGCCGAGGTCGTCGAGCAGCTCCAGGGCTTCGAGGCGCCCGTCGCCGCCTGGGAGGAGTCGATCCTCCCGGCGAGGGTGGCCTCCTACCAGCCGGCGCTCCTCGACGAGCTCTGCTCGGGCGGAGAGGTCGGCTTCGGCCGCCTCGGCGTGCGAGCGGGCGAGAGCGCCGAGGGACCCTCGCCACGCCCGCAGCGCCGTCCCGGTCTCATGCCCTCGCCCGCCACGCCTCTGTCGCTGTTCCGCCGGGAGGACGCCGACTGGCTGATCACCGCCCTGAGGGGCGGCTCGCGGCCGTCGCCGCCGCCGGTCGGCGCCCCGGCCGACGTGCTGGCGGCGCTGTCGGAGCGGGGGGCGCTCTTCCTCGGAGACCTCTGCAGCGTCACGGGGCGCATGCCGGTCGAGGTGGCGGACGCCCTCTGGGACGGAATCGCCCGGGGCCTCGTGACGGCGGACGGCTTCCAGGCCGTCCGGCTGCTCCTCGGAGGCAGGGCCCGCCTCGGCAACCTCGTCGGCACGGGGCTGCCCTCCTCGGTCGCCGGTCTGCGCAGCCGGTCGGGTCGCCCGTTCCCCCGGCCCGAGCGCCGCGGTCCCCGCCCGCGGGTGCGTCCGGCGCGCTCGGGCGGGCGGTGGGCGCTCCTCGGCGCCGGCGGCTCGGACTACGACCCCGACGACCTCGCCGAGGCTCTCGCCGGCCAACTGCTCCAGCGCTACGGAGTCGTCTTCCGCGACCTCGCCCAGCGGGAGCTGATGGGCATCGGATGGCGGGAGGTCCTCTGGGCCCTCCGGCGCCTCGAGGCGCGCGGCCTCGTCCGGGGCGGCCGCTTCGTCGCCGGCTTCACTGGCGAGCAGTTCGCTCTGCCGGAGGCCTACGAGCGGCTCCGCTCGATCGTCACCGCCAAGGCCGAGGGCCGTTCGGTGACGATCTCCGCCGCCGACCCGCTGAACCTCACCGGCGTCATCCTTCCCGGGCCGCGCATCCCGTCGCTGCGGAGCCGCTCGATCACGCTCGTCGACGGGGTGCCGGCGGCACGCCGGTCGGGCAGCACCTCGCTCAGCGCGGGCTGACGGAGCGCCGGCACCCCTCCCGTCGGCGCTCCGTCACTCCACGAGTCGCCACGCCGCGCTGGTGCGAGGCGTGGCGACCGGTCCGGTTCCCGAGATGATGTCGAAGACGACCGGTGGGGCCGACGCCCACAGCGGCACGGCGAACAGCGGTCGCCGTGCCGACCCGATCCACCGGAAGACGGGGCGGACGTCCTCGGCCTCCTCGAGGGGCGAGGCGTCGGCCGGGCCGGGCGTCTCGACGCAGACGGCGCCGGCGTCTCGCCCCTGCTCGGGGGCCGCCGGTGCCGCCCCCGGCCCGCTGCCGGCAGCCCGGCGCTCCGCAGGCGGCCGGTCCGCTGCGTCCTCGTCCGGTTCCTCGTGGCCGACCGAGCGGTCGGCGAGCTCGCTGATGCGGGAGACGAGCGAGGCCGGGCTGAGCGGCTTCTCGAAGAAGTCGTCGGCCCCCCACGAGCGGGCCTCGCTCTCGAGGCCCGACTCGTTGAACGACGTCATGACGGCGATCGCGAGAGCGGGCTGGGACGAGCGGGTCTGGCGGACGAGCTCGAGGCCGCTGCGGCCCGGCAGGCGGAAGTCGGTGAGCAGGACGTCGAAGCGGTTCGTGGCGAGCAGGCTGGAGGCCTCGTCGGCGTCCACCGCCCAGGTGAAGTCGAAGCCGGCCCGGTCGAGCACCTTGGTCACGAAGACGGCGGCGGACTCGTCGTCCTCGACGACGAGGACCCGCCGCTGCCCGCGATGATCGGCTGTCGTCCCCACTGTCGCTCCTCGATCCAAGGTGGACGGTGAGGGGCCCTGCCCCCATCGGGCCCCATCACCTCCAAAGGAGTGGTCCGCCCCCCTGCGGACCCCCCGGTCCGGAGAGCTTGCCCTCGCTCAATCTCTCCGGGACAGGAGCTCACCCTCGCATGAGGCCCTGCCGACGGGGACATCTTCGCGGGGGCGAGTGAGGGTACGGTTCGCGGGGAGTTGCAGTCTCGTTGCAGTGTCACCGGCAACACTTACCTGGAGGTAAGGGGTCGGGAGCGCCGGCGGGGCTCAGCCGGCCGGCGAGCGGTAGCGGTAGCCGAAGCCCCGGAGCGTCTCGATCGGCGTGTCCGGCCCGCTCTCCCATCCGAGCTTTCGCCGGAGCCTCAGCACGGTGAACTTCACCCTGTCGGGTCCCGTGGCCGTCGGGTCCCGCCAGGCGAGCCGCAGCAGCTGCTCGGGGGAGAGCACCTGCCCGCGGTGGCTCATGAGGGTCTCGAGGAGGCGGAACTCGGTCGGCGTGAGCTCGACCGGCCGGCCGTCCACCTTCACGACGTGGAGGTCGAAGTCGACCTCGACGCCGTGCTCGGCCATCTGCCTGCTGGCGGGCAGGTCCGGCGGGTCGTCCTCCCGCCCCGGGCGGCTGCCGTTGCGGCCGCGTCGCTCCTGGCGGCGCAGGAGGGCCTCCACCCGGGCGACGAGCTCGGCATTCCCGAACGGCTTGGTGAGGTAGTCGTCGGCGCCCGAGCGCAGCCCGCGGACCTTGTCGCTCTCGGAGTCCCGGGCGGTGAGCACGAGGATCGGGGCCGAGCTCAGGTCCCGCAGGCGCTCGATGATCGTCCAGCCGTCGAGGGTCGGCAGGCCGACGTCGAGGATGACGAGGTCGGGCCGCTCGTCGTGGAACCGGCGGAGGCCCTCGCGGCCGTCGCCGATCGAGACGACCCGGTAACCCGCCCGCTCGAGCAGGGTCCGCACGACGCGGGCGATGTCCTCGTCGTCCTCGATGTTGAGCACGCAGTACTGGCGCTCAATCACCCCCGGCCCCCTTCCCGTCGTCCGGCCGGACCGGCGCGAACGGGTCGGACTCGTCCGCCTCGGCGTCCGGCGAGAGCGGGAGCCGGGCGATCACCGTCGTCCCCCCGCCCTCGGTCGAGCGCAGGGTGATCGTCCCGCCGTGCAGCTCGACGATGGCGCGCGCCACCGACAGCCCGAGGCCGGAGCCCGGGATCCGGGAGGAGCGGGCGTTGCTCGCCCGGTAGAAGCGCTCGAACAGCGACTGCTGCTCCCGCTGGGGGACGCCGATGCCGTTGTCGATCACCTCGATGCGCCAGATCTTGTCACGGGGTGTTGCCGTCACGATGATCCGCCCGTTTTCCGGGGTGAACTTGACGGCGTTCGACAGGAACACGTCGAGCACCTGCCCGAGGCGGCCCGGGTCGCCGGCGATGGTCGGTCCCTCGCCCACGTCGCAGTCGAGCGCGATCGACTTGGACTCCGCCATGGGGGCGAAGGCGGAGACCGAGGCGGTGACCACCGAGGCGAGGTCGACGACCCCCCACTCGAGCGGCATGGCGCCCGTCTCGAGCCGGTCGAGCAGCAGCAGGTCGTCGACGAGGCGGAGCAGGCGGTCGGCGTTCCGCTTGATGATCTCGAGGAACTCCCGCTGCTCGTCGGGGTCGTCCCGTCCGAGCCCGTCGGTGAGCAGCTCGGTGAAGCTCGAGATGGACGTGAGCGGCGTGCGCAGCTCGTGGCTGATCTCGGCGAGGAAGGCTGCCTTCACCCGGTCGAGCTCGACGAGGCGCTCGTTCTCGTGCCTCTGGCGGGCGATGAGGGCCGCCCACTCGGCCTCGGCCTGGGCCCTGGCGGAGATGTCGCGGAAGACGAGGACGTGGCCGCGGTGCTCCCCGTCGGCCACGATCGGGAGGTAGTCGCGCTCGAGGACGCGGTTGTCGGTGAGCACGATGCGCTCGCCGACCACCGGCCGCCGGCGCGAGCGCCCGGAGGGGTCCCCGCCCGTATCGGGGACGTAGGTCGGGTCGCCGAAGCGGCGGAAGAACTCCGGCCCGACCTCGGCGATGGTCCTCCCGGCGAGCTGGGCGGCCGGGATCGGCAGCTCGAAGAGGCTGACGAAGGCGTCGTTGGTGAAGGCAACCCGCCGCTTCTCGTCCTCCATGAGCACGGCGAGGCGGAGGCTCGAGATGAGAGTGGAGAGGCGCTCGTTCGCCTCGCGAAGCTCGAGACGGGCCTGCCGGCGCTCGCTCACGTCGCGCGAGAGCAGCAGGAAGCCGTGGATCACGGGGTCGTCGAGGAGGTTCTCGACGTAGTTCTCGAGGTACCGCCAGCCGCCGTCGGCCGCCCGGACCCGTACGTCGACCGGTCCGAGCCTGCGGACCTCCCCCGAGCGCAGCCGGTCGAGGAGCTGGAGCGCCTCGGCGGCATCGTCGGGGTGGACGAGCCCGATGATGCCGTCGGGGATCGGCTCGAACTCCGCCTGGTAGCCGAGCAGGCGCCAGGCGGCGGCGTTCGAGTAGCGCCAGGTGCCGTCCTCGTCGAGGATCGTCACGACCTCGGGGGAGCGGTCGATCAGGGCGTCGACGAGCCGCTCGCTCGTGCGGAGCACGAGGGCCGACCCCTCCGAGGCGGGGGAGTCGACGACCACGCCGACGTAGGCGGTGACGCGTCCCTCCCGTCCGACGAGCGGCATCACCCGGGCGTCGAGCCGGGTCCTGTCGGCGCCCCCGTCCACTCCGCCGGCGAGGACGACCTCGAGGTGGGCCGTCCCCTCGGTGGGCAGCACGCCGTCGGGAAGCTCGAGGCGGAAGGCGGTGTCCTTCGCCGAGTAGTGCTCGAGGCCGAAGGCGTCGACGAGTCGCTGGTTCACGTACCAGCACCTGCCGTCGGGGTCCGCCGCGAAGACCGCGATCGGGACGAGGGTGGTGAGGGCTCCGAGCGCCCAGTCGGCGGTCTCGGCGTCGAGCGGACGGGTGACCGAGCCGGCGGACTTCTGGCTGGTCGAGGACACGATAGTCGATCGTACTGGCGGTCGGTGGGGAAGTCCGTGCTAGTCAATGCGGAGCGTGTCAGATCGCCCCGCCGGCCTCCCTCCCGGGATCGGCCTCGACGAGGAGCGAGGGCGCCGGCGCGGCCGGGAGCTCGGCGGCGTTGCGCGCCGTCGCCAGGATGCACCCGGCGATGATGAGGACGAAGCCGAACGCCGTCGCCAGGCCGAAGTGCTCCCCGAGGATGCTCACGCCGAGCAGGACGGCGACGGCCGGGTTGACGTAGGTGATGACGGTCGAGCGGACAGGTCCCGCCTCGGCGATGAGGGCGAAGAACAGCACGAAGGCGAGCGCCGTGCAGACGAGCGTGAGGCCGACGACCGAGCCGATGACGGAGGCGGCGAGCGGCTTGGTCGGGATCGAGAAGGGGATCGCCGGCAGGTAGGCCAGGGCGCAGACGGTGAGCGCTCCGGCCACCACGCCGAGGGCGGGGAGGTCCGAGAGGTACCGGGAGAGGATCCACGGGCCGAGGGCGTAGCCGACGGCGACGACGGCGATCGAGGCCGCCGCCAGGGCGTCGGAGCCGCCGACGTCGAACCCGACGAGGGCGCCGACGCCCCCGAGGCCGACGAGCACCCCTGCCAGGCGTCGCCGGTCCAGGCGGTCGGCACCCGTCGCCCGGGCGAGGATCGTCCCGACGAGCGGCACGGCGGCGACGAGGAGGCCCGAGAGTGAGCTCGAGAGCTTCCGCTCGGCGTCGAACAGGAAGAGCCACGGCACCGCCATCTCGGCCACGGCGAAGGCGACGAGCGCCTTGTAGCGGGCGAGCACCGGCCGGAGCTCGCCCCGGTACAGCGCCAGCGGCAGCAGCACGAGGGCTGCCCCGCCCGTGCGCATCTCGACGAGCATCGGGGCGGGGACCTCGCGGACGGCGATCTTGATGAGCAGATACGGCAGTCCCCAGATGACGCCCATGACGGCGAAGAGCAGCCAGCCCCGACGACTCATGGCTCCATCCTGGCCGATGCCAGCACCTCGCCGTGCACGCCGGGCGGTACCATCCGGCCTCGTCATGAGGACCACACGGCAGTTCGGACAGCTCGGCCTGCCGGCGATCGTCGTTCACGGCGGCGCCGGCACCTTCCCGGACCTCTCCGAGGAGGAGTCGGCCGTCCTCCTCCAGGCGCTCGAAGCGGCGCGGGAGGCCGGCTGGGAGGTGCTGGCGGCGGGCGGGAGCGCCTACGACGCCGTCGTCGAGGCCGTCGCCTCGCTCGAGGACAGCGGGCGGTTCAACGCCGGGCGGGGCGCCGTGCCGACCGCGCAGGGCGCCGTCGAGTTCGACGCGAGCGTCATGGACGCGGCGACCGGGGCGGTCGGCGCCCTCTGCGCAGCCACCTACCCCGCCAACCCCGTCCGGGCGGCGAGGGCCGTGGCTGCCGCCGGCGGGGTGCCGGACGGGCCGGTGCTCCTCGCCGGCACCGGGGCGGACGACTTCTGCGCCGAGGCGGGCCTCGGGGCGATGCGACCGGAGTGGCTCACCAGGGGGGCGGGTGCAGCCGACCCTCGGGGCCCCCTCTCGAAGGAGGGGACGGTCGGGGCGGTCGCCGTCGACCGGGGCGGGCAGGTGGCGGCCGCCACCTCGACCGGCGGTCGCTCGGGTCAGCGACGCGGGCGCGTCGGCGACTCCCCCGTCCCGGGAGCGGGCGTCCTCGCCCACCGCTGTGGTGTGGCCGTCTCGGCGACCGGAGCCGGCGAGGCCTTCCTCGTGGCCGGCTTCGCCCATCGGGTCGCATGGGAGCGGCAGGCCGGCCGCCTCCTGCACGAGGCGGTCGAGGTGGCGCTGTCGGCCGTCGGCGAGCTCGGCGGCACGGGCGGGGGCATCGCGCTGAGCGACACCGGCGAGTTCGTCGCCGCCTTCACGACCCCGGCCATGGCCCGTGCCTGGCGGGGCGAGGGGGAGAAGGAGGCCCACCTGCTCCCCGGCTGAGCGCCGGTGGCGCTGCCCGGCCCGGTCAGCTGCGGGGCACCTCCGACCAGGGGATGTCCTTGTCGACCCGGACGTCGCCGGGGAGGCCGAGCACGCGCTCGGCGAGGATGTTCCGCTGGATCTCCGAGGTGCCGCCCTCGATCGAGTTCGCCCGGGAGCGGAGGAACATCTTGCGGGACGAGCCCGCCGGCCCGGTGAGCCCGAGCCCCTCGCGGCGCCGCATCGTGTAGTCGTAGCCGGCGAGCCCGCCGGCCCCGAGCAGGTCGATGCAGAGGTCGTAGATCCGCTGGTTCACCTCGGCGAACATGAGCTTCGCGATCGAACCCTCCGGACCGGGGTTGCCCGCCCGGCGGGCGTCGGCCGCCCGCAGGTTCGTCAGCCGGAGCGCCTCGGCCTCGACGAAGGCCCGCATGAGCCGGTCCCGGGCGACCGGGCCCGGGTCGGGGCACTCGCTCTGGAAGATCCGGACCGCCTCGGCGATGGCGCCCGAGCCCCTCTCGGGGGCGCCGCCCCCTCCGCCGATCGAGGTGCGCTCGTTCATGAGGGTGCTCATCGAGACCCGCCAGCCGTCGCCGACGTCGCCCACCCGGTCGGCGTCGGGGACGCGCACCTCGGTGAGGTACACCTCGTTGAACTCCGCCTCGCCGGTCATCTGCCGCAGCGGGCGCACCTCGACGCCCGGGCTGTGCATGTCGAGGGCGAAGTAGGTGAGCCCCTTGTGCTTGGGCTGGCCGGGGTCGGTCCGCGCCACCAGCATGCCGCGGTCGGCCAGGTGGGCCAGGGTGTTCCAGACCTTCTGGCCCGAGACGACCCACTCGTCGCCGTCGCGCACCGCCCTCGTCGACAGCCCGGCCAGGTCCGAGCCGGCTCCCGGCTCGGAGAACAGCTGGCACCAGGTGTCCTCGCCGCTGAACATGCGAGCGAGCAGCCGGGACCTGAGCTCGTCGGAGCCGTGCGTCACGATGGTCGGCCCGGCCATGGCCAGCCCGAAGAACTGCATGGCGCCGTGGGGGACCGCGCCGGCCTCCGCCAGGCGCCGGTCGACCCGGCGCTGGAGCGGAGGGGCGACGCCGAGGCCGCCGAAGCCCTCGGGGAAGTGGACCCAGGCCAGTCCGAGCTCGTACTGGCGCCGGCGCACGGCGACGGGGTCGCTCGAGGCCGGGTCGAGCTCGGCGAGCAGCTGCTCGATGCGGTCGTCGACGGCCCTCGTGGCCTCGTCCATGGGTCTCTCCTTCTCGAGCCTGCACGATGCTGGCACGTCCCGACGTGTGCCCGCGGCGTGGTCACCGGTAGCCTGATCGCCGTGTCGTCTCCCGCCGTGAGCGTCGCCCCGCCGAAGCAGCGCAGCACCGCCGACCAGGCGATGCGCCGGCTGCTCAGGATCCCCGACCGGTCCAAGCAGCCGTCGGACCGGGACGTCCACCGCCTGTTCTCCGCTTCCATCCTCATCTCGGCGTTCCGCTGCACCCTGAGCTACGTCCTCTTTCCGATCGCGGCCCCCTTCATCGGCGCCGTCGGGGGCGTCGGGCCGGCGATCGGGATCCCGATCGCCGTCGTGGCCCTCTATTTCGACGCACGGGGGATCCGCCGCTTCTGGCTCGCCGACCATCCCCGACGCTGGCCGATCACGGCCCTGTACCTCGCCGTCATGGTCCTCGTGGCGGTGCTGCTGGCGAGGGACCTCGTCCAGATCGCCTGAGCGCGCTCAGCCCTCGAAGTACCGCCGGGGGTTCGAGACGAGCATCTCGTCCACCTGCGCCTCGGTGACGCCCCGCTCGTAGAGGGCAGGGACCACGTCGGCGAGCACGTGCAGGTAGTGCCAGTTGGGCAGCGCCGACTTCAGCAGCGGGTCGACCCAGTCGATGTAGCAGGCGGCGTCCTGGCTGAGGACCATGCTGGCGGCCAAGCCGCGGCGGCACAGCTCGGCGACGATGCCCACCCTGCTCTCGAAGTCGAGCGTGAGGTCGATCCCGAAGCGGTCCATGCCGAGCAGGAAGCCCGCCTCGGCGAGCTCGCTCAGGTGGTCGGCGTCGGTCGTGTCGCCGCTGTGGGCGAGCAGGACGCGGCGCGGCTCGACGCCCTCCTCGGCGAGCACCCGGCGGGCCTCGAGGCCGCTTCGCGAGCCGGGATGGGTGTGGATCATCACCGGGGCGCCGGTGCGCAGGTGGGCGGCGGCGACGGCCCGCATGACTCGCTCGACGCCCGGGGTGAGCCCGTGGTGGTCGATGGCGCACTTCAGGAAGGCGGCCCGCACCGAGGTGCCCTTCACGCCCTCTTCGATGTCCCGGACGAAGAGGTCGACCATCGGGTCCGGCAGCCCGGGGAGGGCCCCGGGACCGCGGAAGGCGAAGAAGTTGGGCACGTCGGAGTAGGTGTAGACCCCCGTCGCCACGATGATGTTGAGGTCGACCTCGGCCTGGATGCGGGCGATGCGGGCGACGTCGCGCCCGAGGCCGTCGACGGTCGGGTCGGCGATCGTCTGTATGCCCGCCGCCTTCAGCTCGTTCAGCTTCCGAACGGCGTTCGCCACCTGCTCGACCTCGTCCCACTCATCGGACCAGTTGTGCTGGGAGTCGGGGGTGAGGACGAAGACGTGCTCGTGCATGAGCGTCCGGCCGAGGGCTGCGGTGTCGAGCGGGCCGCGGGCTGTCTCTATGGTTGCCACCCCCTCAACCTAGGACGACGCGCCCCTTGCCTGCTCGCTTGGCCCTGTAGAGGGCGGCATCGGCCCTCGCCAGCAGCGACTCGGGATCGGCCGGCTCGCTCGTGCAGACGAGGCCGATCGAGGCGGGGCAGGTGAGGCGGAGGCCGCTCACCTCGACGGGCCGCCCCATCGTGCCGCACAGGCGCCTGGCGACACCGACGGCCGTGTCCTCGCCGCCACGGACGTTGCCGCAGAGGATGACGAACTCGTCGCCTCCGAGGCGTCCGGCGGTGTCGGTCGGTCGCAGCAGGCTGCTCAGCCGGTCGGCGACCGCCTGCAGGACGAGGTCCCCGAAGGCGTGCCCGTGGGTGTCGTTCACCTCCTTGAAGCCGTCGAGGTCCATGTACATGAGGGCGACGAGCTCGGCGGGCCCGTGGCTCCCGCTCGCCTGGCGGACGAGCTCGAGGAAGGCCCTCCGGTTGACGAGGCCGGTCAGCTGGTCGTGGCGTGCCTCGTGGACGAGGCGGCGGTGCTCGTCGGCGAGGAGGGCCTCGAGCTCCTCCTTGCGCCGGTCGAAGCGCTTCATCATCCGGACGAGGCTGGCGTCGCAGCTCGAGCGGACGACCTCCTCGGCGGCCCGCAGCAGGTGGGAGGCGGTCCCCTGCTGGGAGGCGATGTCCCGCAGGGCGAGCAGCGTCGCGTCCCGCCAGTACAAGACGAGCTTCACGAGGGTCGTCACCGAGGTCTCGCTCAGCGCGAGCGACCCGGGCCGGGCGAGGACGGCCTCCTCGTCGCTCGTCGCCGGCGCACCCGAGGCGAGGTAGCGGCCGAGGATGCTCGTGGCGAGCTCACTGGCGCTGGTGGCGTCGACCTCCGGGAGCGGCTCGTCCGGGCCGAGGCCGAGGACCTGGCGGAGCCGCTCGTTGCAGGCCTGAGCCACCTCGGGCGCACGCGCCGAGAGCGCCTCGCCGAGGGCGATCCGGTCAGCGACGTCGTCCGGCGGCGGGCCAGCCTCCCCGTCGCCTCCCGGGAAGTGTGGTGTCAGCTGTGGTGCCATGTTCGTCGATGAGATCGTACCGTGCGCCACCCTCGGCAAGGGAGGACCCGCCGAGGTGGGCAGGCGCCCGAGGCTCTGTCGAGAACCGCCGTGCCCCGTGCGCCGGACTGCCGGGCGACCGCCCGCCGGCGGCGGAGAAGGCAGGACACGACCGTGGGGGTGCTCCCCCGTCGGCGGGTCCGCTCCGGCGCAGGCTGCGGGGGGAGCCCCCGCGCCCGGGGACGGTGTGGCGGCTCGCCCGGGGCGACGGCCGGGACGTCGGGGGCGCGCCCTGCCCGTGACCTGCCGGGAGGCCGGCGATCCCGTCACGAGGGCGGTGCGCGCCCGCTTCCTCGCCCCCGACAAGGTGGTCGGGCGGCAGAGCCACGGGAGGCCGCATGGTTCGTGAAGGGCGGGCGGGCCTTCGCCATGATGCGGACCACCACCACCACCACCACCACGACGACGACCGCCTGGCCGTCTGGCTGGCGGCAGGTGACGGCGTCGAGGAGGAGCTCTGCAGGCGGGACCCGGGGCGGTGCTTCCGGCCGCCCTACGTCGGCGCGAGGGGTCGGCTGGGTGTCGTCCTCGACGGCGGTCCCGACCGGGGCGAGATCGAGGGCCTCGTCGTCGAGGCGTGGGCGGTCGCCGCCCCGCCCCGTGCGCCGAGCGCTCAGGCGCGGCGGTGGGGCGTGATGCCCCAGGTGGAGGCGAACGTCTCACCGGGCTCGATGACGACGAGGCTGTCCCCGCTCTGGAGGGCGTTCGGCGGGCACGTCATCGGCTCGACGGCGAGCCCCCGGCGCCGGGCCGGCTCGTCGGGGAGGGCGTCGCCGGTGAAGAGCATGAGAAAGCCGTAGGACCTGTCCATCCACAGCTCGACGCCCTCGCCCGTCGCCGGGTCCTCGAGGCTCACGGTTGCCCGCCCGGCGGGGTCGCGGGCGAGGTCGCGATAGCAGGTGTCGAGGACGGCGCCGCCGATCGGGCGGGGCGAGGCGAAGTCGTAGGGGGTGCCCTCGGTCGCCTCCTCCTCGCCCGTCGGGATGCCCCGGTCGTCGGCGCACAGACGCACGCCGGCGGGCGCGCACAGGACCAGCCCGTCGATCGTCGGGCTCGAGGTCCGGAGATAGGGGTGGGCGCCGCAGCCGTAGGGGCTCGGCCCCTCTCCGAGGTTGGTGGCCCTCGTCTCGATCCTGAGCCCGCTCTCGCCGAGGCGGTACTCGTTCACGAGGTCGAGCGCGAACGGCCATCCGGGCTCGGGACGCAGGTGGTAGGAGAACCGGGCGAGACCCTCCTCGTGGACCTCGAGCGTCCAGCTCACGAAGCGCACGAGGCCGTGGATGGCATTGCGTCGCTCAGGCTCGGTCAGGGCCAGCTGGTGCTCCACGCCGGCGAAGCGGTAGCGGCCGTCGGCCAGCCGGTTCGGCCACGGGGCGAGCAGCTGGCCTCGCCCGCCCGTGCAGGCCTCGTCCTCGGCGTAGCCGTCGAGCACCGGCGCGCCGCCTGCGGTGTAGCTGCGCAGGCCGCCCCCGACCTCGACGGCCACCACCTCCTCGTCGCCGTGGCGCAGCACGGCCTGCCGGCCGGAGGGTGGGGGAGCCATCGGTCCATCGTCGCCGGGGCGAGCTGGCGGAGCAAGCCGGCACCCGGCCGGGCATGTGCCACCTAGCCTCCTCGGCGATGCGCCGGCACCTCGACACCCTCGACCGGAGGATCGTTGCGCTCGCCCTCCCGGCCCTCGGGGCACTGCTCGTCGAGCCGCTCTACAACCTGACGGACTCGGCGATCGTCGGCCATCTCGGCAAGGTGCCGCTCGGCGGGCTGGCGCTCGCCACCACCTCCCTCAACGTGCTCGCCTGGGTGGCCGCCTTCCTCGAGATGGCGACGGTCTCGGTCGTCTCCTACCAGAGGTCCAAAGGCGACGAGGCGGCCGCCGGGCGCGCCGTCGGGGCCGCCTACCTGCTCTCGGCCGTCGTCGGCGTGGCGGCGACCGTGCTCGTCGAGGTCGCCGCCCCGGTGCTGGCGTCGCTGCTCGGAGGGCACGGGGACGGGGCCGTCAGGGCGGACGCCGTCACCTACCTGCGGATCGCCGCGCTCGGCATGCCGGTGCTGTTCGTCTCGCTCGCCGGCAACGGGCACCTGACCGGGCTCGCCGACACCCGCCGCCCCTTCGTCGTCGCCCTCGTCTCGAACGGCGTCAACATCGTCCTCGAGATCGTGCTCGTCTACGGCCTCCATCTCGGCCTCGCCGGCTCGGCCTGGGGCACCGTGGCGGCCCAGGTGGTGGCCGCCGCCTGCTTCCTCGCCCTCTCCGCCCGGGCGCCGCTCCGCTGGAAGCGGCCCGGCAGGCTGGAGATCGCCGAGCTCGCCCGCGACGGCGTCCCGCTCACCGTGCGCACCGTCGCGCTCGGCGCCGCCCTGCTCGCCACGACGGCCATCGCCGCCCGGCTCGGGACCGACCCGCTCGGGGGGCACCAGATCTCGATGCAGGTCTGGGGGATGCTGGCGCTCACCCTCGACGCCCTCGCCGTCCCGGCGCAGGTCTTCGTCTCCGAGGCCCTCGGCGCCGGCGACCCGGCGGCGGCCCGGGAGACCGGCCGCAGGACGATGCGCATGGGCCTCGTCCTCGGCGCGGCGCTCGGCGCCCTCACGATGGCCTTCTCGGGACTGCTGCCGGCGGTCTTCTCGCCCGACGCGGCCGTCCAGCACCAGGCGACGCTTGCCCTCCTCGTCTGCGGGCTGCAGCAGCCGCTGGCGGCAGCCGCCTTCGTCCTCGACGGACTCGTCCTCGGAGCCGCCCGCTACGGCGCCATGCGCCGGGCGATGCTGCTCGCCCTCCTCGCCTTCGCCCCCCTTGCGGCCGCCACGCTCCTCGACCACTCGGTCGGCATCCTCGGCATCTGGTTCGCCATGTGCTGCTGGCTGGCGGCCCGGACGGGGCTGCTCTCACGGACCTGGTCCGCCGCCCTCGCCGCGCCAGGGGCCGCCCCCGCCTGAGCCCCTCAGAAGGTCTCGAAGACGGGGTGGCCGTGGCGCCAGACGACGAGGAAGACGGTGCCGACGACGTCCGCCTTCGGGACATAGCCCCAGACCCGGCTGTCGCAGGAGACCGGCCGGTTGTCGCCCATGACGAAGTAGTCGTTGGGCGGCACCGTCTGCCGGCGGATCGGGGCGCCGAGGGGGAGGCCCTTTCTCAGGTAGGGCTCGCGGAGGGGCTTCCCGTTGATCATCACGGTGTTGCCCCGCGACCAGATGGTCTCGCCCGGAAGGCCGATCACCCGCTTCACGAGGTCGTTCTCGCCTGCGCCGGCGCAGTCACCGGGCCGGTAGCCCGGTGGCGTCCGAAAGACGATGATCGAGCCCTCGCCGACCGAGTAGCCGATCTTCTGGACGAGGATCCGGTCACCCGGCTGGAGGGTCGGGTACATCGAGCCGCTCGGCACGAAGAAGGTCTGGACGACGAAGAGGCGGAGCAGGAGGGCGATGCCGACCGCCACGGCGAGGATCCCGACCCACGGCAGCACCCGGCTCCGGAGGCGCGCGGAACCCCTCGGCTTCGCGTCGTCGTCCACGATGCAAGCACAGTAATGCCCGGGCGCCGGGTGAGGGCTTCAGGCGGTGTTCTGGGGCGGCGGGGGTGCCCCCCTGCCGCCCCGCTTGCGGGGCCGGGGGGGAGGGCGAAGATGCGCTGCCGCCACAACGCCGGCAGGGGCCCGGCCTCGCCTTCGATCTCCCACACCCGCCGGGCCAGCGCCAGGAGCATGCGGCGGTAGGCGACGAAGAGGAAGACGGCGAATGGCACCTCGCCGAAGGCAGCGGTGAGGATGCTGGCGGTCTGCTCCCGCCCGCCCCAGGACAAGGTGAGGTCGAACCAGGCGTCGCAGAGCATGAGCGTGGCCGTCACCACCATGGCCGTCATGACGAGCTGCCGGTTCCGCCAGCCGAGCCAGGCCATCGAGGCGAAGCCGAGGAGCAGGGCGATGTCGAAGCCGACCCAGGTGGTCCGCCACAGGTGGGTCTGCTCGTGCTGGGGCAGCGTCACTGCCAGCAGGGCCACCCAGGGCACGAGGAAGACGGCTGCGGCGGTGGCGACGATGAGGATGCGCCGGCGCCGGCGGCCGATCGCGGCGGGGACGGCGGTCGAGGGCACCGACTCGGCGAGCCACCGGGCGAGCAGCCGGCGGTCGGCCTCGGCGAGCGAGGCCACGTCCGCTTCGCAGGAAACCGCCCGGGCAAGTGTCAGCGGTCTCGAGTCGTTCCCCATCGCGCCTCCCGTCGCCTCCACGACGAGCCGGTCTACCGCGCGCCGATGGGCAGGTCGGCCGGTCGGAGCCCGAGGGCCGCAGTTAGATTGTCGGCGTGCCGGTCGACGAGCGCGCCGATGCTCCCCAGCTCGTGCTCTCGGGCGAGATCGACGTGGCCGTCGCCGACGACCTCCGCGCCGCCGGATCACGGGTGGCGGCGGGGCTCGAGCCGGGGGGTCGGCTCGACATCGACATGGGGGCGGTCTCGTTCATCGACTCGAGCGGCTTCGGCGCCCTCGTCGCCGTCCACCACGCCGCCGCCTCGAGGGGTCTTCCCGCCGCGCTCGTCAACCTGACGCCGGAGGTGCACCGCCTCGTCGAGCTGTCGGGCATCGGCGAGCTGTTCCTGCTCCCGTGACCGTCGCCTGCGGGCGCCCACCGCACCGGGCGCCGTGAAGCTGCCGGGAGGCCCCGGGCCGGGCTCATCCGACATGGCCACCCTGTTCGAGGCGAGCGGGGAGGTCGGTGGTGACCTGGCACGGGTCGACTGGCTGGCGACGCCGCTCGGCCCACCCGAGCAGTGGCCCCAGAGCCTGAGGACGGTCCTGCACGTCCTTTTGTCCTCCCGCTTCTCCATGTGGATGGCGTGGGGGCCGGACCTCACCTTCTTCGCCAACGAGAAGTACCGGCGCGACACCCTCGGTGCCAAGTACCCCTGGGCGCTCGGCCGCCCGGCGCGGGAGGTGTGGTCCGAGATCTGGGCCGACATCGGTCCTCGCATCCGCACCGTCATGACGACGGGAGTGGCCAGCTGGGACGAGTCGCTCCTGCTCATCCTCGAGCGCAGCGGGTATCCCGAGGAGACCTACCACACCTTCTCCTACAGCCCCCTCGCCGACGACGACGGGCAGATCGTCGGGATGCTCTGCGTCGTGAGCGAGGAGACCGAGCGGGTCATCGGCAACCGGCGGATGACGGTGCTTCGGGACCTCGGGGCGGCCCTTCCCGGCGCCCGCGAGGAGGACGACGTCTGCGCCGTCGCCATGGGCGTGCTCGGCCAGGACCTCGGTGTCCTGCCCTTCAGCCTGGTCTACCTCTTCGGGGGTGAGAAGCGGGAGGCCCGCCTGGCAGGAGCCGCCGGCGTGGTGCCCGGGGCCCCCGTGGCGCCGCCGGTCGTCGGGTCCGGCGGGGCCTGGCCGCTCGGTCGCGCCCGAGGCGGGGCGACGGTGCTCGTCGAGGACCTCGCCGGCCGCTTCGGCGAGGTGCCCTGCGGCGCCTGGGAGGTCCCGCCATCGACCGCCGTCGCCGTGCCGCTGGCGGGATCGGCGGATCGCGAGGCCTACGGTGTCTTCATCGCGGGGCTCAACCCCCATCGCCCCCTCGACGCCGGGTACCGCGGCTTCATCGACCTCGTCGCCAGCCGGCTGTCGGCGAGCATCTCGAATGCCCGTGCCTATGAGGCCGAGCGCCGTCGTGCCGAGAAGCTGACAGAGCTCGACCGCGCCAAGACGGCCTTTTTCACCAATGTCAGCCATGAGTTCCGCACCCCCCTCACGCTGCTCCTCGGCCCCACCTCGGACGCCCTCAACGACTCGTCGCATCCGCTCCAAGCGGTCCAGCGCCAGCGTCTCGAGCTGATCCACCACAGTGCCGAGCGCCTCCTCCGGCTCGTGAACAACCTGCTCGACTTCTCCCGTCTCGAGGAGGGAAGCGCCGAGGCCCACTTCGAGGTGGTGGACCTGGCGGCGGAGACCGCCGGCCTGGCCGAGCTGTTCCGGCCGGTGGTCGAGCGGGCCGGGCTCTCCTTCGACGTCGAGTGCGAGCCGATCGAAAGCGTCGTCGACCGGGAGATGTGGGTGAAGATCGTCTCCAACCTCCTCTCAAACGCCCTCAAGTTCACCTTCGACGGCGGCATC
>JAJZZB010000290.1 GCA_021797795.1 Actinomycetes bacterium | reverse complement strand
TGAGCCAGCGGCGTGCGAAGGGCCAGAGTGGCGCGATCGTCAGATGCTCGGACGCGGCCCGGTTGAGCGGCTCGCACCAAATCGCCGCCGATGCCCGCGCCCTGCGAGGTGCTCGGGGGCCTCGGTGTGGACGAGGACGAGCCGGCTCGGCGCCATCTTGTCGATCGGCTGGGCGAGCGTTCCGTCGTCTTCGGCGATGAAGCGGTGCTCCGCCGGAACATCGCGTCCCGCGGCGGCTTCTCGGCCGCAGTCCATCATGGCCTGTGTCGGTCACTTTCACGTCAATGCTCTCGAATGCCCTCGCGGGTGGCGGCGCGATGGCGTCACGGCGCCGGGCCCGGAGTCGACAGCGGCGGGGGTGGGCGCGCCGGGCCGTCGTGTTCGGGGCGGCCATCATCGTGAGGGAAGACGCGTCTGTGGCGCGGGAGCGGGTGGGCTGGGTTGTGGCGTGGTCGCGTCGCCAGGAAGCTGGGCGGCGGCCCGGCGCTGGGCGATGTCGGCGACGAGTGCCCGAAATGCCCGCTCGGTGAGCGGATAGGCGACCATGACGGCCGTGGCGATGAGCACCAGGGCCCCAGGGAGGCCGCCCGCCGCGATTCGAATGGACTGGAGGGCGGCGTGGGTCTGCGTCGGTGCTTTGGCCGTGTAGCCGCCGATGCTGATGGTGTAGGCGGCGATGGCGCCCCCCACCCCGAGGCCGACTTTGGAGGTGAAGGAGAAGATGGCGTAGTTGAGTCCCTCGGCGCGCACTCCGCTGTTCCATTCGCCGTAGTCGACGGTGTCGGCGACCATGGCGTAGAGCACGACGATGATGGCCCCGGTCCCGAGCCCGAGCACGCCGAAAGAGGCGATGCCCAACGCCGGCAGGCTGGCAGGCGACAGGGCGATGCCGGCCCCCGCCACCACACACAGGGAGCCGGCGGCGAGGTAGATGACCTTCTTTCCGACGGCGCCGACTGCCCTTGGGACGGCCAGGGCGGCGATGATCATGCCGGCGGTCTGGGCGAGGGTGATGACGATGAAGAGGTTGGTGTCGCCGAGGACGTCCTTGGCGTAGTAGATGCCGACGGTCTGGGCGCCGAAGACGCCGGTGTAGAGCGCCAGGCTCGATGAGCAGAGGATCACCAGTGGCCGGTTGTGGCGGAGCATGTGCAAGGTGGCGCGGATGCTGAACCGTTCGGCGTCGCGTTGCACCGTTTCTCGGGTGGCGGCGAAGCACCAGGCGTAGATGGCCACTCCGATGATGGCGAAGATCGCAACGGTGATGGTGAGCGAGTGCTGCAGGTTGGCGGCGTGCGAGAGCTCCGGGGAGACGACCGCCGCGATGACGAGGATCGCTGCCGCGGTGAAGATCAGCCGCGCCGTCGACAGCCGGGCGCGATCAGAGGGCTGTTGGGTCATGGCGGCCGCGAGCGACCCGTAGGGGATGTTGACGGTGCTGTACGCGGCCTGGAACAGGGCGTAGGAAACGTAGGCCCAGACCAGCTTCCAAGCGGGCGACAGTCCGTGGGGGATGGAGAAGACCACGACGAGAAGGGCGAGGAGCGGCACCGATCCGAACAGCACGTAGGGGCGGAACTTGCCCCACCTGGTGGTGGTCTCATCGGCGATGCGGCCGGCGGCGAGGTCGGTGACCCCGCCGAGGATGCGCACGACGAGGAACAGCGTCCCGGCTTCGGCTGGCGGGATGCCCGCGACGTTGGTGTAGTAGATCAACAAGAACGCCGAGGCCATGGAGAACGTGAGGTTGTTGGCGGCGTCGCCTGCTCCGTAGCCGGCGTAGCGGGCGAGGCGCAGCCTTTGTGGCTGGTCCGGGCCGGTCACGGCGCCTGGCTCCACCGCTGTCTCAGGTGGGCGACCGCGGCTTTGGGTTGGCGGTCGCGGGTGAACACGCCCTTCTTGTTGCCGCCGACGCGCATGATCCCCGAGGAGGTGGCGAAGTCGGCGAAATGCCAGATCTGCTCGCCGACGACGGCGTCGACCCGGTCGAAGACCCGGTGTGACATTTCGAGCAGCGCGGCCTGGTACTCCTCGCTCCAGGGGCCCGGGACCACGTCGTGCAGCCCGGCGAGGGTGTCGGCGCCGTACTCGGTCATGACGATGGGCTTGTCGTGCTTGGCGGCCCAGGCCCGAAGCTCGGCTTCGAGGTGGACTTCGGCGGCGGCGAGGTCGCCGGTGTCGACGTACCAGCCGTAGTAGCGGTTGAGCAGCAGCACGTCGAACAGGTCGGAGATGACGTCTTTGTCCGGTGGGGCGAGCATGACGTTGGCGAAGCCGACCGGGCGGGTCGGGTCCAGCGCCCGGGCTTGGGCGGCGAGCGGCTCGAAGTAGGCCCGGGCGGCTTGGGTGTCGGACTCGGGCTCGTTGGCGATGCTCCAGGCGACCACGCAGGGATGGTTCTTGTCCCGGGCGATCAGCTCGGCGATTGCCTGGCGGTGGGCCTCCTGGGTGGCGGCGTTGACGGTCGCCTCGGAGAACGTGGGCAACCCCTGGGTGCCGAAGATGCCGCCGCCGAGGCCCATGTTGAGCCCCACCGCGGGCGTCTCGTCGATCACCACCACGCCGCGTCGATCGGCGTAGTCGAGGACCTCCTCGGCGTAGGGGTAGTGCGAGGTGCGGAACGAGTTCGCCCCGACCCATTCCATGAGGGCGAAGTCGTGGACCATCCACACGTCGTCGTGGCCCTTGCCGCGGATGGGGATGTCCTCGTGACGGCCGAAGCCGCGGAAGTAGAACGGCTTCCCGTTGATCAAGAACCGGGCCCCATTGACCTCGACGGTGCGGACGCCGACCGCCAGAGGGTAGGAGTCGACCAGCGTGGACCCGTCTCGAAGCTCGACCGTCAACTGGTAGAGGTAGCCGTCACCGGGCCGCCACAGACGGGGGCTCTCCACTCGAAGGACTCCCTCGGGACCCGAGCCGCGGGCCACCTCGTCCCCGGAGGCGTCGGCGAGACTGAGCTGCGTGCCGAGCCGCGCTGCGCCTTGGCCGGCGA
>JAJZZB010000289.1 GCA_021797795.1 Actinomycetes bacterium | reverse complement strand
GTCGAGGCCGACGATGAGGGCGCCCTCGCGGCCCGCCGTGGTCCTCGGCTTGGCCTCGACGCCTCCTGCGGCCAGGGAGCGCTTCGACACGGTGAGCAGCACGGGGCAGCCGATGAGCTCGGCGTCGGTGAACTGCACTCCTGGACGCTCGCCCCGATCGTCGACGAGGACGTCCACGCCGGCCTGCTCGAGGCTGGCGGCGATGGACGGCGCCGCAGCCAGTCCCTCCTCGCCGATGCAGCACAACTGGGCGCCGAAGGGCGCCACCGACGCCGGCCAGACGAGCCCGCGCTCGTCCCGGTGCTCCTCCGCCACACAGGCGAGGAGACGGCCCACGCCGATCCCGTAGGAGCCCATCACGATCGGCTTCTCCGTGCCGTCCTCGTCGAGGTAGGTCGCTCCCTCGGAGTTGGAGAACCGGGTGCCGAGCTTGAAGATGTTGCCCACTTCGACGCCGCGCTCGGTTCTCAGCGCGGCGCCGCAGACCACGCAGGCCTGGCCTTCCTCCACCGCCACGATGTCGGCCACCATGTCCGGCTCGTAGTCGCGGCCGCTGTTGACGTTGCGCAGGTGGAAGCCCTCCTCGTTCGCTCCGGCCACGAGGTTGGGCGAAGCCGCCACGACCTCGTCGACGACCACGGTCGCCCGGTCTCCGACCCCGATCGGGGAGGCGTAGCCGGGCACGCAGCCGATGGCCTCGATCTCCTCTGTCGTCATGGGCCGCAGCTCGCTCGCTCCCACCAGGTTGGCGAGCTTGGTCTCGTTGAGCTGCATGTCTCCCCTCACGACGGCAACCACCGGCCGGGCCTCCTCGGTGGCGACGAAGACGACCTTTGCCGTCTTCGTCGCCTCGATGCGAAGGAGCTCGCAGAGAGACTCGATGGTCGGCGTGAAGGGCGTCGCGACCCGCTCGAGCGGGAGCGGCTCTTCCCGCTCGCCGGCCAACGGCGTGGCGGCGCGGGCGACCTGGCGGTTCTGGGAGTACCCACACGAGTCGCACAGCACGATGGTGTCCTCGCCGATCGGGTTCAGGTACATGAACTCGTGCGCCTCGGAGCCGCCCATGATGCCGACGTCGGCCGCGACGGCGATGATCGGGAGCTCGCAACGGCGGAAGATCTCGTCGTAGGCGACATGCAGCCGCTCGTATTGCACGTCGAGGCCCTTGGCATCCCGGTCGAGGCTGTAGGCGTCCTTCATCGTGAACTCACGGGTCCGGACAAGGCCGGCCCGAGGGCGCGGGTCGTCTCTCCACTTGAGCTGGATCTGGTAGACGAGCTTTGGAAGCTGGCGCCAGGAGTGGATCTCCGAGGCCGTGAGGACCGCCACCGCCTCCTCGTGGGTCATGGCGAGGACGACGGGCCGCTCCCGCCGGTCGGAGAAGCGCGCGAGCTCCGAACCGATGGCGTCGTAGCGGCCCGACCGCTTCCACAACTCTGCGGGGTGGACCAGCGGCATGGACAGCTCCACCCCCCCGGCCGCCTCCATCTCCTCTCGCATGATCTGCTCGATCCGTCGCATCACGCGGACCGCGAGCGGCAGATAGGCGAAGATCCCCTGCCCGATCTGGCGGACATAGGCACCGCGGAGCAACAGCTGGTAGCCGGGGGTCTCGGCCCCTGCCGGCGCCTCCCTGAGGGTCGAGCCGAACAGCTGCGTCATCTTCATTCCGGAGAACCTAATGGGTGCACCGCACCCGCCCCGTGTGCGGTGGCGCCCCGGTGGGTAGGCTGCACCGAACCGCCGCGTGGTGCCGCGGCTCTGACCGCCATCGGAGACGGACACATGGCTCGAGCGATCTGGACGGGATCGATCAGCTTCGGGCTGGTGAACATCCCGGTCGGGCTCTACTCCGCCGTGTCGGAGAAAGCCATCCGGTTCCACCAGCTGGAGCGAGGCACGTCGGACCGGATCCGCTACAAGCGGGTGAACGAGAACACCGGCGAGGAAGTCCAGTACGAGGACATCGTGAAGGGCTACGACATCGGAGGCGGGCAGTACGTCGTGCTGTCCTCGAAAGAGCTCGAAGCGGTCGAGCCGTCCGGAAGCCGGACGATCGAGATCCAGGACTTCGTCGACCAGGTCGACATCGACCCGATCTTCTACAACCAGACCTACTACGTCGCGCCGAGGACCGACGGGGCCGCTCGACCCTATGCCCTGTTGATCGAGGCCATGCGGGCCGCCGGGAAGGTGGCGATCGCGAGCTTCGTCATGCGGAGCAAGGAGCACCTCGCCGCCCTCAGGGTCGATGGGGAGGTGCTGGCTCTCGAGACGATGTACTTCGCCGACGAGATCCGCGATCCCATGAGGGAGATCGACGTCAAGGTGGGCGGGCAGCCCCCGGCGGAGCGGGAGCTGTCGACTGCCATCTCGCTCATCGAGTCGATGAGCATCAAGTGGGACCCGACGAGCTACCACGACCGGTACCGGGCGCGGATCGAGGAGCTGATCGAGAGGAAGCTCGAGGGCGAGGAGGTCGTGACGGGCACGAGGCCGAGCCGCGATACGAACGTCGTGGACCTCATGGAGGCGCTGCGACGCTCGGTGGACGAGGTGCGCGACCGCGGGACGGCCCGGGGCGCGCCGGCGGAGAAGGCGGAGCGGCGGCCCGCTCGGGCGGCGAAGACGGCTACCGACGGCGCCCCGGAGCGTGGCACCGGCGCGCAGGCCGAGAAGGCGACGTCACGCCCGGCCAAGGGATCGAGGAAGAAGGCCCCCGCCGAGGCGCAGGGCGAGCAGCTCGCCATGATGACCCGCGAGGAGCTGTACCAGCTCGCCCAGGACATCAACGTCCCCGGACGGTCGAAGATGAACCGCGACCAGCTGGCCGAAGCGGTCGCGAGCGCCCGGGCGGCCCGCCGGGCTTCGTGAGGCCGGCGCCATCCGGTCGCCGGCAGGTCGCCACGTGCTGCCCGGACTGCGCCGAGCGGTGGGAGCATTGCCACGGCGGAGTGATCGTCCACCTTTGCGGGGAAGTCGAGTGCATGCTCGGGCCGAGCTGC
>JAJZZB010000288.1 GCA_021797795.1 Actinomycetes bacterium | reverse complement strand
GCACGGGAACCTGGGCTACTCGTACCACTACAACCAGTCGGTGCTCTCGCTCCTCGAGACCAACTTGCCGAAGAGCGCGCTCCTCGTCGGGCTGGCCTACGTGCTCGCACTCGTCGTCGGCGTGCCGCTCGGCCTGTACCAGGCGGTCAGGCGGAACAAGATCGGGGACCACGCGGTGACGACTGTCGCCTTCGTCGCGTACGCGATGCCCACATTCTGGGCAGGGATGCTGCTCATCCTCGCGTTCGCGATCACCTTGCACGTGCTGCCCGCAGAGGTCCCGCAGAACGCGGCCACGGTGGGTGCGATCCTGTCGGACCCGCGCGCCCTGGTGCTCCCGGTCGTGACGCTCGCGCTCGTCAACTTCTCGATATTCAGCCGGTTCATGCGGTCCTCGGCGATCGAGAACCTCGTCCAGGACTACATCCGCACCGCGCGCGCCAAGGGGATCTCCAGCACCAGGGTGGTCTTCCGCCACCTCCTCCCGAACTCGGTCACCCCCATCCTCACCTTGATCGGGCTGACACTGCCGATCGTGCTCTCCGGGGCGATCGTCGTGGAGACGGTGTTCAACTACCCCGGCATGGGCTACTTGCTCTGGACGGCAGCACTCAAGCAGGACTATCCCGTGCTGATGGGGTTCACCCTGGTCATCGGTGTCGCAACCGTCGTGGGCAGCCTCCTCGCCGACCTCCTGTACGCGGCAGTCGATCCGCGGGTGCGCTATGTCTGAGGAGCGCGATGTCTGAGCAGGTGCAGGTGTCCGGGGCGACGTCAGGCGGCGCAAGTGCCGCCACGCTCGTCGGTGCCGCTCCCGCCACGGTCTTCGTCGGGCCGATGGCCGAGGGGGGCGAGGTCAAGCCGCCTGGAAGCTCGGTGCGGATGTTCCTCTCGGTCTTCGCCGAGAACCGGCTCGCACTCGTCGGCGCGGCGACGATCATAGGAATGGTGCTGTTCTCCTTCGTGGGCCCGGTCGTCTACCACACGGACCAGGTGCACACGCACATCCTCACAGCGAACCTGGCTCCGAGCGCGCAGCACCCGCTCGGCACCACAAACGTCGGTTACGACGTCCTGGGGAGGCTGATGGTCGGAGGCCAGGTCTCCTTGGAGATCGGCCTTGGCGCAGCGTTGCTCTCGAGCCTGTTCGGCGCGGGCTGGGGCGCGTTCGCAGGCTTCTTCGGGAAGTGGGCGGACTCGGTGATGATGCGCATCGTGGACTCGATCTACGCCATCCCTCCGCTGCTCCTCATGCTCGTGATGGCGACGATCTTCTCCCCCACGACGTTCATGTTCATCATCGTCGTCGCCTTCGTCTCGTGGCTGCCGACCGCTCGCCTCGTTCGCGGCGAGTCGCTCTCGGTCCGGACCCGCGAGTACATCGAGGCGGCGCGCGGTGCCGGGGTGACGAGCGTGAGGGTCATCTTCCGCCACGTCATTCCCAACGTCATGGGCACGATCGTCGTGCAGACCACCCTGCAGGTTGCCAACGCCATCCTGTTGCTCGCAGCGCTGAGCTACCTGGGTCTGGGGCCGCCTCCGCCGGCGACCAGTTGGGGGGCGATGCTGAACAACGGGCTGAACTTCCTCTACGACGGCTACTGGTGGCTGATCTATCCCGCGGGGGTGGCCATCGTGATCACGGTGCTCGCCTTCAACTTCGTCGGCGACGCGCTGCGCGATGCATTCGACGTCAGGCTGCAGCGGCACTGATGCGCACTCGAGCCCCAGTGATGACCGGCGCAGTGACGAGGGTGTCTCGTGACCACTGATCTTCTCGAGGTCACGGACCTGCGGGTGGACATCCCCGTACGCAGCGGCACCGTGCACGCCGTCGGCGGGGTCTCCCTCTCTCTCGCGCCGGGCGAGACCCTGGGCGTGGTCGGCGAGTCGGGGTCAGGCAAGACCATGGTGGCGATGTCGGTGATGCGCCTTCTTCCGCCCGGAGCGCGGATCACCGGCGGCTCGATCAAGGTCGTCGGTAACGACATCACGTCGATGCGGGAGAAGGACGTCCGGCGGATCCGCGGTCGGGACATCGGGATGGTGTTCCAGGACCCGATGACCTCGCTCAACCCGCTGATGACGCTCGGGAGCCAGATCGCCGAGCCCGTGCGGGCGCACACCGGCGCGAGCAAGGCTGAGGCGCTGGCCAGGGCCGAGGAGGTCCTGGGGCTCGTAGGGATGCCCCGCCCCGCCGAGCGCCTGCGCAACTACCCCCATGAGCTGTCGGGAGGGCTCCGCCAGCGAGCGATGATCGCCACGTCGCTCGCCTGCTCCCCGAAGCTGCTCATCGCCGACGAGCCGACGACCGCGCTGGACGTCACGATCCAAGACCAGATCCTCGCCCTCCTCGACGACCTCCGAGCCCGCTTCGACATGGGGCTGCTGCTCATCACCCACGACATGGGAGTGATCGCCGACCGTGCCGACCGGGTCGCGGTCATGTACGCCGGCCAGCTGGTGGAGACCGGGGACGTGGAGGTCATCTTCAACGAGATGCGCCATCCGTACACCCAGGCGCTCCTCGAGTCGATCCCGGGGCTGCAGGCCGATCGCTCGAGGGCCCTCTACAGCATCCCTGGCGCGCCGCCGGACCTCACCAGACCTCCCGCCGGCTGCCGGTTCGCCGCTCGGTGCCGCTACGTGCAGGAGCGGTGCATCGAGGAGGAGCCGAGGCTCACGGCCGACGCTGGCGGGCACCAGTTCGCCTGTCATTTCCCCGTCGACGGCAGGCGTGCGCAGCACCTGGTGGGTGTGGACGTCGCGGTGCGCGGCGACGCGCGGGTCGGCCGGCCTGCCGGCGAACGCACGGGCGAGCTGGCTGCCGAAGGCGCGGGTGAGGTGGCGGGCGAGGTGGCGGGAAGTCCGGACCGCGCCCTCAGCGCGCTCGGGCGCGGAGACGGCCCCGAGCCGACGACCGTGCCAAGCGGGCGCGTGCTCCTGCGCCTGGAGAACGTCGTCAAAGAGTTCCCCATCCGAAAGGGCCTCCTGCGTCGCACGGTG
>JAJZZB010000287.1 GCA_021797795.1 Actinomycetes bacterium | reverse complement strand
CGGGAGCAGTTAGTTGCCCCTCTCCGCCTGGATGAGAGCTGCCACCACCTTGTTGGAGAGCGGCCTGCTCGGCGGATTCCGCCAGGGCTGGCGCAAGAGCTACGTGGAGCTGCTCGACTCAGCAGCACCGGGTCTGCTCGCCGCGCTCGTCTCGGCGGACGGGGCGGCCCCGCTCGCCGTGGTCGAGGACCAGGGCTGGGCGCTCGTCGCCGCCAACGAAGGCTATGACCTCGACGACGAAGCCGAGCGTGGCCGCGTGGTCGCCCTGGTGAGGGCCATGCTGTTC
This sequence comes from Actinomycetes bacterium, assembly GCA_021797795.1. Taxonomy (GTDB): domain Bacteria; phylum Actinomycetota; class Acidimicrobiia; order Acidimicrobiales; family Bog-793; genus JAKACF01. Next base: position 2,721 of record JAJZZB010000287.1, on the reverse strand, counting down.
GCGCTCGCCGACTTGGGGATCGTCGCCCGACGCGACGACACCGTCGAGCTCAGCGCGCTCGGCACCCTCCTCGCCTGTGCAGTCGCCATCTCCGTCGATGACGAAGACGACCCCGTCGATGCCGATGCCCGGCGACCGCGACGCCCGAATCGAGCAGCTCGGCGAGGCGCTGCTGATCGAGCTCGCTGAGCAGGCTCATCTGGCCGGCGACCGCCCGCCGGAGGAGATCGCCGCCCGGCCCCGGGAACGCTACGCGGGAAGGCCGACGAGGAAGTCGAAGTTTCCCTGCCCGACCGAGCGCTCGAGGGTCGAGATCACCCGGCTGGCGTCGTCGTAGGGGCCTGCGACGTACATCGGCTTGCCGTGTCGCCCGAAGCGGATCGCGCTCGGACCCGACCAGGTACCGAGGTGCCCGGCGCAGGCGTCGAAGTCGACGGCAGGTTCGAAGCCCAGCCGGCGGGCGTACTCGATAGCGCCGAAGACCAGGTGCTGCGCGAGGTCGAGCGGGGCGTCGAGGGGAGGGTCTTCGTAGCCGCCGTAGACGCCGCGCTTGAAGTCGACCAGCTTGTCCCGGCCCATGACCCGAGGCCCGATGGTGCTTTTCACCCCCAGGCAGTGGGTGTCGACGAGAATGCAGCACGCCGAGACTTTCATGCCTCGAGCCTCACGGGCGACGACCACCGTTGCCAAGCCCGCGCAGCCCTGCGAGGGCGCCCCACGGGGCCATCCGCGCTGCCCGCTGATGCTCAGCTCCTCGCTCCATCCCTGGTTCACCCAGCACCCTACGAGCGCCGGCTCGGGCGCGTCGGCGGCGTTCTGCGCGGCCAGGCGGCGCACGAGGGGGGCGACGGCCGCGGGCCTGATCCCGAGCGAGCGGGCTATCTCCTTGGGGGAGCGCCCCTGCCCACGCAGCTCGCCGATGCGCTCGAACAGCTCAGAGTCGGTCACGAAGCCTTCCTAGCAGCTGCAGTCTCGCCAGACGCGGATCCCCTTGCGGACGTACTACAGCGATTATCCCCGCAAGCGGCTCCGGCTGGCGCGAGGGGTCGGATGATGGCGGATGGTCTCCCTCAGTGAACGACCTCCCACACCTTCGACCAGTAGGTGCGCCCGCCTTCGCCGAACCAGGAGACAACCGGTTGCTCCGGCTCTCCTGCCATGAAACGCAGCGTGACGGTCCTCGCCCGCTCGATCGGCACGCCGCGCTTGGGCCAGCCGTCGGCGTCCGAAAAGATCCGGGTCCCTCTCGGGATCCGCACCTTCGTGCCAGGTACGGGGTCCCCCGGGCGCTCGCCTGGCTGGATCGAGACAGCGAGGTTCACTCGCCGCAGCAGCGACGCGAGCGGCGCAGCGCCTCTCGTCGCGATCAGCGAGACCATCCAGACCACGTGCCAGCAGTCCACGATCACCGTGGCCGGATGGACGTTGCCGCGTCCGTGTGCGAGCACCTCGGCCATGTCCGCCCAGCACTGATGGGCAAAGTCCGGAGCGTCGACGACGGCGCCCCCGGCGACGCGGTAGACCGCGGTCCCGATGTCCTTGCGTTCGAGCGCGCCGGCGACGATCGCCTCGTCGACCACGCGGTCAGCGATCGTGAGCGCGGCCTTCGTGGCGTACTCGCCAAGCGCGAGCTGGGTGTAGGTGAAGATCCGGCTCGCCTCGGGGATGTCGTGGACCTCCTTGGCGTCGAGCCACTCGATCATGCGCTCCTTTGCGAGCTCGCATGCCCGTGCCTCGTCTTCAGGATGCGAGCACGTCGCCTCGTAGTCCTCCAAGAACTCCTCGATGGCCGCAGGGTCGCTCGAGCCCGCATCCTGAGCAAAGGTGCGGATCAGGTGGTCGTCTGTGCCGTATGTACGAACCATGCCCCGATGATGCCCCCAAGTGGTGGGGACGCGCACGGCCTGCCAATACTCGGTTCGCACGACCGACCACGAGGCGGACGGGAACTCGACGCCCACCACGACGTCGTGGGCCCTCGGGAGCGTCCTAAGGAGGGCACGACACCTGTTGGCCCGAGGCCAAATCCAGCGCGACCGGATCTTCCCCCTCAACTCCGGCTCTTCGGTACAGGCTTACCCCCGAGGACCCACTCACACGCTATCGCCCCGAGAAGGGGGGAGGCGGCGGCGCACGGTGGACCAGCCGGTGGACCGGGAGGGCCTCCCGGCAGCACCCGCCAGTCTCGTCGGCGCCGGGCTCGGCAGCGGAGAGGCCGCGCTCGAAGAGCTCGCCGATCGCCACCAGGTCGACCGCCTCGATCCCTCGGAGATAGGGGACGCCATGACGGCCCGGATCGAAGAGGGAGCGGGCGGCTACGCTCGCTCAACGACGATGCTATCGAGGGAGGCAGCATGTCGGAACGGATCGTCGTCCTGCGCTCCGAGCAGCCGATGCGGTTCCTGGTCGACGTCTGCGCCGCTCTGGCCGACGCGGTCAACGAGCCCCGTGCGTGGCGTTCCTCCGGTGCCGAGCGACTCACCGTCTACGCAGAGGCGGTCTCCGCGCTCGCCCGCCTCGGTCGGGCACAGCTGCCTGAGGGCTCAGGTGCGGAGGTCGGAATCGCCGTCATCGACCACCTGCTCGAGCGTCTCCGCCAAACGCGAGGCGGCGAGATCCAGATGCCCCTCGCCGACGTGATCGACCGGCTGCAAGCTGAGGTCATTAGCGAATTGGCCACCGTCTGACCGCCAGTTTGGCGATCGGCGTCACCCGAGCGCG
>JAJZZB010000286.1 GCA_021797795.1 Actinomycetes bacterium | reverse complement strand
GCGGGGCTTGACCGCGCTCGCCCGACGGGCCGAGATCGACGGCGATCTCGCCACCTTCTGCGCCCGTGGTGTCGACCTGTCCCGCCGGCGAGCACCCGGGTCGTGCCTGGTGTGTCGCAGTCCCGGCCACGAACGGCCCGAGGTGCAAAATGGCCTGTGCATCAGCTGCAATCACCTGCGCCGCGTCCGCCACCAGAGCGTGGAGGCATACGTCGAGGGCGACGAACGCTACCCGCCCGCGCTAGCGCGGCCGTCTCTCGGACGTTGCCCGGCGCGGACCTGTCACCGCCTTGCCGCTCACCTGAACGGGCTCTGCGATGCGCACTACCAGCTCTGGCGAACCTCGGGGTTCCCGGACCTCGACGCGTTCGTGCGCGCCGGGACACCGCGCCATGGCGATCTGACCGGCAGGGTGATCATGACGGGGCTTCCCGCCCCGGCCATCACCGAGGTTCTCTACGGTGTGCAGATCTGCCTCGACGCCGGTCGCAAGCTGCGCCCGCCGGCCCTTCGTGCCGTGGTCCTCCATCTGCGCCAAGCCGGCGCCTATCGCCTCGCCGACCTCGACCCCTCTACGCTCGGCGATGGGCCCCGGCGGTTCCTCGAGCTCGTTACCCGAGAGCTCCGGCTGCTCGGCTCGGATGCCAACACCGAGTACGCGAAGGACGTGTGGGACCTTCGCATCTGGGGGCACTGCGGTCGGCTGTCCTTCGTGGGCGGCGAGCTGCTCCACAAAAGCGGCGGGGCGACGGCGCGGCCAATCATGCAAAGCTGGCTCAAGGAAGCGACCAAGGCATGGGCCGCAGACGCGCTGACCACACGGCACCCGGCGAGCGCTCGCCGGATGGTGGCGGCGAGCGGATCCTGGTCCGAGCACCTCGCTCGACGCAGCGACCACGGCGAGCATCCGGAGGCGATCGGGCGCAAGGACCTCGAGGGCTTCCTCGCCTGGCTCGGCCGGCTCGAGAAGTCGGGGCGGATCTCTGCCGACGCCCGCGTCCGCATCGTGCGGAGCATCGCCGAGCTGCTCCGAGACGCTCGCGCCTTGGGCCTCACCGCACCGGGCGCGGCGATGGCCGGGCTCCCCGAGGAGGTCGCCGTGCGCCGTGGCGACGTGCCTCGCGCCAACCAGCACGATTCGGAAGAGACTGGCCGCGCCCTGCCCGAGGCCGTGATGGCCCAGCTCCTCGACGACGAGGCCCTGGCGCTGCTCGAGTCGCTCTCTGGACCGGACGTGCGCGCCGCGATCGAGCTGCAGGCCGGCGTGGGGCGTCGCACCGGGGAGCTGTGCTCGCTCGCGTATGGCTGTCTTGCCTACGACGAGCACCTCGACGAGGACGGCGAGCGACGCCACAGCCCGGTGCTCGTCCACGACATGGCGAAGGTCCTGCGGCGCGACTTTCGCTTGCCGATCCACGAACGGGAGGTGGCGCTCATCTTGGCCCAGCAGGCGCGGGTGCGTGCCCGCTTTCCGCACACTCCGCCAGAGAAGCTGATGCTCTTCCCCCGGCCGACCAAGAACCCCAACGGCACGACTGCGATCGCGCCGACGCAACTCCAACGGGCGGTGAAGGCGTGGGCGCTCGCGCTGCCTCGGCTCGACGGTCCCGAGAGCGGTTCCGGCCGCTCGACGCCGTTCCCCCGAGCCCTCGTCGTCCCCTACGCCTTCCGGCACAGCTTCGCCCAGCGCCACGCCGATGCCGGCACTCCCGTCGACACCTTGAAGGAGCTCATGGGACACCGGATCATCCGGACGACTCTTTGCTATTTTCGTGTCACTACAGTGCGAAAGCGGGCCGCCCAGGACGCGCTCGGTCCCCTCCAGCTCGACGCCACGGCGAGACGCGTCCGCCCCGGGATCGCTGGGCTCGGCGAGTCCGAAGCATTGCGTGACGCTGTCGGTCAGGTCGCCGTCCCCTTCGGCGTCTGCACCGAGCCGACCAATGTGTCCGCCGAAGGCTCCTCCTGCCCGTTCCGCCACCGGTGCTTCGGCTGCGAGTACTTCCGCACCGATCCGTCCTTCCAGCCCGAGCTCACGGACTATCTCGTCCAGCTTCTCGCCGACCGTGAGCGGCTGGCCGGTTCCTCGGCTCTCACGGACTGGGCCCGACGTGACGCCGCCCCGGCCGAGGAGGAGATCGATGCCGTCCGTCGGCTGGTGCGGGCAAACGACGAGGCGCTGACCTCTCTCGGAGACGCTGAACGCCGGGATGTCGAGGACGCGATCGCCACGTTGCGCAACGAGCGTGCCCGGCTCGCCATGAGCTTCCCGGTCGAGCTGCGCGGGCTCGTGCACCAACGTCGACCGCAGCTGTTCCCGACCATCGAGCGGTCGCGGCTGAAGGAAGCAACACATGGGTGACGTCGAACGCCTGAACAAGCAGCGGAGGGCGAGCTCCGAGGCGAAGGTGGCGCAGGTGCGCGCCGCCCTCCAGGCGTTCACCGACACTGGCAGGCCACTCGCCATCTCCGCGCTCGCCCGCCAGGCGAACGTCAGCCGCCGCTTCATCTACGACCACCCGGAGCTCCGTGCCGAGGTGGCCCGACGCGAAGCTGGCGCGGCAGAGCGCTCTCGTGCCGGCCTCGCCGCTTCGGCCCGGGTGAGCACCGCCTCCCTGCGCTCGGACCTCGAGAACGCGAAGGCGCGCAACCGCCGGCTCGAGGTTGACGTCGCCGGCTTGAAGCGGCGACTTGGCGACCTGATTGGTGCCGAAGCGATGGCCGATGTCGCTGGGCTCGCCGACGCTCGCCACCTCGAGTTCGAGGCCCGGATCGAGGGGCTCGATCAAGAGCTGTTCGAGGCTCGCCAGGATCTCGCCCGGCGCAGCGAAGAGCTCGAGGCCGCGCGTCAGATCAATCGGGAGCTGATGGCGCGTCTCAACCGCGGCGGCTGAACACACGAGGCGCTCAGCTGTGCGCTACGTAATAACAGCAGGTCAGCGTCCATAAAATACAGCTGAGTCTCCAGAAAAAGGACGGCGACGGTCTCGCTGTTCGCGAATCGCTACG
>JAJZZB010000285.1 GCA_021797795.1 Actinomycetes bacterium | reverse complement strand
CCACGAACAGGCGGAGCTTTCCCTGGCCGGCGTCGTTCATCATCCTCGGCGCCATCTGGGGGTGCTCGTTCTGGTGGATCAAGCTCGGGCTACGAGCGGTCTCACCGCTCGACGTGGCCTTCGCCCGCCTGGCCGCGGGCGCCATCGCCCTCCTTGTCGTCGCGGCCGCCACTCGCACCCGGCTGCCTCGCCGGGCGCGCACGTGGGGACATCTGTTCGTGCTCGCCGTGTTCCTCAACAGCGCCCCGTTCACCCTGTTCTCCTACGGGGAGACCCACATCTCCGCAGTGCTCGCCGGGATCATCAACGCCCTCACCCCTCTCGCCACGCTGCTCGCCGCACTCACCATCTTTCGCCAGCAACGACCCAACCCAAGAATCATCGCCGGGCTCGCTATCGGCTTTGCCGGTGTGCTCGTCGTGGTCGGCGTGTGGCACGGGCTCGGCGGCGGAGAGCTGCTCGGGATCGGCACCTGCCTGGGTGCTATCGCCTGCTACGACATCGCCTTCCCCTACTCCCGCCGCCACCTCGCCGGGCTCGCCGACCCGCCCGTCGCGCTCGCCACGGGCCAAGTGCTCTGCGGCGCCGTCCAGCTCCTGCCCATCGCCGCCGTCGCCGGCCACGTCCACCAACACATCCCGGGCTCTTCGCTTCTCGCCCTCGCTGCCCTCGGCGTGTTGGGCTCGGGGGTCGCCTACATCTTGAACTTCCACGTCGTCAGCCACGCCCCGGCCACCCCCGGCCACCGTGGCGAGCAGCGTCACCTACCTGATCCCACTGTTCGCCATCATCGTCGGCGCCGCCTTCTTGAACGAACCCGTCACGTGGTACGAACCCGTCGGCGGACTGCTCATCCTCGTCGGCGCGGCCATCTCCCAAGACCGCTTCCATCGCCGACGCGGCGAAAGTCCAGAACCGGTTGCTCACCCCGCAAGCCGATCGGTCACCGGGCATCAGGCAGCCGGCCCCGCAAGCGGCGCCTAACGTCGCGGCGTGGACCGACGGACCGAGACCCAGAGCATCGAGAGCGAAGCCGATCCCGACGTGGTCGTCGCCCTGCTCGCCGAGGCGAACCGCATACCCGAGTGGGCGCCGGCTTTCGCCGACACGGTCATCGGAGATGATCGCTCGGGCTGGCGGGCGATCAAGGACGGTCGGGCATTCGACCTGCGAGTCGTCGTGAGCCGCGACTCGCGCACCGTGGACTACCTGCGCGAGCTCGCCCCCGGCAGTGAGGGAGGCGCCTACATCCGCGCCGTGCCGCGTCCCGGCGGCGGCAGCGTCGTCATCATGACGCTGCCGCTGTTGGCAGGTGTCGATCCCGCAGACACGGCGGCGAACCTTCGAGCCGAGCTGGACGCTCTGGCGCGCCTCGCCGAGGGCAGCTGAACGCCAGCGCCCGGTTGGCCCGACCGGGGACAGAGCCAGACCTCGCGAGGACGACCGCCTGGAAGGTGCGAGCGGCCTCGTCCACGAATACCGGCTAGTCCCTTGAGCTTGGCTGACGGGGTTCTCGGCACCCCCGGGGTGGAGATGAATCCACCCGGCATTCCATCCACGGGTAGACGCCCGAAGCAGACCTGGCGCCGACAGTGTTGGGGTGACCGCCAGCGACTACATCTTCAGCGCCGTCTTCATCGCGTTGATCTTCCGCCAGGTTCGGGGGCGGCCGCTGACGGCGAAGTCTCTGCTGGTGCCGGTGGCCATCGTGGTCGGTTTCGCCGTCCGCTACCTCCATAACATCCCGACGGCGGGCAACGACGTGACCTTCACGGTGGCGTGCGCGTCCGCGGGGGTGGTCCTGGGCTGTGCGAGCGGACTGGTCACCACGGTGCGCACCGGTCCTGATGGCCGGCCCATCGCCAAAGCGGGGCCACTGGCCATCGTGTTGTGGGTCCTCGGGACGGGGTCAAGGCTCGCGTTCGGGCTGTACGCCCTGCATGGAGGAGGCTCGGAGATCCACCGCCTCAGCGCGGCGTATCACATCGTAGGGCGGGACGCCTACACGACGGCGTTCATCTTGATGGCGCTGTGCGAGGTGGTCGCCCGCTACGGGTTGCTCGGCCTGCGAGCAGCGGCGCTCCGACGTCGTCAGCCCGGCGGAGTCGTGGAGCCGAAGCCGAGGGCTTCGGTGCACGATCATGGATGCCATGAGTCCTGACCGTTCGTCGCGTCGTAGGCCGGTATGGATGGTGATCCGCCTCGGCTGGCTGGTCGTCGCCGTCTACGCCGTCGGCCAGCGACTCGCCGGTCTGTCACCGTCGGCCGAGCTGAGCGGGGCGCTGCTCATGTCAGCGGCAGTGATCGGCTGGCTGGGCTGGATGCGTCTCGGTCCCCGGCGTCGCTGGCTTTCGGTGGCCGCCCTCATTGTCGTCGCCGTGTGTGGCGGCGCGTTGGCCGCGTTCACCCGGACGGGCATCGTCTTTCCGGCCGTCGCCGCGCTCAGCGCCGGTGTGGGTTTCGATCCTCCGATCTCCTTTGCCATGACCGTCGCCGGGCCAGCGGCCATCGCGGCAGCGATCGGCCTGTCTGGCGGGCCGGTTGACGTGGTCGCCGGCGGGTTCGCGGCGGCACTGGCCGGGCTCGTCGCCGGCACGACCCGCCGTCAGGAACGTCAGCGAATCGGCCAGCGCGCCCTGCTCGATGTCGAGCACGAGCGCGCCGAGGCGCTGGCGGACCGAGCTCGCCTGGCCCGCGAGGTCCACGACGTGCTGGCCCATACCCTTGGAGCGGTGTCGCTCCAGCTCGAAGCACTCGACGGCGACCTCGCCCAGGCCGGCACCGACGAGGCGGCCCTCGCCCGGCTGCGACGCACCCGCCAGCTCGTCGTGGCCGGCCTCGATGAGACCCGCCTGGCCGTACGGGCACTCAGGGAGCGACCGATCCCGCTCACCGACCAGCTCGCCGCGCTGGCCGCCGACCGGGCGGCCGAGCTCTCGGTCGTCGGGTCGCCCCGCCCGCTGGCGCCCGAGGCCGCCCTGGCGCTGTATAGAGCAGCACAAGAAGCGCTGACCAATG
>JAJZZB010000284.1 GCA_021797795.1 Actinomycetes bacterium | reverse complement strand
CTCGACGAGGTAGCTCGCCAGGGTGAAGGGCGCCCCGGCGAAGCCGATGAGCGGCACCTCGAGCTCGCCTTTCAGGATGCGGATCGTCTCGAGGACCGCCTGGAGGTCGCTCTCGGGCTCGAGGGGTCGGAGCCGCTCGAGGTCGGAGGGGCCGCGGAAGGGGTCGTCCAGCACCGGGCCCCGGCCAGGCTCGACCTCGATGCCGACCCCGACGGCGACGAGGGGGACGACGATGTCGGAGAAGAGGACGGCGGCGTCGACGCCGTAGCGGCGGACCGGCTGCAGGGTGATCTCGGCGGCGGTCTCCGGCGAGGCGATCGCCTGGAGGATGCTCCCCTCGCCCCGCAGCGCCCGGTACTCGGGCAGCGAGCGGCCCGCCTGGCGCATGAACCACACGGGCGTCCGCGCCACCGGCTGGCAGCGGCAGGCGGCGAGGAAGCTCACGGCCCACGACCCTACCTGCCGGTCGCCGGGGCGCTCGGGCGGACCTGGAGCGGCCCGGATGGCCCGTTTTCGGGACCCACCTGGCGTTTGGCCTGAACGTCGCGAAATGGGGTAAGAAGTGGTGCCATGGCCGACGCAGCAGCCGCCCTCGAGCGACCGCACCTGCGCGGGCATCCCTCCGCGGAGCGCCCCCAGATGCTGGCCGTGGGGGTCATGATCTGGCTCGGCTCGGAGTTCATGTTCTTCAGCGGCCTCTTCGCCGCCTTCTTCACCATCAGGGCGAACGCCAAGGTCTGGCCACCGCCCGGCACCCATCTCGACACCTACCAGGCCCTCGTCTTCACCTTCGTCCTGCTCGCCTCCAGCCCGACGATGCAGTTCGCCGTCTGGGCCCAGGAGAAGGGGCAGTTCCAGAAGGCCAAGGCCTGGATCATCGTGAGCCTCATCCTCGGGACGGCGTTCCTCGCCAACCAGGCCTATGAGTGGAAGACCCTGCCGTTCCGTCCCCGCACGAACGCCTACGGGTCGCTCTTCTACATCATGAGCGGCCTGCACGGGCTGCACGTGGCGCTCGGCCTCGTCGCCATGATCGCCCTCCTCGGCCGGCTGGCCGGGAGCAAGGGGGACCCGGGGGAGACGGCCGTGTTCCAGGCTGTGAGCTACTACTGGCACTTCGTCGATATCGTCTGGATCGGGCTGTTCAGCGCCCTGTTCCTGCTCTCGTGAGGCCCATGGGACTTCGACTGCTCCGCATCCTGCTCATCCCCTTCGCCGCCGTGGTCATGGCGGCCTCCATCGGGATCCTCGTGATCGGGAGGACGCGCGCGTCTTCGCCCACCACGACGCCGCAGATGTCGCTCACCGCCCTCGGCACGCCGTCGACCAAGGCGCAGATCTCGCAGGGCTACACGCTGTTCCAGCAGCACTGCTCGTTCTGCCACGGCACGCAGGCCGACGGCACCACCGGCATCGCCCCCAACCTGCAGGGTCTCGGCCCGGGCGTCGTCGACCTCTGGCTCTCCACCGGATGGATGCCGCTCAAGACCCCGAGCGCCCAGCCGGAGAACAAGCAGCCGAGCTTCTCGCCGGCGCACATCCGCGACATCGCCATGTGGGTGGCGTCGCTCCGCCCCGGCGGGGTCCCCTTCGCGCCGACGATCGACATGCAGCAGGCCGACCTCGCGAAGGGCTTCAGCCTCTTCACGCTCAACTGCGCCCCCTGCCACACGATCACCGGGGCGGGGGACGCCCTCACCCAGGGCTACCACGCCCCCCCGCTGCACGGCGTGACGGCGGCCATGGTCTGGGAGGCCGCCCGCTCGGGGCCGCAGAACATGCCGCAGTTCAGCCCACGCAACATCACACCGAGCCAGCTGAACGACATCATCAAGTACGTCACCCAACGCATCGAGCACCCGACCAACCCGGGCGGCATCGGCCTCGGCGGGGTCGGCCCGGTGGCCGAGGGCTTCGTCGGCCTGTTCGTCGGCGTCGGCGCCTGCCTGCTCGGCGCCTACTGGGTGGGGGACCGCACCGAGCGGGAGGAGGAAGAGGGTCACTCCGGACACGGTTCGGACTCGTCGCCCGAGGGAGCCCATGCCTGAGCCGACCGACCACGACGGACACGACGGCGGGAGCGGAGAGGGAGGTCTCCCGCCGGGCGTGCCGGACGCCCCCGGCACAGAGGGCGAGCTCAACCCGGGCGGGTCTCCGGGGCCCGAGGGGATGACGTCCACCCCGGCGGGCGTGGAGGCGGAGAACCTCCCGAAGGGACCGCACCTCCCGCCCGAGATGATCGAGGTGAGCGAGGACGCGCCGCAGCTCCAGGTGGCGGCGGCCCACCCCCAGCGCGTCGAGCAGGGCATCGCCGTCATGTTCCTCGTCGGCCTGCTCGGCTTCGCCGGCTTCGGCGCCGCCTACTGGCAGAACTGGAACAACCTGGCCCTCGGCGGGACGCTCGGCGTCGGCATGCTCGGCCTCGGCATCGGCATGGTGGCCTGGGGCAAGTACCTCATGCCGCGGGGACCCTTCTCGGAGTCCCGGCACTCGGCCGCCCCCCTCCCCGAGGAGCGGGAGGCCTTCCTCAACGACTTCTCGTCCCGGGGCAAGGTGGCGATCCAGCGCCGCGGCTTCCTGCTCAAGCTCCTCGCCGCCGCCGGTGGCGTCTTCGCCGTCGTGGCCGCCTTCCCGCTCCTGCGCTCGCTCGGCCCGCTGCCGAAGCTTCTCTTCTACAAGACGGCCTGGCGCAAGGGGTCGTACCTCGTCACCGCCGAGGGCCGCAAGGTCCACGTCGACGACCTCGACAAGGGTGGCGTGCTGACCGTCTTCCCCGAGGACGACGTCGGCGGCGCCCTCAGCCAGACGATCCTCATCCGGCCCGAGTCGAGCGGGTACGTCGTCACCACACCGCACCGAAAGACGTGGGGACCGGCCGGGTACCTCGCCTTCTCGAAGGTGTGCACGCACGCTGGGTGCCCGGTGGCCCTCTACGAGAAGGCCGTCGGCGAGCTGCTCTGCCCCTGCCACCAGTCGGTCTTCAAGGTCGGCCCCGGTGAGCCGGCGACGAACGTCTTCGGGCCGGCGCCGCGGCCGCTT
>JAJZZB010000283.1 GCA_021797795.1 Actinomycetes bacterium | reverse complement strand
CTGCTGCCTGCCCAGCCCACCCGACGAGAACGGTGAGCGACATCGCCGCAACCGACTCGATCGCCACCGTCGTGACGAGGGTGACGAGGAACGACGAGCCGCTGGCCCAGACCGCGAGGAGAAAGGCGAGGACGAGTGAGACGGAGACGAGACCCACGTGCCCGCCGGACGCGAGCACCGCGCGCCGCGGCTGCCTCGCTGCCGGGGTGTCCGGTGGCGGCTCCACCTAGAGCCTCACGCTCGGTCGCCGCCCGAGGAGACCGTAGGGCAGGGCGACGAGGACGGCGAGCATGAGCGCGTACGAGAGCGCAGCGGCGGCGGCGCCGCCGAGGAACAGGGCGGTGAACGACTCGGCGAGCGCAACGACGACCGCGCCGACGAAGGCCCCGCTCACATTGTCCATCCCGCCGATGACCGCCGCTGGGAACGCGCTCAGGCCCACATCGGCCATGCTGATCACGACAGGGGCGCGCTCGACGTAGACGACGGCGGCGAGCGCTGCGCAGGCGAACGCGACCGCCCAGGCGGTCGCCTGCAGGGCGCTGCGGCGCATCCCGCGGTAGGCCGCCAGGCTCTCGTCCTCGGCGATCGCCCGCATCTGAATGCCGAGGTACGTGCGGCGGAGCAGCCGTTCGAGCACGAACGCGAGCGCGGCGGCGGCGACCAGGCTGACGACGCTGGCCCGCGGGACGAGGCCACCGGCCAGGTGCCAGTAGCCGCCGGCGGGGATCGTCACGTTGCGCATCCCCGAGCCCCAGACGATCCCTGCCACCTGGGTCAACCCGAGGGCGAGGAGGAACGTCAAGGCGACCTTGGTCAGTTCGGTCTTGCCGCTGAGCATCCGGGCGAACCCGTAGTACACGACCAGGCTCGCGAGCAGCATCGCACCCACGGTGAGCACGATGCCGCCCGCGATGCCGGTGAGCGGCTGCAGCGCGGCGAGGACGAAGGCTGCGAGCATCAGCATCTGGCCCTGGGCGAAGTTGATGACCCCGGTGGTCCGGTAGAGGTAGACGAATCCGGTGTTGACGACGCCGTAGATCGCCGTCAGCTGGATCGCGCTGCTCAGGACGTCGACGAGCTCGGCACCGCTCATGGCTTGCCCGTTCGACCGCCTTCCGCCTGCTCAGTAGCTCCCGGGACCGTAGACGGTTACGGGTTTGGAGTAGCTGCCGGGAGTGCCAGTCGACGAATAGACAAGCGTCGAGAACACCGTCGGGCCGACGTGTGACTTCGCCGACCACACGACGGGACCGAAGGCGAGACCTGAGAGGTTGGTGTTGGTCGAGTCGAGCGCCGTCTGGAGCCCGGACGACGTGCAGGGGAACCCGCACCGCCCGAGCGCCTGGGAGATGAGGAGGCCACCGGCGTAGCCCTCGACGACGGTCGGCGACGAGGCGTCGTAGCCAGCAGCCTTGACGTCCTTCAGGTAGGTCACCACGCCCGGCTCGCTACCCGAGGTGCGGTAGTCGGCCACCACGGCAAACGAGCTCCACGGTGCCGAGGGCACGGCCACGCCCGCGAATGCGGTGATCGGCGTGGTGGGAGCCACGCCGACGGCCTTGAGGTCCTTCATCAAGGTCGCCACGCTCGGGCCGGCGACTGCCGAGACGATCGCGGTCGCGTGCGACTGGGCGATCTGCGCCGCCTGGGTGCTGTAGTCGGTGGCCGTCGGCGAGACGAGGAAGTCGCCCGCCACTTTGAAGCCGTACTTGGCTGCGTCCGTTGCAACGGCGCTGCTGAAGCCCTGGCCCTGAGGGGTGTCGTACCCGAAGACGGCGACGCGGCCAGTGCTCCCCGCCCCGGCGAGGGACTGGAGGTAGGCGAGTTGGACGTCGGCTTCCGCAGTTGTCGACGGGCTGTACTCGTACATGTAGCGATTGACGGGAAAGATCTCCCCCGAGGGTGGCGCGACGGCGACGAGAGGGATGTGGGCCGATGTCGCGAGCGGCAGGAGCGCCGCGTCCACGATGCTGTCGCCGAGACCTACGACGGCGATGGCGTGGTCGACGGAGACGAGCTGGTGGAAGTCGGTGACGGCGGTCGTCGCGCTGCCGGCGCTGTCGAGCGTGATCAGCTGGATCTTGTGCCCCCGGACCCCGCCGCGGGCGTTCACCCCATCGACTGCGGCGACCAGGCCCTGGTGCCACGGGACGTCGAGGAAGGTGAGACCGGCAGTGAGATCCTCGATCTCGCCGATGACGTACGGCTTGCTCGAGCTGCTCGAGCTCGTCGTCGAGGGCGACGAGCATGCCGCCAGGAGAAGGCCGGCGGCCACCGCCAAGCTCCCGGCAGCGACCCGCGCAGAACGGCGCCTACCGGCGGGAGCCGACCGACGCGCCACCGCGGTGAGCATCTTCATCAGACGTCCTCCATTTTGTAGACTGTCGTAACTGATGTGTAGTCAATCACTACTCGAGTATCGGATCAATACCACGCTTCGGCGGCGCGACGAGATGAGATGAGAGATTCACCGAAGGCTCCTCCCTCCTCCATCTCGCAGCGCTGCTCATCGGGAGACAGGATCCGGCTCCGCGGTCGACATTCAAGGATGTGCAGGTTGATCCGGTTCCCTTCAGGACTCGACTCCCGATGGTCGTTCACCGCGAGCCTGAGCTTGCCGGGACAGTCGGGCAGGCTGGCCGGCAGCCGCCGTCGCCCAACCGCCGATGCGGATCGATGAGGTGGGGCGTCACCCTCGTGCTGCCATCGCACCGACTGGGGCGAGCTTCACCCACCGCCGGGCCATCACCCTCGCCACGCTGGCGTCAACCGAGAAGGGGATGCCGGCCATGGTGCATGCGCTGAACTCGCAAACGCGTCCGCCGACGCTCTGAAGAAGAAGGGTGCACTCACTGGGAGCGACGAGCCATCATGCAGTTGGCATGGCGGGTCTCGTGGACCCGGCGGCGTTCCCTGCCGAGGTGGAACTTCCAGTAGCTATCGAGGCCGCCGTTCGCTCGTAAGGCCCGGAGCTTCAGGATCGACTTAGCCCTTGCTGCAGTCCCCGCCTGGAACAGGTCAGGTCGGGCCCGTCCTTCACCAAGTGTC
>JAJZZB010000282.1 GCA_021797795.1 Actinomycetes bacterium | reverse complement strand
GCATGCGCGGGGAGCACGTCCCGGCGAAGATCACGGTCCCGAACGCGTCCGGATCACCCCCGCATGCGCGGGGAGCACACTTCCTGACCAGGTCTACTTTGTCAAGGATCGGCGTACCAGCATCACCCCGTCAGCGTCGACCGGCTGCCAGGAGCTGCCAACCGTTCGAAACGAGAGGCCCTGTTCGTTTCTCACGGCATGGACCATCACGGCGTGGCCGCTGTCACCTACATACCGGCAGATCCTCGTCCACAGATGCTCGCGCACCCTGGCGGTCACCCGCCCCACGAACACACCAGGAGCGATCTCTATGAGCCAACGAGTGAGGTGGCCTCGTAGTCCAGGGGGGACTGCGGCAAGCACGACGACCGTCATGGCCCATCTCCATATGCGACGCCCGCTGCCACGGTGTGATCGTCGCCGTCCCAGAGCACGACGGAGTCCTGGTCCAACCCATTCTCTTCTTGATCTCCTCTCGTGCCGAGTAACAGGTAACGAATGTCCTCGACCGCCCGATCCAAGATCCGGCACTCATAGATGCCGTCCCTCACCAGTCGACGAAGAGCTCCGGTGTGCGCATCTCCAGCGCCCACGTTGGCAAACGCCGCGGGGATGGTGACTTCCGCCTTGTAGAGATCGGCGATGTCGTAGACGAACGACAGGACGTGGCCGGTGTGGACGAAGCCCAGACCAGGGCTGCAGCCAACGGCAACGATGACCGCGTGCACGACACCGTAAAGACAGCTGTTAGCCACTGACAACGCACGGTTCACCGGGTCAGCCGTGGACCAGTTCTCGGGATCGTAGCGTCGACCCTTCCACTCGACTCCATACCGAGCAGCACAGTCGGCGTAGGCACGCCGGACGCGTGCCCCTTCCATTCCTCGAAGCTGCTGCATAGTCGCTTTGTGCACGTCCTCGCCGGGAAAGCGCAGTTGGTACATCGCTCGAGCGACATCGAGACGAGTCCTGCGATTCGATACGAGGCGGGCCTGAGCTTCGAGAAGGCGCGTGGAGCGAGAGAGCGACGGGGCACTCGCATAGAGGCGCGCTCCCCCTTCGCCGACCCAACAGGTGACCGCTCCCGACTCGCCGAGGAGGTTCATTGCCTGATGCGTTACCCGAGTTCCCGGTCCAAGGAGAAGCGCGCTGATGGTGGCGGCGGGAAGGTGGGTCGTTCCCTCCTCGTTCATGGCGACGATGGCGTTGGAGTCTCGGTGGACCACGCAACGATCCAGGTAGACGAAGCTGATCCGCTTCGAGATCGGCTGGAGGGCCGCGATGGGCACCCGTTCGCCGCTGAGGGGCGTAGAGCCCGTCGCAGTCATCTCACCGCCGCCAGGGTAAGCAATCCGCACCCATAGGCCCGCGCGTGACCGATACCTGCGGTGAGCGCCTGGCGGAGTCGATCCGGGTCGAGAACCTCCAAGGTGCCCATGAAATCCGACATGGCGATGACGACGCGTTGACCATCACGCCAGAACGACGCACGACGTCGCCCGACGACAGCCACGTCTGGCTCTTTCGAGGCCGATCGGCGCAACGTGAAGCCACGGGTCTCGCTCAAGGCTTCGAACCAGCGCGTCTGTTGGGCTGCAGTGACGTGCCCGAAGCGTTGCGTCCGAGTCGAGTCCCCAGTTCGACGCCCAGAGCGAACCGGATTCCCGGTGAACCGAAACGCGTAGACGTCCCCTCTGGACAACCTGGTGAGGAACGGTTCGTAATTCTTCGACTCGTACACACGCCCGTCGATGCTTCGCCCCGCTTCGTCCGCCAGGGTGTCGAACGACGGTCTCTGTGCGCTCACGACCCAGAGCAGGGGATCTCGCGGGTCGTCGCGATCAATCCTCCAAAGCGGCCGACGGGCGCTGTCCACCTCAACTGGCTGCTCGGGCATCGCTCGGTAGACGGCAGCGTGCAGGCGGTGGGGGTCGTCCAGGTACCTGGCCCCCGCCCGCGACCTCGGATCGAGGTGGAATCGGGTGAGGTACATCACTCAGCCTCCAGCAGTGCCATGGGGTCGTGCCTTGCACTCGTCGCATGGACGCGCGGGTTGGGCACCTCGACGTACTCGTGGCGAACCCGGCGTCTGCCGTATGAGCGGAAGACCGGGTCGAAGCTTCGGACCTCGTCGACCTGCTCTCGGTCTCCATCTGTGTCTTCGATCACCGCCTCGAGACGCACCACGGGCTCCCTTGGGACACTGGACACGCCAGGCTGCCATGGCAAGGTGCTCAGCACCTCGAGCAGCGTCCCGTCGTGAAGGCCGAGTCGCAGTGGGCCATCCGCGGGACAGGATCGGCGGCCGAGGTACAGCGGAAAGACCGGGCGAGCGAGCGCCGCGTCGAGGGCTGCGAGCAAATGGGCGTCCCCCTCCAGGCCAGCGACGAAGCAGGCGTCGGACAGGTAGTAGCGGTGAGTGATCAGCTGGCTCTTCTCGTGGTGGCGAAACTCGCCCTTTGCCGTCGGCAGTCGCCCCTCCATGGGCGCGAACCGGCCCTTTTCGTCGAAGAGGCTCGAGATCGTATGGAAATCTCGGATCACCTCGCCGGGGCGGTCGATGCGGACACCGAAGCGCAATGCGCACAGGTCGTCGACCGGCTCTGTTCTCCTGCGGCCGAGCGCTGCCGCCACAATCCCCAAGACGGCAGACTTCGTAGGGGCATGCTCGGTTCGTCGATGCTTGTCGAGGCGGTGGCTAGATCCCCACGACTGGAGCGGGCCTCCCAGGCGCAGTGCGAGCACGGTCATGACGCGAACTGGTCAGCGACGGCGCCCTCGACGGCGTCCAGCAGCGCGGGGAACGCGAGCGACGCCCCAACCGATCCATCAACCTTGGCCTCGGCCTCGATGTGAGGCAGGTAGCTCGCCCATCCATCGACCCGCGGAACCCCGTAGAGCTGGTCGAGGTCATCTGCGCGCTTCGCAAGTCGTCGCGCGGACTCGACCACGTACCCTTCGTTTCCGCCCACCGGACTTTCGAATGCGCCGACGAGGCTGACCGGCTGGTCCGAGCGCAGTGCGACGAAGACGAGGTCGGGAAGCGTCATCGCGGC
>JAJZZB010000281.1 GCA_021797795.1 Actinomycetes bacterium | reverse complement strand
CGGCTACCGACAGGTGCGGGAGCGGACCGAGCGTCTTGCCCAGCCGCTATCGGCCGAGGACCAGACCGTGCAGTCGATGCCCGACGCCAGCCCGACCAAGTGGCACCGGGCCCACACCTCCTGGTTCTTCGAGACCTTTGTCCTCGAACCGTCGCTCGCCGGCTACCGCCGGTTCCACCCCACCTACGGCTACCTGTTCAACTCCTACTACGAGGCGGCCGGGCCCCGCCATCCCCGTCCCGAACGCGGCATGATCACCCGCCCGGTGGTGGCCGAGGTGGCCTGCTACCGAGCGCATGGCGACCAGGCGATGGCGCTCTTCCTCACCGATCCGCCGGACGACGCCGTCGCGGAGCTGGTCGAGCTCGGGCTGCACCACGAGCAGCAACACCAGGAGCTGATGCTCATGGACATCAAGCACCTCCTGTCGCTCAACCCGCTGGCCCCGGCCTACGCCCCTGCGACCGAGGCGACCATCCCGGCGCCCCGCCCCGCAGCCGGCGGTTGGATCGGCCACGACGGCGGCCTCGTCGAGATCGGCCACGGCGGGGAAGGCTTCTGCTTCGACAACGAAACTCCCCGCCACACCGTGCACCTGGCTCCTTACGAGCTGGCCAGTGCCCTGGTGACCAACGGGGAGTGGCTCGCCTTCATCGATGACGGTGGCTACCGCCGCCCGGACCTGTGGCTGTCCGAGGGATGGGCCGCCGTCCAGACCCACAGATGGCAGGCGCCGCTGTACTGGTCGCACCTCGAGGGCGCCTGGCGACAGTTCACCCTGGCCGGGGACCGGCCGGTCGATCCGGCCGAGCCGGTGTGCCACGTGAGCCTGTTCGAAGCCGACGCCTACGCCCGCTGGGCCGGGGCTCGCCTCCCCACCGAGTCCGAGTGGGAGGCCGTGGCGGCGGGCGCGGCGGTCGATGCCGACGCCCCTGCGGTCGGAGCGCTCCACCCCCGCCCCCCGACCGCAGGGGACCAGGGACTCGTCGGGGAGGTCTGGCAGTGGACCTCCAGCGCCTATGCCCCCTACCCGGGCTTCCACCCCGCCCGAGGGGCGGTGGGCGAGTACAACGGCAAGTTCATGGTCAACCAGTACGTGCTGCGCGGAGGCTCGTGTGCGACCCCGGCCGGGCACGCACGCGCCACGTACCGCAACTTCTTTTCGGCCGCGGCCCGCTGGGCCTTCGCCGGTCTCCGCCTGGCCCGCGATGCATGAACGAGGCGTCGAGCGCCCAGCCCACCCCGGGGATCGGACGGGCCAGGAGATGACCCCCTGTTGGCGGACTTCACCCATGACGAACTGCAAGGAGACCAGCTCGATGACCGCGGTCCATTCCCCACGCCTCGACGTGCACCTCAACGCCGCCGAGCTCGACGCTGCCCTCCGTGCAGAGGCACGCCGCGGCCTGACGACGACGCCAAAGGATCTGCCGCCAAAGTGGTTCTACGACCGCCGCGGTTCGGCGCTGTTCGAGGCGATCACCGCGCTGGCGGAGTACTACCCGGCGCGCCGGGAACGGGAGATCCTCGCCGACCGGGCCGGCGACATCGCCGCCCTGAGCCGCCCCCAGACCCTGGTGGAGCTGGGATCGGGCTCGGCGACCAAGACGAGGATCCTCCTCGACGCCCTGGTCGGGGTGCGCACGTTGTCGCGCTACGTGGCCTTGGACATCTGCGAGGAGGCGGTCCATGACGCCGGCATGGCGATCGCCCGGGCCTACCCCGGGCTCGCCGTGACCGGGGTGGTCGGGGATTTCGGGCGCCACTTGCATCGCACCGCACGCCACGGCCGCCAACTGGTCGCCTTCTTGGGGGGAACCATCGGCAACTTGATGCCCGACGAGCGGCACTCGTTCTACTCGCGGCTGCGGGCCACGATGACCGGCGGCGACCACCTCTTGCTCGGCGCGGACCTGGTCAAGTCACCCGGACGTCTGCTGCTCGCCTACGACGACCGGGCGGGGGTCACCGCCGAATTCAACCGCAACGTCCTGGCGGTGCTAAACGCGCAGCTCGGCGCCGACTTTCACCTCGATCGCTTCGACCACGTGGTCCGCTGGGACCCCGACGCGGAGTGGATCGAGATGCGGCTCAGATCGCGCTGCGATCAGGTCGTTCGCGTGCCCGGCCTCGGCATCGAGGTCCACTTTGCCCGGGGCGAGGAGATGCGCACCGAGATCAGCGCCAAGTTCCGCCGCTCCCGACTGGAGGCCGAGCTCGAGCTGGCCGGGTTCGAAATGGTGCGGTGGTGGACCGACACCGCCGGGGAGTTCTCCCTCAGCCTGGCCGAGGCAGTGTGAGCCTCCTCGCACTTCCCCCTGGGGCACGCGGAGGGCACGAATAGCGGCGAGACGAGAGGACCGATACCGATGGCCGGCAGCCCACCCCAGCTCAAGTTGCGAGGCGTGCCTCGATCTGGACCGGGTTGGCGAGCGTGTTTCCGACCGGGGAGGTGGCGAGCACGTGGCGGTGCAGGTCCTCCAGCTGGTCCCTGGGAGCGTCGGCGTCGAGGTGCACCTCCACGTTGATGCGGTCGTAGCCGGCGTTGCCCCCTGCGAGCCCGAGGAAGACCGGCAGGTCGATCTCGCCCCGTAAGCTGATCTCGAGCGCGTCGATGCGGATGCCGCGCACCGCGGCGTTGGCCGCGTAGCCGACGGCCAGGCACTGGCCCAAGGCGCCGAGCAGGTGCTCGACGGCGTTGGGCCCGGTGTCGGTGCCCGCCAGCCAGGTTGGCTCGTCGGCCCGCACCGGGGGTAGTTCGCGGACTTGGGCCTCCGCCCGGAACCCTCCGAGCCACTGCACCCTCGCCGCCCAGGTGGAATGGCCCGCCTCGGGGTCGCCCTGGTACTTCTCGACCAGCTGGTGCAGGGTGGCCATGTCGACGTCGTTCAGGTTGGTGGTCGTCTCGCTCATCGCTGGGATCCTCTCGCGCGGTGTTCGTGTGGGACAGTTCGTGGGCGCGCTGTGCTGAACAGCGGGTCACATGAAGGTCTTGACCGCCTCCCCGTGCAGGGCGGAGATCTCTTGGGCGACCTCTTCGGGGAAACCGGCCCGGCGCAAGC
>JAJZZB010000067.1 GCA_021797795.1 Actinomycetes bacterium | reverse complement strand
CGACGCCGGCATCGTCCGCGACGAGGCCTCCCTCGCCCGGGCGGCCAAGTCGCTCGGCGAGCTCCGCCTGGTGCAGCCGGACGAGGGCGGGGCGCCGCTCCCGGCCGAGCTCGAGGTGGCGAACCTCCTGGCGCTCGCCGGTGCCCTCGTGCGGGCGGCCGACGCCCGGCGGGAGTCGAGAGGGGCGCACTCGCGCTCGGACCTCACCGAGACCTCGGACCGCTTCTGCGTCCGCTTCGGCTTCCTCGGCGCCGCCACGCCCGAGGGCAGCTTCCCCGGCGACGAGCCGTGACGGACCCGGTGCCCGACGACCTCCACCCGCCGGCGCCCGCCGTCACCGCCGCGGTGGCGGCCGCCCTCGCCGAGGACCTCCTCCCCCTCGGCGACATCACGGCCTCCCTGCTCCCGGCCGGGATCGAGGGGGAGGCGCTACTCGTCAGCCGCCGGGAGGGCGTGCTCGCCGGCACGGCCTGTGTCCTCGAGACCGCCCGCCAGGTCGGCGACCTCGAGGCCAGCTTCGAGCTCGGAGAAGGCGCCCGGGTCGGGCCCGGCCAGGTCCTCGGACGGCTGAGAGGGCGCTTCCGCTCGATCCTCACCGCCGAGCGCACGGCCCTCAACTTCCTCGGCCATCTGTCCGGTGTCGCCACGCTGACGAGCCGCTACGTCGACGCCGTCCGCCAGGTCAACCCCGACTGCAGGGTGTGGGACACCCGCAAGACGACGCCGGGGCTGCGTGCCCTCGAGAAGGCCGCCGTCCGCGCCGGGGGCGGCGTCAACCACCGGGGGAACCTCTCCGAGGGCGTGCTCGTGAAGGACAACCACCTCGGGCGGTTCTCGATCACCTCGGCGGTCACCGCCGCCCGGGCGCGTTGGCCCGGACGGATGGTCGAGGTCGAGTGCGACCGGCTCGAGCAGGTCGCCGAGGCCGTCGAGGCCGGCGCCACCCTCGTGCTGTGCGACAACATGACGCCGGGCGAGCTCGCCGAGTGCGTGGCGCTCGTCCGGGCGCATCCGCGCGGGCGGGCCGGGGCCGTCCTCGTCGAGGCCTCGGGCGGGATCACCCTCGAGACCGTCGCCGACTACGCCAGGGCCGCCCCGGACGTCATCTCGGTCGGAGCCCTCACCCACTCCGCTCCGGTGCTCGACATCGGCCTCGACCTCAGTGCTCCGGGGGAGGCCGTCGTCGGCTAGACACATGCCGTGCTGCTCGCCCTCGACGTGGGGAACACCCAGACCGTGATCGGCGTCTTCGACGACCCGCCGGCGGACCCGGCCGCTGGCGGCACCAGCCGGCCGGCCGGGGAGCTCCCGGACCTCAAGTACCACTGGAGGCTCGCCACGGTCGCCGACCGCACCTCCGACGAGCACGCCCTCCTCCTCGTCGAGCTGCTCCGGCTCGTCGGCGTCGACATCCGCGGCGACGAGCTGCGCCGCCACCTGGAGGGCATCGCCGTCTCGTCCTCGGTCCCGAGCGTCACCTCGGCGCTCCGGGAGATGGCGACGCGCTGGTTCCCTGTCCCCTTCGTCGTCATCGAGCCCGGGGTGCGCACGGGCATGCCGATCCTCTACGACAACCCGAAGGAGGTCGGCGCCGACCGGATCGCCAACGCCGTCGGCGCCCTCGACCTGCTGGTGCCTCCCGTCGTCATCGTCGACCTCGGGACGGCCACCACCTTCGACGTGGTCTCGGCCGCCGGCGAGTACCTCGGCGGGGCGATCACGCCGGGCATCGAGATCAGCATGAACGCTCTGTTCGAGTACGCCGCCGCCCTGCGGCGCGTCGAGCTCGTCGCGCCCCGCCACGTCATCGGCAAGTCGACCGTCGAGTCGATCCAGTCGGGGGTCATCTACGGCTACGCCGGCCTCGTCGACGGCCTCTGCCGGCGGATCGTCGACGAGCTCGGCGAGGCCCGCATCGTCGCCACCGGCGGGCTCGCCGCCCTGATCCGGCCGCTCTCGGAGATGATCGGGAGCTACGAGCCGTGGCTCACCTTGCACGGGCTCCGCCTCATCTTCGAGCGGAACACCGAGCGGCAGCCGTCCCGGCTCTCCTCGGGCGAGGAGGCCTGATGAGCGCCCCGGCGTCCGCCGACGAGATCCCCTACGACTACCGCGGCACCCGACCCGCTGCCGAGGTGGCGGCCGCCCACGAGTCGCTCGGCACCGGCGAGGAGTCAAGCGAGGTCGTGCGCGTGGCCGGCAGGCTCATGCTGCTCAGGCCGCAGGGCAGGCTCGCCTTCGCCACCTTGCGCGACTGGTCGGGCTCGATCCAGCTGTTCTGCCTCGAGGCGGTCACCGAGCGCTTCGAGGAGCTGACCCGCCTCAACCTCGGCGACTGGGTCGGCGCCGAGGGCGAAGTGGTCCGCACCCGCCGGGGCGAGTTGTCGGTGAAGGTCTCCTCCTGGAGGCTGCTCGCCCGGGCCCAGCACGGCTTCGGCGACAAGTGGCGGGGCGTGCACGACCCCGAGCTGCGCTACCGCCAGCGCGAGGTCGACATGTGGGCGAACGAGGGAGTGCGGGACCGCTTCCTGCTGCGCTCGAAGGTGGTGGCCGCCCTCCGCTCGCTGCTCCAGGCGCGCGGCTTCGTCGAGGTCGAGACGCCGATGCTGCACGCCGTCCCCGGCGGCGGCTTCGCCAAGCCCTTCGTCGCCCACTACAACGCCATGCACGCCGACTTCTACCTGCGGATCGCCGTCGAGCTCTACCTGAAGCGCTGCGTCATCGGCGGCATCGAGCGCGTCTACGAGATCGGTCGGGTCTTCCGCAACGAGGGGCTCAGCCCGAAGAACAACCCCGAGTTCACGATGCTCGAGGCCTACCAGGCCTACGCCGACTACCACGACGTCGCCGAGCTGCAGGAGTACCTCATCAGCGGGGCCGCCGAGGCGGCGCTCGGGACGACGAGGCTCACCTTCGAGGGCCGGGAGCTCGACCTCACGCCGCCGTGGCCGAAGATCACCCTCGAGGACGCCATCGAGCAGTCGACGGGCGTGCGGGCCACCCTCGACATGGGTGAGAGCGAGCTCCGGCGGATCGCCGGGCGCCTCGGCGTCGAGCTGCAGGACCGCTTCGACGCCGGACAGGTGCTGACCGAGATCTACGAGAAGACGACCGAGCCCACGCTGTGGGGCCCGGTGCACGTCATGGACTACCCCGAGTCGGTCTCGCCGCTCACGCGCAAGCACCGCTCCAAGCCCGGCTACGTCGAGCGGCTGACGCCGATCGCGGCCGGCCGCGAGCTCGGCGAGTGCTACAGCGAGCTGGTCGACCCGCTCGACCAGCGGGCCCGCTTCGAGGCCCAGGTCGCCGACCGGCTGAAGGGCGACGAGGAGGCCATGGAGATGGACGAGGACTTCCTGCGCGCCCTCGAGCGGGGGATGCCGCCGACGGGGGGCATCGGGCTCGGGGTCGACCGCCTCGTCATGCTGCTCACCGACGTCCACCACATCCGGGAGGTGCTGCTCTTCCCGACGCTCCGCCCCGAGGCGGCGAGGGAGCCCGGCAGCCCGGGTGACGGCATCTAGCCGGCGAGCTGCTCGAAGCGCTCCCGGGCGCCCTCGGCCGCCTGGGTGAGGTCCTCGGCGACGTCGTTCGCCAAGCGGGCGAGGCGGGCGCTGATGGCGTCGCCGTCGAGGCGGGTAGCCGCCTCGGCCGCCCGGTCGGCGTAGCTGCGGGCGACGAGGGCGGACGAGACGATCCCGTTCGAGGCGGCGACGAGTGCCCTCGCCCGCTCCCGCTCGTCCTCGTCGAGAGGCTTGCCGAGCAGGTCGCGCAGCGCCGGGGCCACCGAGCGGTCCGCCAGCGCCCGCTGGAGGGGGAGGGTGTAGATGCCCTCGGCCAGGTCCTGGCCCGGCGGCTTGCCGAGTTCGGCCTCGGTGGCGATGACGTCGAGGACGTCGTCGCGGATCTGGAAGACCATCCCGAAGGCTTCCCCGAAGGCGGTGAGGTCCTCGATCCTGGCCCGGTCGAGGCCGGCCGTCAGCCCTCCGATCCGGCAGGCGGTCGACATGAGCGCCGCCGTCTTGTCGGCGATGGCCGACAGGTAGTCCTGCTCGTCGCGCTCGATCTGGTAGGCGGCCCGCACCTCGGACACCTGGCCCTGGCAGAGACGGGCGAGCGTGGCTGCGAGCAGGCCGGCGATCTCCGGGCCGAGGCTGGCGGCGATCTCGGCCGACCGCGCGAGGAGGAAGTCGCCGGCCACGATGGCGACGAGGTTCCCCCAGCGGGCATTGACGCTCGCCACGCTGCGGCGGCGGACGGCCTCGTCCATGACGTCGTCGTGGTAGAGCGAGGCGAGGTGGACGAGCTCGACCGAGACGCCCCCGAGCAGGCTCTCCCTCGTGATCCGGCCGCCGCCGAGCTCGGCGGCGGTGAGGGTGAGCGCCGGGCGCAGCCGCTTTCCGCCCGCCAGGATGAGGTGGCTGGCGACGTCGTTCAGAAAGGGGTCGGTGCCGAGGACGGACTCCCGCAGGCACGCCTCGAGGCGCGCCAGCTCGCCGTCAGAGACCGGGAGTGCGAAAAGGTCGGACCCGCTCACCGAATAGCACCCTAGGCGACTCTCCGGGCCGCCGAACAGCCGGCGGGCCGGCGCGGGCCCCTCCTGGTCCGGCCGTGGGGGATTAGGGGCGGCCAGCTGCGGGGAAGCCCTGGGTACGACGCGGTGTTGACAACGTCACACATTCTTCGGTGGGACAGGTTGCCTACAGACGGGACGAGCCCTGCCGATAGACTGACCAAAAGAACCGTCCACTGAGGAGCCGCAGTTGTTCGAGCGATTCACTGACCGGGCACGCAGAGTACTGGTCCTCGCTCAAGAGGAGGCACGCCTCCTCAACCACAGTTTCATCGGCACCGAGCACATCCTCCTCGGCCTGATCCACGAAGGCGAGGGACTCGCCGCCAAGGCACTCGAGTCGCTCGGCATCTCCCTCGAGGCCGTACGGGAGAAGGTGGAGGAGACGATCGGCCCGGCGGGGTCCGCCCCCACCGGCTCGCCACCCTTCACGCCGAGGGCGAAGAAGGTCCTCGAGCTGTCACTTCGCGAGGCCCTGCAGCTCGGCCACAACTACATCGGCACCGAGCACATGCTCCTCGGCCTCGTCCGCGAGGGCGAGGGCGTGGCCGCCCAGGTGCTCATGTCACTCGGCGCAGACCTCTCGCGGGTCCGCCAGCAGGTGATCCAGCTCCTCTCCGGCTTCCAGGGCCGTGAGGCCGCCGCCGCCGGGGCGCCGGGCGCCGGCGCCCCGAGCAGCCAGGAGAGCCCCACCGGCTCGCCGGTGCTCGACCAGTTCGGCCGGAACCTGACCCAGCTCGCCCGGGACCACAAGCTCGACCCGGTGATCGGCCGGGACAAGGAGATCGAGCGGGTGATGCAGGTCCTCTCCCGCAGGACCAAGAACAACCCCGTGCTGATCGGCGAGCCCGGTGTCGGCAAGACCGCCATCGTCGAGGGCCTCTCCCAGCAGATCGTCTCGAACGACGTGCCCGAGACCCTGAAGGGCAAGCAGCTGTACACCCTCGACCTCGGGGCCCTCGTGGCCGGCAGCCGCTACCGCGGTGACTTCGAGGAGCGCCTGAAGAAGGTGCTGAAGGAGATCCGCACCCGCGGTGACATCATCCTGTTCATCGACGAGCTGCACACCCTCGTCGGCGCCGGCGCCGCCGAGGGCGCCATCGATGCCGCCTCGATCCTGAAGCCGATGCTGGCCCGCGGCGAGCTGCAGACGATCGGTGCCACGACGCTCGACGAGTACCGCAAGCACCTGGAGAAGGACGCCGCCCTCGAGCGCCGCTTCCAGCCGATCAAGGTGGAGGAGCCCTCCCTCGCCCACACGATCGAGATCCTCCAGGGCCTCCGCGACCGCTACGAGCAGCACCACCAGGTGACCATCACCGACCAGGCGCTCGTGGCTGCGGCCAACCTGGCGGACCGCTACATCTCGGACCGCTTCCTTCCCGACAAGGCGATCGACCTCATCGACGAGGCCGGCAGCCGGCTGCGCATCCGCAGGATGACGACGCCGCCGGAGTACCGCAAGATCGAGGAGGAGCTCACGAGCCTCCGGGGCAAGAAGGACGTCGCCATCGAGAAGCAGAACTTCGAGGAGGCGAAGAAGCTGGCCGACCAGGAGAAGGAGCAGCTCGAGAAGAAGTCCGCCCTCGAGTCGCAGTGGCGGGCCGAAGGTGTCGACCTGTTCGACATCGTCGACGAGGACGTCGTCGCCGAGGTGCTCGCCAACTGGACCGGCATCCCGGTCTACAAGCTCACCGAGGAGGAGACCGCCCGTCTGCTCCGCATGGAGGACGAGCTGCACAAGCGGGTCATCGGTCAGGAGGACGCCATCAAGGCGCTCTCGCGTGCGATCCGGCGGACCCGGGCCGGCCTCAAGGACCCCAAGCGCCCGAGCGGGTCGTTCATCTTCCTCGGCCCGACCGGCGTCGGCAAGACCGAGCTCGCCAAGGCGCTCTCGGAGCTGCTCTTCGGCGACGAGAGCTCCCTCATCCAGCTCGACATGAGCGAGTACATGGAGAAGCACACCGTCAGCCGGCTCGTCGGCTCGCCTCCGGGTTACGTCGGCTACGAGGAGGGCGGCCAGCTCACCGAGGCCGTCCGGCGCAAGCCCTTCTCGGTCGTGCTCTTCGACGAGGTGGAGAAGGCCCACCCCGACGTCTTCAACGCCCTGTTGCAGATCCTCGAGGACGGGCGCCTCACCGACGCCCAGGGCCGGACGGTGGACTTCAAGAACACCGTGCTCATCATGACCTCGAACCTCGGCACGGGCGACCTGCGCAAGGCGTCGGTCGGCTTCGCCAAGTCCTCCGAGGCGGTGACCCACGAGCGGATGAAGGCCAAGGTCCACGATGCGCTGAAGCAGCACTTCCGCCCCGAGTTCCTGAACCGCATCGACGAGGTGATCGTCTTCCACGAGCTGACCCAGGAGGAGGTCATCCAGATCGTCGACCTGATGAGCCAGCGGGTGCGCGAGCAGCTCGAGGGTCAGGGCATCGGCCTCGAGCTCACACCGGCCGCCAAGCAGTTCGTCGCATCGAGGGGCTACCAGCCCGAGCTCGGTGCCCGACCGCTGCGCCGTGCCATCCAGCAGCTCATCGAGGACCCGCTGTCGGAGAAGATCCTCTGGAAGGAGTTCCGGGTCGGCGAGACGATCATCGTCGACGTCGACAGCTCCGACCAGGAGTCGCTCGGCTTCCGGGCCATCGAGGGCTTCGAGCCCCCGACTGTCGAGCTGGCGGGTGCCGGCGCCGACAACTGAGTCGGCTGCCGGTCCTCCGGCAGACCAGATGCACCATCCGTCGGCAAGGGCCGGGTCCTTCGGACCCGGCCCTTGTGCTGTCAGGCTGGCCGTCGGGCGAGGAAGACCATCTCCCTGCCGGGGCGGTCCGGCGCCTGTCGCACCTCGACGAGGTCGAGGCCGGCTGCCTCGAGGGAAGCCGCGACCTCCGGTCTCGAGCGGAAGCAGCGCGTAGCGTCGGAGGTCATGACGGCGCCGTCGCGCTCGAAGCGGTAGGTGGACCGGAACGAGACGAGCCGTCCCTTCACGGCCGTCACCTCGACGGAGCACTCGACGACACCCTCGCCGGGGACCTGCCGGTGGATCCGGGAGGCCTCCTCCGTCCACTCGAGCCACGCCTTGCGCGCCGGGTCACGGGTCTCGAACACGAGGTGGCCTCCCGGTACGAGGGCGGACCTGACGGCCGCCAGCACCGACATCCACTCGTCCTCTGAGCAGAAGACCTGTGCCACGTTGCCGGTCATCGTGGCGAGGTCCGCCGAGACCTGCTGCAGAGCCGAGACGTCACCGAGCAGGAAGCGGACGCGGCCGGCCCCCTCCTTTCCCCGGGCCACCTCGAGCGAGGCTGTCGCCGGGTCGAGGGCGACCACCTCGAGGCCGCTTCGGGCGAGCAGGCAGGCGAGGGTCCCGGTCCCGCAGCCGACGTCGAGCACGCGCCTGGCCCCGAGCTCCTCAGCCAGGGCGGCGTAGGCCTCGAGGTCGGTCCGCTCGCCCTCGACGGCGTCGTAGACGCCGGCGAGCCGGGCGACCTCGTAGTGGGCGTCAGCCACCGGCTGCGCCGGCGCCAGAGCGTCGAGCCAGCGCCCCGAGCTGCCAGCCCGTCTCTCTCGCGAAGGTCTCGACCCGCCGGCGGAGGGACTCGACGAACGGCGCCTTGGCGGCTGAGTAGGCGGCCCGGTCGGCCGCCCCGGCCGCCCGCCGCTTGGCCTGGGCGTAGTCGGCCGCCTCGTGGGGGTGGCTCCGCAGGAAGTCGCGGAAGAGGAGGTCCCAACGCTCACCCGGTGCGCCCGCCTCCCGCACATGCACGTTGCAGAGGCGCAGTCCGGAGCCGTCGTAGCGGGCGAACAGGACGGCTTCCGGGTTGACGGCCCGGAACGAGAGGCCGCACACCGTCGCCGCCTCGAGGTCGAACGAGGAGCCGGGCGGGAGGCCCACGCTCACGTCGATGAGCGGCTTGGCCGCACACCCGGGGACCGACGTCGAGCCGACGTGCCCGACGCGGGCCGCCGGCAGGACCTCTCGCAACGGGGCGGCGAGCACCGAGAAGGCCACAGGCCAAGTCGAGTCGTAGTCGACGACCCGGATCTCGTCGTCGCCAAGGCCGAGCCCGGCCAGCTCGGCCTGCGGCTGCATCCGATCCATGGACGCAGTCTCGCAGCGCCGCCCGGCAACCCCGCGCCGGCCGTCTCAGGTGAGGCCGAGGCCCTCGACGATCGCCCGGCGTCCCTTGCCGGTGAACTTCAGCCAGACCGTCGCCGTGCGGTAGGAGAACTGCGGCAGGAAGACGAGAACCTTGTGGACGGTCGTGGTGGCATGCGTGCTCAGCGTCGCGAGGGCCCTGTTGTTGACGAGGACAGTGAGGTCGCCGCAGGTCGGGCACTTCGTGACGACGAGCGCGATCCGGCGCACGTGGGCGTTCCAGATGGCGAGCTCCGCACCGAGGCGGGTCGTCTCTGCGTAGGTACCGAGGTAGTAGCCGGCCGCCGTGTGCCGGCTCCAGGAGGGCAGGCGGACGCCGAGCGATGCCGAGCCGAGGGGAAGTGCGCTGCAGTGGGGCGCCGACCAGGTGGAGATGGCTCCGTTGGCCGTCCGTGCCCGGACCGAGAAGCAGTACTCGTCGCCAGGGGAGCCGAAGACCGACTCGTAGGCGTGGCTCGTGTGCTGCCAGCCGGACGGGTATCTCCAGGCGCCGAAGCCGGTCTGGTCGTACCGCCGCATCTCGTAGCGGACGTCGTAGCTCGCCACCTTGACGAGCCGGTCGGTCGCCGAATAGCGGGCGAGGATCTGGCGTGTGACCTGGAACGAGCGCGCAGGGCTCGAGACCCGCACGACCGGGGGCGGGGTCGGCATGACGGCGACCCGTGTGCTGAACGGGGAGGTCCAGCCACCGAGGTTGTGGGCGGCGACGGAGAAGGCGTACGGGCCACCTGTCGAGAGGTCCCCGACGACGGTCGAGGTGGAGGTGACCCGGATGGTCCTCACGAGCACCCCCGACTTGAACACGCGGACCTCGTAGGCGGTGATCGCCATCCCGCCGTCGCTCGAGGGGGCGCGCCAGGCGAGGCGGACCGACGTCGTCTCCGGCAGCCCCGAGAGCGCCCTCGGGGCGCTCGGGGCGCTCACGTAGTGGTCCGAGAAGGACTGGCCGCTCGCCAACTGCGGCGTCGGTGCACTCGGCAGGGCGAGCACCTGCCCGTTCTGGTTGACGAGCTCGACCTCGTTCTTGGCGGTCATGGCAGTGGGGTACCAGCCGGTGCCCGAGCTGAAGTTGCCGTAGACCTCGGTCCCGGAGAAGTGAACCGTGCCGAAGTCGGCCGGGGTCGACTGCGTCGACCCGACGGTTGGCGCCTCCTCGATCCACTCGGCCGAGAGGCCGGGCGCCGAGTAGGCGAACGGCATGGAGTAGGTCCATCCCGCCGTCGTGTCGGCCATGGAGATCGTCCAGCTCCCGCTCTTGGTCTCGAGGACGGAGGCGCTGATGTGGTCTCCGGGGCTCACGGGATCGAGGATCGGTACGGCGGGATTCGGCAGCATCTCGTACCAGGCCCAGTAGCCGTCGGCGGTGTCCTGGGCGGTCCCGGTCTGGATGAGCTGGGAGCCGGTCGCGCCGTCGACCCCGACCCATGAGGCCGAGTACAGCCTCTGCGAGGAGGCCTTCACGGAGGGGACCGTCCAGCTGGCCCTCGCCCCGTGGAAGCCGCTGCCCATGAGGACGAGGCCGGACCAGTTCGTGCTCTGCAGCGTGTAGCGCTCGCCCGGCCAGAGGGACTGGAGGGCCGGGAGACGGAAGCCGGCGACGCGCCCTGCGACGGCGCCCCGCTGCCCGGTCAGGCTGCGGCGGGGGGCAGCGCGGGCCGGGGACCCGGCAGCCGAGAGCGCGCCGAGGAGCCCGACCACCGCCAGGGGGAGCCCGGCCCGGCTCGGTCGCTTCTCTCTGATGCTGCTCGCCATCCACCCTCCCGCACCGGTGGCGGCACCCTAGTCGCTTGGCGACATCGATCGACAGCAAGTTGTCTATGCGGCAGACCATTCCGGACCGAGGTGGCCGAACAGCGTCTGCATGTCGACCCGGATCGATTCGTAGTCACGGTCAATGCCGTCGAGCTCGAGGGTCTGCGCCCCTGGCGAGGACAACGTACTGCGGCGATGAGCGGTGCGATCACCTCGTCGCGAAGAACGAGCAGGGCCGTGACGGTTTGGGCAGCGTCGGGCAGAAGTTGATAGCGGTGGCCAAGGCCCGGCTTCTCGACGAGGTGGTGGGCGCGCAGCTTGCGCAGGTCGTAGGAGGCCTGTCGCGTGGTGTAGCACGGGTCGCCACCGAGGCAGTGGACGTGCTCGGCGAGATCAGCGACCGTGAA
The DNA here is from genome assembly GCA_021797795.1 of Actinomycetes bacterium. Taxonomy (GTDB): domain Bacteria; phylum Actinomycetota; class Acidimicrobiia; order Acidimicrobiales; family Bog-793; genus JAKACF01. The sequence continues at coordinate 6,789 of JAJZZB010000067.1, read as the reverse complement.
GCCGTCAGGTGCGGCCGCGAGCGCACGGAGCGCTCTGAGGACCGGGTGCGGGCGGCCTTGTTGAGGTCGAGACCACCGACGGGGTGGCGCCGAGCTGCGCCGCCGTTCCCAACTCGTCGAGGACACCGTCTGGGATGAATGCGACGTCGACGCAGTCGAGGGCGGTGCAGAAGCGCTCGAGCATCTCCTGAAGGCGGGTGACGATCCCTGGGAAGCGATCGAGGACCCGGCCGATCTTGAGGGCGCTCATGTTGTGGCAGACCGCCTCGAATCGCAGCACGTGCTCGCCTTTGGTGTAGCCCTTCAACGTCAAGGCCCCGAAGTGGACCTTGAAGATGGTGAGGCCGTACTGAGGTGCCTCGATCACGGCGGCAACCCTCGGCGACAGGTCTCGCCGTTTGGTCCTCGGTCGTTGCTTGGTCCCGAACAGCGTCCGCAGCGTCTTCACGTCGAGACGAGACCGGGTGCGGTCGACGACGGCGTCGAAGACCGCCTCCATCTCGGCCCCGGAACAGAACAACAGGTTCCTGCTGTACTCGACCTGGTAGACGGAGTAGCTGTAGGAGAATCCGGAGGCTCCTGGTCGGCGAGGTCGAGCCCGAAGCACAGACAGGCGGTATAGATCCACCGGTCGCAGACCTGGCCGAGGCGCCCTACAGCCGCGTGGTGCGACAAGGTCTCTGGCTCCTCGGCCAGGCCTGCGGGATCGGAGATCTCCGTGAAGCAGTTTCCCTCCTTCCTGAACCCGATGCCGGCCGCAGCAGCTCGTGCGGCGAGGTGCTCGTGGCCGTTCAAGATGACCTGGGCGCCGAAGGGCGGATGACCGGACATCTTGATCGTCACGTGGCCGAAGACGGGATCGATGATGTGAATCGATGATGTGAAACGAGTAGTGGTTGACGAAGGCCTTCTTCTTGGTGAGGTTGCGGATCGGACCGCCCGGTCGCCGCTGGACGTCCCAAGTGGTCGCCGGGGCGCGGGCGACGAGGACGAGGAAGACGCCGAGGCCCGGAGCATGCGTGTCGAGGTACACCTCGGCGATCAGGTGCTTGCGCTCTCCCGCCTTGCAGTCGACGACCGGGATGCCGTTGGTGCCGGCCCACGCCCGAAGTCGTCGTGAGAACCGGCCCGCCATGCGCATCAGGTGGGCGTTGTCGAGGTCGTCGTCGCTCTCGCCGTGCAGGCGGCGCCACCACATCCTGAACCCGCCCGGGCTGTGGCCGATCGAGAAGTAGGCGTTGAGGACGATCCGGTCGGCGCAGTCGTAGCTGCCCGACAGCAAGTCGCCATAGCGGTCGCTCAGGTCATCTGGCACGAAGCGACGGTAGAACCTCACTCACCGGACCTGCTTGGCTGCCCCGTAGGGGCCACCGATCACGAGCGGGCGTAGCGAGTCTCGGGAGCGGCGTAGTCCTTCTTTGGCGTCGAAACGCTTGTTCCCGTGACACGTTTGTGCATCCACGCATTAGTTCCGCCAACGTGGTGAACTGGTCCACATCGGCGACCCCGGGAGGTCGACAATGTGGAGCGTGGAGCCGCTGCTGTTGAGTACCGAGGAGCGGACCGAGCTCGAGCAGCGCGTCCGCGCCGAGATGACGCCACATCGCGATCGCCAACGTGCCGCGGTCGTGCTGCTCGCGGCAGATGGCGCGCCCGGGCGGCGGATCGCGGTCGAGGTCGGGCTCTCGCCCCAGGCGGTCTCAAAGTGGCGGATCCGCTTTCGCGATTTCGGCCTCGAGGGTCTCGAGGATGCGCAGCGCTCGGGTCGACCGCTCGTCTACGGGCCAATCGACCGGCTGGTGCTGATGGCCAAGGTCACCTCCGAGCTTCCCGGGCTCACCGCGCAGAGGAGCCACGCCGAGCTCCACGACGCAATGGCCGCCGCCGGCATCGCCATCTCGGCGTCGCAGATCGGCCGCATCCTCGCCAAGCAAGACGTCCGCCCGCACAAGGTCGAGGACTGGTCGAGCCCCAAGGACACCCCGGAGTTCTCGGAACTTGCCGCCGACGTCTGCGGCCTGTACCTCTCGCCGCCAGAGAACGCCGTCGTGCTCTCCATCGACGAGAAGACCCGTATCGAGGGGAAGTCCAGCAAGCATTCGGCGACACCGGTGCGCCCGGGTCGTCCCGCCCGGAGCGGGTTCGAGTACGCCCGTCATGGCACCGCTTCGCTGCTCTCGGCCTTCGAGGGCGGAACCGGGACGGTGACCGCCACCGACGCCGCTCGCAACGACCCGGCGCACTTCACGGCCTTCTTGGAGGAGATCGAGGAGAAGACCGACCCGGACCTCGCCATCCACGTCGTCCTCGACGACGGCTCCTCGCATATCTCCAAGACGACGAAGGCGTGGTTCGCACTGCGTCCGCGCTTTGTCGTCCACCACACGCCGGCGCATGCGAGCTGGCTCGATCAGGTCGAGTGCTTCTGCTCGATCCTCACCCGTAAGGCGCTCCGGCCCGGCGAGTTCGCCTCCCGCCAGGAGCTCGTCGCAAAGCTGATGCTCTTCATCGCCCACTACAGCGAGAGTGCGGCGCCCTTCCGCTGGGTCTACGACGCGAAGATGGCGGTGTGATCGACGTTCAGGGAACATCTGCGCGGCGCCACTAAGCTCTCTTGACCTCTCATACCGCTTTCGGGCGGGAACTTGGCTCGCCTTTCTGTCGGGCGCCTGCGCTCGACAGGGATCACGGCGGCTCGTCTCCGAGCGAGAGCGCTGACGATGGGCCTGTCGCCGGCCCTGTGCACGGCTGGCGGGCCTGCGAAGCGGAGTCGGAGAGATGGCCGTCTCCTGGTAGGGTGGAATCGTCGCTGGTAGAAGCCGGCGTGGCCTGTTCGAGAGATCCCCGAGACGGCCGGATCCGAACGGAGCAACTCATCGTTCACCGCCAGGGAACACCCCTCCGGGGCACGTCCTTTTTTCCCACGCACGGCTGCAACGCGCGTCACAGATCGGGTGATGGCGCCGGAGTCGGTGCCGCCCCGCTGAGGACGCTCAGGTGAGCAGCTCTATTGGCAAGCGCCAACGTGAGCGCCAGAAGCTGGAGCGGGCCCAGGTCAAGGCGGAGCGAAGAGCTGTTCGGCAGGCTGCCGGTGCCGAGGCCACGGACCCGGCCACCCTCTCACCTCGAGGGGAGCCGGAGCTGATCGACGACCTGCGTGTTCTGCAGCAGGCGTTCGAGGACGGCGAGATGTCTCCGGAGGATTTCGAGGTGCGCAGGGATCGGATCCGGGCGGAGCTCGAATGCCTCTGGTCGTGACCGACCAGCCGGTCGGTCCTGCGCCCGGACGAGGTGGGGCGTCGGCACGAACCCGCCCGGCGGCCGTCGACCACCTGCGGGAGACCGCTCCGCGGTGACGACGGCACCGGAGTCGGTGTGCGTCCTCTGCGGTGAGCCGGCGACGGACGCCCTCGAGCCACCGCGCCGGACGCTCGCCCGCGGGCCGGACCCAGGAGACCCCTCGTACTCGGTCACGGTGATCCTGCCCGACATCGCCCTGTGTGCCGAACACAGCCTCGAGGTTCGTCAGGGGAAGCGACTCGTCGGATGGTGCGACCAGCAGCAGTGCCGCACCTACGGAGCGCTCGGCGAGCCGTCCGCCTGCGGCGATGCCTACACGAAGCTGGCGCCGGGCAATCGGTCCTGATCTCCCCGCTCTGACGGAAACCGGCCGAGCAGCCAGGGCGACCCGCGAGAGCGACGACACGGCACATGGGGCGGTGGCGCTCTTCGACGGTGACGAAGGCGCCGGTTCCCGACATTGCAGGAGACGGGCACACGAGTGTCGGGGAGGGTAGACAGGTTCGGTCGCACGGGGCCCGGGCCACAGAGCGCGCCGCCGCTCCAGACCGTGGCGACCCCTGGGCGGGCCCGGCCGGACGTTCGCCCGGAGTGGACGGCCGCTGATCCCCGGAACGACCGTCCAGGTCGGTCGGGTTCTCCGATGTGTCGACGACCGAGTCCGGAGCATTCAACACCCCGCGCGTACCGTGAGTGCCATGAGCCGCCCGAGCCGCCGTCACGTCTGCACGTCCTGCGGCGCCGCGGCCGCCAAGTGGGTGGGTCGCTGCGCGAGCTGCGGCGAGTGGAACTCGCTCGTCGAGGAGCAGGCCGAGGTCCGCGGCCGCCCGAGCTCCCGTTGGAGCCCGGCGGGCCGCTCCGAAGAGGCCGGACTCCGTCCCGTTCGGCTGCCCCGCGTCGACCCGGAGGCCGCCCGCCCGTTTGCGACCGGGCTCTCCGAGCTGGACCGGGTGCTCGGTGGCGGGCTCACGCCGGGCTCGGTGACTCTGCTCGGCGGCGAGCCGGGCATCGGCAAGTCGACGCTCGTCCTCCAGGCCGTGGCTGCAGCCGCATCGACGGGGCGCTCGTCGCTCATCATCGCGGCCGAGGAGTCGGCCGAGCAGGTGCGCCAACGCGCCGCCCGGCTCGGTGTGCTCGAGGAGGAGTGCTTCGTGCTCTCGACGAGCGACCTGCTCGCCTCCATCGAGGGCGCTGACCAGGTCCGGCCCGGTCTGCTCGTGATCGACTCGATCCAGACGGTGAGCGACCCCGGCATCTCGTCACCGGCCGGCTCGCCGAACCAGGTCCGGGGGTGTGCCCAGCTGCTCGTCCAGTACGCCAAGGCGACGGGGACGGCCACCGTCCTCGTCGGCCACGTCACCAAGGACGGGAGCCTCGCCGGGCCCCGCACCCTCGAGCACCTCGTCGACACCGTCCTGTCGTTCGAGGGCGACCGCCACCACTCGCTCCGGGCGCTCGTCGCCACCAAGCACCGGTTCGGTCCGGCTGGCGAGCTCGGGCTCTTCGAGATGAGGGAGGAGGGGCTGGCCTCGGTCGAGGATCCGAGCGCCTTCCTCCTCGGCGACCGCCGGCCGGGAGTGCCCGGCACCGTCGCCGTCCCAGTGCTCGAGGGACGCAGGCCGCTCGTGGTCGAGATGCAGGCGTTGCTGGCCGAGACGAGGAATCCGCCCCGGCGTGTCGTGCAGGGCGTGAGCTCGGCGCGGGTGGCGCTGCTGCTGGCCGTGCTGGAGCGGAGCTGCGGCGCCCAGGTGGCCGGCGCTGACGTCTTCGTGTCGACCGTCGGGGGCATCAAGGTGAGCGAGCCGGCCGCCGACCTCGGCGTGTTGTGCGCCATGGCCTCGGCGTTCACCGGCATCCCCCTCCCCCACGACGCCGTCCTGTTCGGCGAGGTCGGTCTCGCCGGCGAGCTGCGCCAGGTCTCCCGCTTCGAGCGGAGGCTGTCGGAGGCGGCACGTCTCGGCTTCCGGCGGGCCCTCGTCCCGGCCGCCACCCCCGAGCGCTCTGCTCCGGCCGGCCTCGAGCTCGAGCGACTGGCATCGGTGGAGGAGGCGGTCCGCAGCCTCGGCATCCTGACCGCCCTCGGCCGCCCGCTCGCCACCTCCACCAGCACGGGCCGAGGGGCTCCGACGACAGCTCTCGCGAGGATGTCTCACTCCGGGTAAAAAGCTGTCACAATTGCACAGGTGCCGTCGGAGCGGCGCCAGAGGAACATCCTGCGCACGCGAGTTCGCGGCCGTCGATCGGATGCCTTCTTCTGCCACGTCTGTTGAGGAGTCCTGAATTTGTTCGACGTTGGGGACAAGGTTGTCTATCCACATCATGGCGCCGCGGTCGTAGAGCGCCGCGAGGTCCGGGAGCACTTTGGCGAGAAGCGTGAGTACCTCGTGCTGCGCCTCGCCTACGGTGATCTCACGCTCATGGTCCCCGCCGACAACACCTCCGAGGTGGGGCTGCGCGAGGTCATCAACGACGAGGAGGTGGAGGAGGTCTTCGCCGTACTTCGCAAGAAGGAGGCGCGGATGCCCACCAACTGGTCACGGCGCTACAAGAACCACGTGGAGAAGCTCAAGTCCGGCGACATCTACCAGGTCGCCGAGGTCGTGCGGAACCTCTCCATCCGGGACAAGGACAAGGGCCTGTCAGCCGGTGAGAAGCGGATGCTGACCCGGGCGCGTCAGATCCTCGTCTCGGAGCTCACCTTCGCCATCGGCGTGAGCGAAGAGGAAGCCGAGGAGCGCCTCAACTCGGCCCTTCCCTAGGCCCGGGGCCGCGTGCCGGACTCCGTGTGGGCCGTCGTCGTGGCGGCCGGCCAGGGGACCCGCTTCGGCGGCCGGAAGCAGTTCGCCGTCATCGGGAACCGAAGCGTCCTCGAGCACGCCGTCGCCGCCGTTGCGCCTGCGAGCGACGGCATCGTCGTGGTGCTGCCGCCGGATCTCGCCGGGCGCCCCGACGCCCTCGACGCGCTCGGCCTCCGCCCGGAGGCCATGTCGAGGGAGCTCAAGGTTGCCTGCGGCCGGGAGAGCCGTGCCGGCTCGGTCCGGGCCGGCCTCGAGGCGGTCCCCGCCCACTGTGGCATCGTCGTCGTCCACGACGCCGCTCGCCCGCTCGCCTCGGCCGACCTCTGCAAGACGGTCGTGGGGGCGGTTCGAGCCGGGGCAGACGGCGCCATCCCGGTTCTCCCCCTCACCGACACGGTGAAGCGAGTTGCCGGCTCCGAGGTCGTCGAGACCATGGACCGGTCCGCCCTCGTTCGGGTGCAGACGCCGCAGGCCTTCGAGGCGGCGATTTTGCGGGCGGCCCACGCCGGCGATCCGGAGGCGACCGACGACGCCGGACTCGTCGAACGACGCGGCGGGCGCGTGGTCGTCGTGCCGGGTGAGGAGGCGAACGTGAAGCTCACCTCTACCTCCGACCTCGCGCTCGTGTCGTGGTGGCACGGCCAACTCACCGGCACCGCCACCGGCGTCGGCGCCGCGACGGGCCGGTCCG
>JAJZZB010000280.1 GCA_021797795.1 Actinomycetes bacterium | reverse complement strand
GGCGCATGGCCGCGGCGGCGACGTCGGCTTCCATGACGGCGATGTGGCCGAGCTTGGGCATCGACAGCGACGCCCCGTCGCCGGCCGCGTAGACGCGCGCTGCGTCGAGATGGCGCATGGCGGCGTCGGTCGGGACGAAGCCCTGCTCGTCGCCGAGCCCCGAAGAGGTCCGCACCACGGGGTTCCCGGCATAGGGAGGGAGCACGATCGACAGGGCGCTCTCCCAGGCGGTGCCATCCGCGAAGTGCACGCTGCCCGCGCTCAGGTGGTCGAGCACCTTGCCGGTCTCGACCTCGATGCCCTGGCGGGCCGTGAGCTGTGCGATCCCGGTGCGGACCTTCTCACCGACGTCTTCGAAGAAGACGCCTCCGGGGCTGAACACCCGGATCGAAGAGCGGTCGCGCAGGCCCCGGCGGCGCAGCTCGTGGTCGACCATGAACATGATCTCGGCGACCGGGCCCTCGCAGGGTGCGGCGAGCCGGGGCACCTCCACCCGGCTGCCCCAGGTGCTCTCGGCGGAGCCGATCACGACGGGCCCACCACCGAAGGCCTCGAGCGCCTCCGCAAGGCGCGGCGCCTCGGTGTCGTCGCACACCGAATAGCCGAAGTCCGAGAAGCCTCCGATGGCGGCGTAGTCCTTCAGGGCACCGAGCGCGACCAGGACCGCGTCGTAGCGCAGGTCCTCGCCGTCGCCGCCGCTGAAGACCACCCGGGAGCGCTCGAGGTCGACCTGCTCGACGCCGCGGTGCACGAACCGGGCGCCGTGGCGGGCGGCCGCGTCACGGATGGGGAACCGGGCGTGCTCGACGGGCCTGCCGGCCAGGGCGACCTCGGGCAGCGCCGGTCGGGCGAGGCTGGTGGTGCGCGCGTCGACGAGCACCAGGTCCAGGCGATCGCTCAGATCGCGCAGGCGGTAGAGGGCACGCAGGCCGGCGAAGCCGGCCCCGAGGACGACGACGGTCGGACGGGCGCTCACGTTCCTCCTTCAGGGTCACGGGGCATCATGCCCTGCTCGGCACGGCGAGCGGAAAAGGCGTGCTGGCGAGAAGCTCGGCGTAGGGGCCGGCGCGCCGGGCGAGCACGGAGGCGGGTCCGTGCTCGACGACCCGGCCGCCCTGGAGCACCAGCACCTGGTCGAAGTCCTCCAAGCCGGCGAGCCGGTGGGTGATCCACACGAGCGTCCGGCCCTCGGCGTAGCTGCGCACCGCGTGGCGCACGAGGGCCTCGGCGTGCGCGTCGAGGTGGGCGGTCGGCTCGTCGAGCACCAGCACCGACCGGTCGGCGAGCAGGGCTCGGGCGAGGCCGATGCGCTGGCGCTCGCCCCCCGACACGCTGAGCCCGCGCTCGCCCAGCTCGCTCGAGAGCCCGTTGGGGAGCCCTGCGAGCCAGGCACCCAGGCCGAGGGCTTCGAGGACGGCTGCGAGCTCGGCATCGGTGGCCGCGGGACGAGCCAGGCGCAGGTTGGCCGCGACGGTCGTGGCGAACACATGGGGATCCTGGGGCGCCCAGGCGATGCGCGACCTGACCTCGTCCGCCGAGAGGTCCCGGACGTCGACCCCGCCGAGGCTGAGACGGCCCGATGCGCACTCCACGAAGCGCAGCAGCGCCAGCGCCAGGGTGGTCTTGCCCGCTCCGCTCGGCCCGACGACGGCCACCGCCTCGCCTGGTGCGAGGCTGAGGTCGACGCGCTCGAGGGCCGCGGGGCCGTCGGGCGCATAGGAGACCGACACGCGCTCGAAGGCCAGCGCGGGGTCACCGGGCGGGAGGGAGCGAGGAGCCGTCGGATCGGCGACCGGGGGGACCAGAGCGCCGAGGCCGCGCACCCGCCGGGCCGAGGACACGGCCGCGTCGAGCCGGGCGAAGACGTCGGGCAGCGCCCCGACGGCGTCGAAGGCGGCGAGGGACACGAACCCGAGCACCGCGACCGCCACCGCCGAGACATGCCCGCCGCCTGCGCCGCGCCCGAGGGCCTCGACGCCGAGCGCGACCACTGCCGCGGTGGTCGTCCCGCTGACCAGCGCGGCGAGCCCCGTGGCGGCGCCGGCCACCGCAGCGCTGCGTCGCAGCGCGCCGGCGAGACGGGCTTCGCCTCGGTCGAGCGCCGCGAGAATCTGTCGGGTGGCACCGAAGGCCACGACGTCGGCGGCACCGTCGATCGTCTCGACCATCGTGCCCGCCAGCCGCCCTCGCTCGGCGGCGAGCGCTTCCGCCGCGTGCCGCCCCGCCCGGCGGGCGAGGAGCGGGACGGCGACGCCGGCCAGCAGCAGCCCTGCGCCGAGGACGGGCCAGGTGTCGGCCAGGAGCAGCCCGCTCAGCACGACCGCAGCCGCCGCGGTGGCGATCCCGGTCATGAGCGGCACCCCCGCGCGCACCACGAGGTCCTGGGCGCCGTCCACGTCGGCCACCACCCGCGACAGCACGTCGCCCGTCGTCCCGCCACTCAGGCCGCCGGGCACCACCGTCTCGAGCCGACGGTACGCCCAGACCCGCAGCCGGGCGAGCATGCGCAACGCCAGGTCGTGGCTGGCGAGGCGCTCGCCGTAGCGGCCGAGACCCCGCAGCAGCGCCAGCAGTCGCACCGCGGCGATCGCCACGCTCAAGGTGAGGATCGGAGGCCGAAGCGACGAGGTGGTGATGAGCCACGCAGAGGTCGCCAGCAGCCCGAGCCCGCTCAGCTGCCCGACGAGGCCGAGGGTCACGGCGAGGAGCCCGCGGGCCACGTCGCGGGTGGGGGCCACCGGGGTCATGGCGCCGGCTGCACGCGCACGCTCCTCCCGGGCGCTCCCTCGCCGCTCCACCGGCCCCGGGGCGTCACGGGACGAGCGCGGGCGACGAGCCGTCCCCCGTCGAGGGTGACCACACGGTCGGCCAGCTCGAGGAGCCGTGGGCGGTGGCTGGCCACGACCAGGATGCGCCCGCCGAGCCAGCGGTCCAGGTTGGCGACGACCCGCTCCTCGCTGCTGGCGTCGAGATGGGAGGTCGGCTCGTCGAGCAGGACGACGGTGGCCGCCGTCCGGCGCATCGCCCGGGCGAGCCCGACCCGCTGGCGCTCTCCGGCGCTGAGCCTGGCGCCGCCTTCACCCAGCGGCGTGTCGAGGCCC
>JAJZZB010000279.1 GCA_021797795.1 Actinomycetes bacterium | reverse complement strand
GGTCGTGGTCGGGGTGCTACTCGTGGTCGGCTGCGCGCTCGGGTTCGCCGACGCCTCGTTGAGCCTCGCCAGCCACCAAGACGTCCTCGTCATCGCCCAGCCGCTCGCCGCCGGCCAGATCCTCACCACCGGCGACTTGCGGGCGGTGCGCGTCTCGACCGGTGTCGGCCTCGGGGTGGTGCCCGTCGGCGAGGAAGCAAGCGTGGTGGGCCGGCCCGTCGCCGTACCGCTCGTGGCGGGGGCGCTTCTCACCCCAGGCGAGCTCGGCACGCGCTCTGCGGTGGCGCCCGGCGCGGACGTAGTGGCGATCGCGCTCAAAGCGGGGCTGTTCCCCCCCGACCTCGCGCCCGGCGACCGGGTGCAGGTCGTCCCGGTCGTGACGGCGTCGTCGGGGAGCACCACGCTCAACGCCGGCCCGGTCGACGCCACCGTGCTCGGCGTGCAGGTCGCCCCGGCGGGCTCGGGTGCCGCCACGGTCTTCTCCCTCCAGGTGCGAAACAGCGTCGCCGATGGGGTCGCCTCGCTCGCCGCGGCCGGCGACGCCAGCTTGGTCCAGCTCGGAGCCGGGAGCTGATCGTGGGGACCACGCTGCTCGCCTCGGTGCGCTCGTGTGGGACGACCACGCTGGGGGTGGCGTTGGCCGCGACCTGGCCGGCGGGACGCCCGGTGCTCCTCGTCGAGCTCGACCCTGCGGGGGGCACCTTGGCGGCAGCGTCGGGGTGGGCGGCGGAGCCGAGCCTGGTGTCGCTCGCCGCCGCCGCACGGCGCAGCAGCGACCCCGAGGCGATCTGGGCGCACTGCCAGCACCTGCCCGGCGGCGCAGCGGTGCTCGCCGCACCGCCATACCCCGAGCGGGCCCGCAGCGCCGGAGCCCTGCTCGCCGGGCTCGTGGGTCGCCTCGGCGACCTGGACGCCGACGTGCTGGTCGACGCCGGCCGGCTCGACCCTCAGGCGTCTTCGCCTGGCGGCACGGCGCTCGCCGGACGAGTCGTGTTGAGCATCCGGCCACGGCTTGCCGACCTGCATGGCCTCGCCAGCTTCCTCGAACACCGCAGCCTCCTCGAACACCGGGGAACCAGTGACGCACTTGTGGAAGCCGGCCGTCTGGGGCTGGTGTCGGTGGGAGACGGCCCCTACCCTGACGGCGAGGTCGCCGAGGCGCTCGGGGTGGAGGTGCTCGGGCGCCTGCCATGGGACCCTGAGGGCGCAGAACTGCTGACCGTGCTCCCGGCGTCGGATCGGCGGCTGCGCCTGTCGCCGCTGGTGCGAGCGGCGCGCAGCCTGGCCGAGAACCTCGCCGGCGACGGGGCCCTTCAGCCGACGCCATCTTCCACCCTCGAAGAGACGGCGCCACCGGGCGGGGGGATTCGAACCCGGCTGCTGCGCCCGCCGCGGATAACAGCGGCCCTCCGAACCGGGAGTGGCGTAAGCCGAAATGGGAGCGCGCCGAGTGGGGAGGCGCCCCTGTGACCGCCGATCACCTGACGATGGGGACCTTCGCCGCCGGCGGCGGGGCCACGAAGCGCTCAGGGCACGAGCCCGGTGCCCGCCACACCGACCAGGTCGAGGGACTGCGAGCCGAGGTGCTCGCCGCGCTCAGCGAGCGCACCCGGGCCCGCCAGGCCGCCGGCCAGGCGCCGCTCGCTGTGGCCGACGAGCAGGCGCTCGGTCGCCAGCTGATCGCCGAAGCCTTGGAGCGCCATGCCCGTCAGGCGCTGTCGGCTGGGGACTCGGTGATGGGCGAGGCCGACGAGGACCGCCTTGCCCGGGCTGCCTTCGACGCGCTGTTCCGCCTGAACCGCCTCCAGCGCCTGCTGGATGACCCGGGGATCGAGAACATCAACGCGAATGGCTGCGACGTGGTGTGGGTCCGCTACGCGGACGGGCGGCGCGAGCAGGTCGAACCGATCGCCTCCTCCGACGTCGAGCTCGAGGAGATGCTGCGCACCGCAGCGGCCCGGGTCGGGATCGGCGAGCGGCGCTTCGACCGAGGATCGCCCAGGATCTCGCTGCAGCTACCCGACGGGTCCCGGCTGTTCGCGCTGATGGCCGTGGCGGCCCGGCCCTGCGTGTCGATCCGCCGTCACCGCTACCTGAAGGTCACCTTGGACGACCTGATCGGCACCGGCACGCTCGACGTGGCCCTCCGAGAGCTCCTGCGGGCGCTGATGGCAGCAAGGAAGTCGTGCATCATCTGCGGAGGGACCGGGGCGGGCAAGACCACCCTGCTCCGCGCGATGGCCGCCGACATCCCACCCGCCGAGCGGCTGATCACCATCGAGGACTCCTTGGAGCTCGGCCTGGACCGCTACCCCGACCTGCATCCGGACTGCATCGCCCTCGAAGCTCGGGAGGTGAACCTCGAAGGCCAGGGCGGGATCAGCCTGGCCGAGCTGGTGCGCTGGGCGCTTCGCATGTCTCCGGACCGGGTGATCGTCGGCGAGGCCCGAGGCGAAGAGGTCCTTGCACTCTTGAACGCCATGAGCCAGGGCACCGACGGGTCGATGGCCACCTTGCACGCCTCGTCGTCTCGGGGGGCGTTCTCCAAGCTCGCCACCTACGCCATCCAGGCTCCCGAACGTCTGCCGCTGGAGGCGACGAACCTGCTCGTCGCCAACGCCGTGCACTTCGTGATCCACCTCGCCCGCGACGGCGAGCGCCGGGTGGTCTCCTCGATCCGGGAGGTGACCGGGGCAGAAGGCCCGATGGTCACCTCGAACGAGGTGTTTCGCCCCGACCACGCTGGTCGGGCGGTGCCGGGTGCCCCGCTTCGCAACGACACCCTCGACCAGCTCGTGGCGGTCGGCTTCGACCCGGGCCTGTTGGAGCGGCCGGAGGGGTGGTGGGAGCGGTGACGGCGCTGGCCGGGCTCCTCGGGGCAGGCGTCGGCCTCGGCGTGGTGCTCGCCTGGGCCGGATGGCGCGGTGTCAGCTTCCCTCGACCTCGACGAGACCCTCTACGCCCGCGGGCAGAACGGGCGACGCTTCGCCTCGGCCTCGCCGCCGGAGCTGCGGTGCTCGTCGGTGCCGTGACGGGCTGGCCGGTGGGCGCGCTGTTGGCCGGGCTGGCCGGCTGGGGACTGCCGGGGCTGCTGGGGGGCACCAAGGGCCGG
>JAJZZB010000278.1 GCA_021797795.1 Actinomycetes bacterium | reverse complement strand
CCGCGGAGTCGATCAGCTTAGCCTGGAACCACCGTCCCGATAGGCCTTTGAGCGGCTGACCATCCGCGGAAAAGGTGCCCCGATCAGGGAGAATGGGAGCTCTCACACCACCCGTTCAACCCGATCTGAAAGGCACCTTCTCGATGCCAGTCTCGCGCAACGCGTCGCGCCTGTCAGTGATGTTCGACGACGACCACGCGGTCGCCGACGCGGGGCTCGCCCTCGTCGGCGTGTTGAGCGAGAAGCTCGGCCTTGTCGAGCTCGTCGACGAAGTGGTGGAGATTCGTCCCTTCCCGGGACGGCGGGTCGCCACGCTCGTGCACGCGATGGTCGCCGGCGCGCAGTGCATCGACGATGCGGACCTGCTGCGCTCCGCCTCGACAGCCGAGGTGCTCGGGCATCGCGTGATGGCACCGTCCACGCTCGGGACGTTCCTCCGCAAGTTCGACTTCGGGCACGTCCGCCAGCTGGACCGCCTCGCGGAGCTGCTGCTCGCCCGGGCCTGGGCGATGGGCGCGGGCCCTTCGTCGGCGCCGATGACGATCGACGTCGACTCCACGATCTGCGAGGTGCACGGGAAGAAGAAGCAGGGCGCCGCCTATGGCTACACGAAGGTCCTCGGCTACCACCCACTCGTCGCGACCCGGGCCGAGACCGGCGAAGTGCTCCATGTCCGGTTTCGCAAGGGCTCTGCCGGATCGGGGCGCGGGGCGGAGCGCTTCGTGCGCGAGCTCGTCGGGCGCGTCCGGCGCTGTGGCGCCAGCGGGCCGCTCACCCTTCGGGCCGATTCGGGCTTCTACTCGGCAAAGGTCATGAAGGCGTGCGCCGACCACGGCGCCGCCTACTCGATCACCGCCCCGCAGAACCCCTCGGTGCGCGCCGCCATCGACGGCGTCGACGAGGCAGCCTGGACGCCGATCGACTACACGGCGAACGGCGAGGCCTGGGTGACAGAAGCCGACTACCACGGCCATCGCCTGATCGTCCGGCGCACCACGCTCACCGGTCCGCAACCGGGCCTGTTCCCGACCTTCCGCTACCACGCCTTCGTCACCAACCGGAGCGGCGATGCGGTGTTCTTGGATGCCGATCACCGCCGCCACGCCGTCGTCGAGCTCGCGATCCGCGACTTGAAGGAGAACGCCGGACTGTCGCATCTGCCATCCGGGCGCTTCGGGGCGAACGGCGCCTGGGCCGTGCTCTCGAGCATCGCCCACAACCTCGTTCGCTGGCTCGCCGCGCTCGGGATGAAGACGACCGGTCCGCTCGTCGCAAAGACGGTCCGCCGACGCCTGCTCGCCCTTCCGGGGCGACTCACCCGCTCGGCCCGACGGCGCCTGCTGCACCTGCCGACCGCCTGGCCGTGGGCCAGGCAGTGGCTCGCCGCCTACGCGCGCCTCTGCTCGCTGCGCATCTGAGCGTCGCCCCTCGAGATCACCTGCGGCACGCCCCGGCGGTCTCCAGCACGAACGTCACCGGAGAAAGGCTTGGCCTCGCACGCCCTCTCGCCGGCCGGCGGTCTCCGAACAGCCCGGCTTCCTGAGAACTCCTGGGTCGTCGGCCGGAAGTGGCCGTCAGCTGAGGTCGGACGGTGGTTCCAGGCTCAGATCCTGGGCGACCGGCAAGGGTGGCCCGCGACCACGGTGCCGCCGTCGCCTTGGCACCGGCGGCAGGCTTTGCGTCGCGACCGCCACTCGAAGCGCGGCACCACAGCGCGGTGGGATCGAGCCTCCTTGTTCAGTGCCGAGGCGCGTAGCCCGCCGTGCACCTGGGCCAAGCGCGCGCCGCTCGGGTGCCGGCGACGGGGCGACGTGCGCCGCGGGGCTTCAACGCGTCGTGATGGCCCCTTCGCGGCCTGCGATCGCGCCGTGGTCTGGAGCTCGCGAGGCCGCCGCTGAGCTCGCGGTCATGCGTCGGCGCGGCGGCGACGCCATCGGCTGGCGATCAGGCCGGCGAGTAGGCCGAACAGGGCCACGGCGGCGGCCACGAGGCCGACGGTGAACGCGCTGGGCCAATAGGTCAGGCGCACCACGTGCCGGCCGGCGGGCACGCTCGCCTCGAGCATGACGTCGTCCAGGCGCCTCAGGCGCAGTGGGCGCCCGTCGATGGTCGCGTGCCAGCCAGGAACGGCGGTCACGCGCAGCTCGAGCGATGAGCGCTGGCGCGCATCGAAGACGAAGCGCCAGGAGGAGGGACTTGGCTCGCTCGCATCCACCACCGTCGTGAGGAACGGCGTGGACCGCTTCCGGCTCGGCGCTGGCGCGTCCAGTGCTTTGGTGCCGACCTTCGCCGGCGAAAGGCGGGCGGTCGAGGTGACGAGCGTCGCCCGGCCCGAGTGCGGGACAACGTAGAGGCCCTCGCCACCCACGGTCGCGACGCGATGGGTCCCGGGAGGACCGGGCTCGCCGTGGGGCTCGAGCACAAAGCCCACGCCATAGCGGCGGGCGAGCGCCACCGTCGTGATCTGCGGGCAGAACAGGGCGGGCGGGACCTCCACCTTGGTCGAGGTGTGGGTGGCCTTCCCGTAGGAGGTGACGTAGGTCCTCGGGATGATCGGGTCGAAGCCGGCCAGCTCGTGGACTTGGTAGACGTCGTTCACGTTCGGCACGATGCCGACCGGCGGGAACGCGTTCCTTGCGCAGCTGCCGCTTGCGACGAGCGAGTTGCCGACCGCACGGCGCAAGCTCGAGAGCGGGGCCGTCATGGGAAAGGGCCGCGCCGTCGAGGACCAGATGCCGGCGCCCGAGCTCACGAGGAAGCCCGCCGTGACCACGACCAGGCTGGCGAGGCCAATGGGTCCGACCGGCGCGCATGGACGTCGATCGCGTGCGCCCCCATGCGCGGACACCTTGCATACGGCGCCCTCGCTCGACCCCGTGAGCGACCTCGCGGCGTGCCGCGGGGCACGGGCATGAGGACCCCGGAGCGCACCATGGCCGAGCCGGTGGGTGATCACCAGCGCGCCGAGGAGGGCGACGCCCCCGAGGGGCCACGCGAAGCTCAGCGCGCGCTGGTGCGTCTCGGCGGAGGGCAGATGGTCGACGTTGAGCACCAGCCGGACGCCGAGCACCCCGAGCACACCCGCGAGCAACGCCGTCACGATCGCCAGCCATCGCCACGCGCGAGCGGCGACGTT
>JAJZZB010000066.1 GCA_021797795.1 Actinomycetes bacterium | reverse complement strand
CGTTCGGGCGCCGAATACCGTCATCTACCAGCACAGATGCCCGCTCCTCAGCTGCGAGCCCGGAAAGTACCGCTAGTAACCCGCCGGAATCGGACCGGTGGAGGGATCACGCCACACCTGAGCCACGACTGCACAGTTGCTTCGGAGCGCGGTACCGCTCTGTCAGCAACCCGCAAGAGCGCCCGCCTCGATCGCCCCATCCACTGCCACACAGGCTCCGGCATCGAGCACCAGCACGCTCGCGGCGGGGGCTCTGCCCACCGTGACGGACAGCCCCAACTCGGTCGTGGCCCGGACGGGTTCTTCAACAGTCAGCCCCGTGTTCGGCTTCCCAGCCGTCGAGGAACCCGGGCAATGCTTCGGCTCGCAATCGGACTCTGACCGCCTCAGGCGACCGGCCTGATAGGCCGCAGACGCTGCGCGTGACCGCTCCGCGCGCCGGGTCACCCAGGTCGGGGTTGGAGAAGACGCTGAGCTCGTCCACTTCCGTGAACCAAGCGCGCCACGATCGGACATACCGTGCTTCGCAGCATCCGACGACCACAAGCACCAATGCCAGGCGAACCCCGCCCTGCGCGTCCTGGCTGGTCGTCGAGTTGTTGGACCATCCAAGCTAGACGACAGGTTTGGACGACCACACCGTCGTCCTTCCCAACACCCCGGACCCGGACGGCCACGCTGATGCCGGAGCTGCCGCCGTCCACGATCACGACCC
The DNA here is from genome assembly GCA_021797795.1 of Actinomycetes bacterium. Classification (GTDB taxonomy): domain Bacteria; phylum Actinomycetota; class Acidimicrobiia; order Acidimicrobiales; family Bog-793; genus JAKACF01. Next base: position 17,379 of record JAJZZB010000066.1, on the reverse strand, counting down.
GGTGGCGCATCGATCTCCGGTCTTTGCTAATCATGACTCGATCGCCCAGCCTTCGCCATAGCCGGTGTCATCAGGTCGCGCGGCGCAGAGCGCCTACGCTCGGGTGATCGCTCGGGACGATGGTGTCGGGAATGTCGGATCGTGTGGCCGCACAGGGAGGTCGAGGTGCGGGTTCGTCTGCGGATCACTGTCGAAGGCATTGTCCAAGGGGTCGGCTTCCGCCCGTTCGTCCACGTTCTGGCCTCGTCGCTGCACCTTGCCGGCATGGTCGGCAACGACAGCGCCGGAGTGTTCGTCGAGGTCGAGGGAAGTGAAGCGGCAGTCGACGCCTTCGTCGCAAGGCTCGAGAGCGAGGCGCCTCCCCTCGCCGTTATCGAGCGGGTCGAGACGGCGCGCGTGGCGTCGACTGGAGACACGGAGTTCTTCATCGTCGAAAGCGAACGAGGAGGAGAGCACCAAACGCTCGTCTCGCCCGACATTGCGACCTGTGACGACTGCCTGCGAGAGCTCTTCGACTCGTCTGACCGGCGGTTCCGCTATCCCTTCATCAACTGCACGAATTGCGGGCCACGCTTCACCATCGTTCGGGACGTCCCCTACGACCGGGCGTTCACGACGATGGCCGGCTTCGTCATGTGCGCTGAGTGTGGACGCGAGTACCACGATCCCAGCAATCGACGCTTCCACGCCCAACCAGTGTGCTGTCCGGCATGCGGGCCTTCGCTGCGGTTGATCGCCAACGACGGAGCGCCACTTCCAGGAGATCCTCTTCTCGGGGCCGTGGCACTCCTGCGCGACGGAGGTGTGGTGGCGATCAAGGGGCTCGGTGGATACCACCTCGCCGTCCTCGCCATCTCAGAGACAGCGGCGGCGGCGCTCCGGGCTAGGAAGCACCGAGAGGACAAGCCGTTCGCGGTGATGGTGCGCGACCTCGAGACGGCACGGCAGCTCTGCGAAGTCGACGAGACCGAAGAGCAACTCCTCTTGAGCATACGCCGTCCGATCGTGCTCGTGCAGCGAAGGCCTGACGGAGGGAGCACGCGGCCGATCGCTCCCTCCGTGGCTCCCGGGAACCGTCTGCTGGGGCTGATGCTCCCCTACACGCCGGTTCATCATCTGATCGCCCGGGAGCTTGACGCGCCCCTCGTGCTCACGAGTGGGAACGTCTCGGACGAGCCGATCGTCTATCTGGACGAGGCGGCGCTTCAGCGGCTGAGCGGGATCGCCGATGCCTTCTTGACGCATGATCGGCCGATCCACGTCCGGACCGATGACGCCGTGGTGCTCTCGAGGCGCGGGCGCCAGGCCGTCGTGCGACGGTCGCGAGGCTTTGTTCCGCAGCCGATCACGGTCCGCGACGCCTTCCGACGGCAGGTGCTGGCATGCGGTGCCGAGCTGAAGAACACTTTCTGCCTCGGCAAGGGTCGGCGGGTGTTCCTGTCGCACCACATCGGGGACCTTGAGAACTACGAGACATTGTGCTCGTTCGCAGAGGGAGTTGAGCACTTCGAGCGGTTCTTCGACATCCGTCCAGAAGTCGTCGCCCACGATCTGCACCCGGAGTACCTCTCCACCAAGTACGCCACTGAGCTGACGGGGATCGAGTTGGTCGGAGTCCAGCACCACCACGCTCACGTCGCCTCGTGCCTCGCCGACAACGGCGAGGTAGGGCCGGTGATCGGTGTCGCCTGCGACGGGCTCGGGTACGGAGTCGACGGCTCGCTGTGGGGTGGCGAGTTCCTGGTGGCGGACCTCGTCTCCTTCACACGGGTGGGTCACCTACGGCCTGTCCCCATGCCGGGCGGTACCGCGGCGATCAAGGAGCCCTGGCGGATGGCCGCCGTGTACCTGGATGCGGCGTTCGGTCGAGAACTCCCCAGAGGGCTGGGAGTGGCAGTTCGTCACGGGCACCTCTGGGAGAAGATCCTTGCCGTTTCACGTAGCAGCCGCCTCAGCCCGACGACTTCGAGCGCCGGGAGGCTCTTCGACGCCGTCGCGTCGCTCATGGGTCTCCGCGACCGCGTCAACTACGAGGGGCAGGCCGCGGTCGAGTTGGAGCAGGTCGCCGATCCGACCGAGCGCTCCACGTACCGGATCGAGATCGAGGGGACCGAGCCTTTCCTCGTGCCCGGGGCGGAGATCGTGCGACGTGTGGCGCTCGATCTTCTGGCCCGCGTAGCCGAGCCTGTCGTCGCGGCGCGCTTTCACAATGCGGTCGCCGATGCCCTCGTCGAGGGGTGCGAGCGGATCAGGGAGTCGACCGGCATCGACCGTGTAGCACTGTCCGGCGGCGTGTTCCAGAACCGGCTCCTGGCCGGTCGAACGGCCGACGGGCTCCAGCAGCGTGGCTTCGGAGTACTCGAGCACGCGCGGGTGCCGACCAACGATGGGGGCATCAGCTTGGGACAGGCGGTCGTGGCAGCGGCAAGGGACGCCGCCGGTCTGATCTGACGAGCTCCTCAGCAGATCCGCGGGAGCTGTTCACCCGACAACAGGTCGAGTACGCGCGATCCTCCGATCGTGCTATGCAACACCACACGTCCCGGGTGGTCTTCCACCACCCTGCCGATGGCCACCGCCTCTGCGCCCAGCGGGTCCTCGCGCAGCAGGTCGAGCGCGGCTTCCGCGACGTCTCCGTCCACGATGACAAGGACCTTCCCCTCGTTGGCAATGTAGAGGGGTTCCAGACCGAGGATCTCACATGCGCCCGCCACGTCCGGCCACACCGGCACCGCACTCTCCTTGACCTCGATCCCCACGCCGGCGCTCGAGGCGATCTCGTTCAGTGCCGTCGCCACGCCACCACGTGTCGGATCGCGGAGCGTGTGCACCGACAGCCCGAGCTTCGCCAGCAGCGCACCGACGAGCCCGGCCAGGGGCGCCGTGTCGCTTTCGAGGGAAGTCTCGAAGTCAAGGCCCTCGCGCACCGACATGACCGCCGTTCCGTGTATGGCGATCGCTCCGTTCAAGAGGACCACGTCGCCGGGTCGGGCCCGCCGCGGCGAGATGTCGATGCCATCAGGCACGACACCGATTCCCGCCGTGTTGATGTAGAGGCCGGGCTCGCGCCCGTGCTCGACCACTTTGGTGTCGCCGGTGACGACGGAGACCCCGGCGCGCCGGGCGGCCCTGTCGATCGACTGGACGACACGCCAGAGCGTCTCCATGGGCAGTCCCTCCTCGAGAATGAGCCCGAGGGTGAGGTACTGGGGTATCGCACCGCACATGGCAAGGTCGTTCACGGTGCCGTTCACGGCAAGCTCGCCGATGTCGCCACCTGGGAAGAACAAGGGAGTCACGACGAAGCTGTCCGTGGAGATGGCGACGCGGGTCCCGCCGAGCGAGAGCACGGCCCCGTCGTGCAGCTCGGCCAGGTGCGCATCGCCGAACGCGGGCAGGAACATCTCCTCGATCAGCTGCTGCGTCAGTCGGCCGCCGCCTCCGTGCCCCACGAGTACCCGCGGACTGCGGGCCAGCAGCGAGGGGGGGGTGCTCCCGTCGTTGATGACACGGTCGGCCGTGCCGGTGAATGCGCCGTCTGCTCGATGGGCGATGGGATCAGTCATGCCGCACCTCCTTGCGCGGTCGCCGCCGACGCCTCCGACTCATACGTGTACCAGATGAAGCAGGTCCCCTCCTGGGAAACCATGCAGGGGCCGTTCGGGGAGGAAGGTGTGCACTTGCGGCCGTACAGAGAGCACGCCGGGGGCTGGATCTTCCCCAGCATGACGAGGTGGCACGAGCAGCCCGGTGGCAGGTCGTGCTGCTCGGGCTCGAAGTGCACGTCGAAGCGCTGGCGTGCGTCGCGGTTGCCCAACTCGGGGCGGACAGCCAGTCCGGAGCGTGGGATCCGCCCAATGCCGCGCCACCACGCCGACGTCACCTCGAACGCCGTGTCGATGGCGGAGAGCGCAGGGACGTTCCCGGGCTGGGGCACCACCCTCGCGTACTCGTTTTCGAGCTTCGGCTCGCCCTGATTGATCTGCTGGACCAAGAGGAGAAGCGCGAGGAGCACGTCCTCGGGCTCGAAACCGGCAACTACGACGGGCATCGCATAGGCATCGGGGAACCGCCGCCAGACCTCGGCCCCCGTGACGGTCGAGACGTGGCCCGGGGCCACGAACCCGTCGACGCAGACGTCACCGATGCCGAGGAGCAGTTCCATCGCCGGCGGAGTCCGGCGGTGCGAGACAAGGACGCTGAAGTTGTCCGGGAGACCCGTGGAGCACAGCACGGTCGCGACCGGAGCGGCGGTCGTCTCGAACCCCACTGCGAAGAACACGACCTCGCGTCCGGGATTGCGGGCGGCAAGGGTGAGCGCGTCGAGCGGGCTGTAGACGACCCGAACGTCGCCACCGGCGGCTTTGGCCTCTGCGAGGGAGCCGAAGTTCGTCGGGAGGTTCACCATGTCGCCGAACGTGGCCAGGATGGCGCCGCGCTGGACGAGCTCGATTGCCTCGCCGACCTCGTGTGGCGGACACACACAAACCGGGCATCCGGGACCGGCGATGACCTCGAGCCCTTCGGGCAGGAGGCTGCGGAGCCCCCATCGGCTGATGGTGTGCTCGTGCGAGCCGCACACGTGCATCAACCGGTAGGAGGTTCCCCGCTCGACGGCCTTCTCGAGAGCTGCAATCACGTTGCTCACAAGGCCGGCATCGCGAAAGGTCACCTCGACCTCACCGATCCTTCCAGGATCGTCGGATCGGGGATGGGAGCGTGCACCCATCCTCGGGGGAGGAGGCCAGCACGTTCGTCGCTGTCCCAGCTCTCGGGGATGTCGTACGCAGACCGCACCCACCGGTCGACGTCACCCGGCGGCCGCCCGAGGAGCGCTTGGGAGAGGTCGACGTAGTGACCAAGCTTCACCTGGCGACCGGTGGCGGTGTCGTTGGGCCGCAGGCACAACCGGACGATCTCGACCACGGCCTCTTCGCGCGTGGCGGCGGTCGTGCACAGCGCCAGCGGCGCCGGGGTGAGTTCGATGCGCTCGCCACGCCGTGCGTCGAACACCCATCCCTGGCGCGCGGACGTGGCCTCGATCGTTCGCCGGAAACGATGGCCTTGCGGACCGAAGAGCACGGGGATGCCGAGGCGATTCGCGCCAGCCGACGTCGAGAAGGCCTTCGGCGTGACTCCGCCCCACAGGACGCCCACCATCCCGACTCGGTTCACAACGTAGTCGGCGACACCGACGTAGTTGCCCGCCAAGCGACGGTTCAAGAGGATCGATGCCACCTTGATGGCGGCTCCGATGGCGTGCGACGCCGAGACGCACGATCCGGTGTTCACCAAGCCTCCCTGGTCGAAGACGCCGGGGAATTCCTGGTAGGGATTTCGTTGCTGGTACTCGGGATCCGCCCCACACGCACCTCCCCAGGCCATGTCCATCGCGGCGCAGCCCGACGCGAGCACGATGTACCCGCGTGCGGCGAGGATCCGCGCCATCCAGCCGACGGAGTCGCGGCCGTCGGGGTAGTCCGGACAGGCGAGAAAAGCCACGATGCCCGGGATGTCGCCGAGGACGATGGAGGGTCCAGCGCTTTTGATCTCGAAGTCCGAGATCGGCCCACGGCCAGCTCGCACCTCGCTGTGCAACGGCGCGGTTCGGTCGGCCGCCTCGATGAGCGCCATCACCGGCAGCGCGAGAGGGCAGGCGGCGTCGCATCGACCGCACCGCAAGCAGCGAGTGGACAGCCTCTCGAGAAGGCCCCACCGGCCGCCTTGGGCCAGCTCGAACACGCCCTCCGCGAGCGGCAGTTCCAGCGGGCAGTGCTCGTCGCAGTGGCCGCACATGGTGCATCCGGAGGCGTCTACCTCGCCTGGCGGCGGGGGACCGGGTCGCACGCGCTTGCCGCGCAGCGCCACCGCGACGGCGAGCCGTGCTGCCCGCTCGACGTCGGAGACGAACGTCCCGGAGACAGCGCGCTCGACGAGGTCGCATGCCAGGAAGTCGGGGTCGGTGGCCGACTCGTCCGGGAGTCCGCTGAACGCCGCCTCGCTGGTGGCGATAAAGCAAGACCCGGCTGCGAGCGCTTCCTCCTTGAGATCCAGCCTCACGCACTGCTGATCCGCGACGACCACGTCCGCGAGACCCGAACGCACGAAGGGAAGCTGATCACGCTGGTTGCCGACGATCTTCACGGATGCACCGTGCCCGCGGGCCATGTCGTGCGCACTGCAGCACAGCCCGACCAGCTCCACCTCCGACGAGAGCCCCTCGGCGGCAAGCAGCTCGGCGATCCGGTGCCCGACCGCCGAATGATGCCCTATGCACAGGATCACTGGCTTGGCCGTGTCGACCTGATCCGTTCCGAGAGGAACCAGCACGGTGTCGCGCACCGCCGAGGGGTATCGGTAGGCGGAGCTCTGGGCGAGGTCGGCGACCTCCAGGACCACGAGATCCATGGTTCCCGCGTGGAAGGTCTTGCTCTCGAGATCGAACGTGTCCGGCTCTCCACCGAAGTGGGTCGCCGCCAAGAGATCGACGAGCTGCGCGTCGACGGCCGCGAGAAGAGGCAGGAGGTCCTTCAAGAAGTGCGGTCGTACTCCCATGACGAGCTCGATGATCGGAGCGCGGATTTGCACCCAGGGCCCGAGGTCGAGTCGCAGCTCACCCCCGTTCCGCTCGAGCAGGTGACCGACCACGGCACGAGCGTGGGCGGCATGGGCAGCAGCCCCTGTGACCGCCAGCATCAACGCCTCTCGCGCTGAGAGAACCGCCAGCGTCTGCCCGCACGCGCCGCTGCGTCCTGACAGCAGATCGCATGGCCCGAGCGCGCACCAGGTGCACGAGGTGTTGATGGGGTGATAAGTGGGCCGGTACCGGGAGAGAAGCGTACGATCCCAGTTGCGAAGGTCGGTCAATGCCGGGCGAGCATGCGGGACGCCGAGCTCGCGCTCAACCGGCACCTTCCACCTCGAGCCCCTCGACAACCCGGACGTCGGGATCGGACCAGCCGAGTTCGCGCAGGTACGCCATGGTCCGTTCCGCCTCCTCCCGGTCTATCCGGCTGACGGCGAAGCCCACGTGGACCAGCACCCAGTCGCCTACCCGCACGTCCGGCACGCACGTGAGGACGACGTCCCTTCTGACACCGCCGAAACCCACCTTGCCGATCTGAAGGCCGTTGACCTCTTCGCTCACTGAGAGCACTTCACCCGGCACGCCCACGCACATGGCGATCCCCTCCTGTGACTGTGTTGCCGCTGCACTTGGCGCGAACCTGTAGGAACAGCCAGTCGAGCCACGCTTCGAGACCGACGCCGGTTCGGGCCGAGACTTCGAAGAGCGGCACACCGGGGTGGACGGTCCGAAGATTGTGCCTCACCAATTCCAGGCTGAAGTCCAGGTGCGGCAACAGGTCCGTCTTCGTCAGGAGCGCAGCCGTCGCGCGGTGGAAGATTGCCGGGTACTTGAGCGGTTTGTCCTCGCCTTCCGTCGTGCTCAAGAGCACGACCTTGGCGTCCTCCCCGAGGTCGTAGTCGGTCGGGCAGACGAGGTTCCCGACGTTCTCTATGAAGAGGAGATCGAGGCCGCCGGCTGCCTCGACGAACTGGAGATGCCGTTCTACCAGGTGGGCCTCGAGATGGCAGTCGCCGGCGGTCACGATCTGCCGGACAGGGAACCCGAAGGGTGCCAGCCGTCGCGCGTCGTTGTCCGTCTGGACATCCCCCACCAGCACCGCCACCCGCAGCCGACTCTGCAGTCGCGCCAGCGTGTGCTCGAGGAGCGTCGTCTTGCCGGATCCCGGTGAAGAGATCAGGTTGATCACGACGGTTCGGCGGCCTCGCCACTCCTGTCGGAGCCGAGCCGCGATCTTGTCGTTCGCCTCGAGCACGTTCGCGCGTACGTCCAGCTTCACCATCGGTCGGTCGCACCTGTGCGCTGCCCGTCGCCGTCGAGCTCCACCTCCATGGTGGTCACCTCGAGGCGTTCTCCTGACAGTGCTCGCACCTCGGTCGAGCCGCACCTCCCGCAGAGGAAGACCCAGTCGTCCATGTCCCACGTCGCACCGCACTCCGGGCAGTGCAGCCGCGCCGGCTCCACCGTGGCCTCGAAGGCGGCGCCGGCCGTGTACCGGGAGGTGTCGCCGACGATGCCGAGAAGGAAGAGGAGGCAGTCGACCTCGACCTGCATCAGCTGCCCCACCGTCACGCCCACGGACAGCACGCGCGTTGCGCCGACGTGCGCCGCTTCTTTGTCGGCAACCCGCACGATCTCCTCCGCGAGCGCAAGCTCGTGCATCTCAGCAGAACTCCCGGAGCAGGTCGCATGCCCGGGGGATGGCGTCTCCGACGACTGCGGACAGACCGGGAGACACCTCTTCGGGCATGCGCTCGGGCTCGACCGACAACAACCACACCTCGATCCCGGTCAGGCTGCTCAGCTCCTTCAAGAGCGCCGAAGTCGGCTCTTGATGCGCCGAGACGGCACGCATGGGCGCGACCTCGATTTCGTCCAGCGGCACAAGCGACACGCTCCCGGCCGGTCTCCCGAGGCGCATGGCATCGGCGACCACGAGCCTGCGTGGCCTCCGCGGGGCGAGGGCGAGATCGAGCAGGATCCTCGTCACGCCCATGCCGCTGTCGAGCGCCAGCACGCCCTCCGCCATCTGGGCGTGCATGCCCAGGTGGCTGACGAGCTCCGGTCCGAACCCATCGTCGCCGAGCAGCGGATTGCCGCACCCGAGTATCAAGGTGTCGGCCAGACAGTAGCTGGGAAGGTGGTCTGTGGTCGCGATGTGGTCACCCCTTCCTCAGTGGATGACGTCGATGGTCTCGCCGTCAGGGGCCACCAGGTTGATCTCCACCGGGATGCGCCCGTCGAGCTCGTGGGTGGCGCACGACAGACAGGGATCGTAGGCCCGTATGGCCATCTCGACCATGTTGAGCATGCCCTGGTCGTACTTGCCACCCTTGATGGTGTCCTGAGCGGCCTTCTTCACCGACATGTTGATCGGCGCGTTGTTGTGCGTCGTGCCGACGATGAGGTTCACGGAGGTGACCATGCCGTCGTCGTCCGTCTCGTACTCGTGGATCAGGGTGCCCCTCGGAGCCTCAACGCAACCGATGGCCCTGGCAGCCCGTGGTTGCACTGGAACTCTCGTGTCCGTGGACGTGATGTCGTCGGAGTGGAGCAGCTCGATGGCGTACTCGGCGTTGTAGAGGAGCTCGATCAGTCTCGCCCAGTGGTAGGCCAGGGTCAGCTGTACCGGCCTGCCGAGGGTGCTCCTGAACTCCTCGAGCTCGGCCTGAGCCAGCGGGGTCCGTATCCGGTCGCACACATTGATCCGGGCAAGGCTGTTCGTCCGGTAGATGCCCACGGGGTTGTCGAGATCCATGGAGAACCCGCCCGCGTTCTTCATGTACGGGAACTTCATGTACGACCACGGCTCGACGTGCTCGGAGATGTGGTCCGCGTATGTGTCGTAGCCGAAGTCCTCGTAGGTGCCGTCAGGTTGCATCATCCGCAGCACGCCGTCGTACAGATCGAGCGTACCGTCCTCTGTGACCGTTCCGAGGAACCCGGTGGTGATGACGCCAAGTGTCTTCACCACATCGAGATACTTGGGGATGATCTCGTTCTTGGCGTAGGCGATGGAGAACTTGGCGAGGTCTAGGATCTCCCGCGCCATGACGAGCATCTCGTCGCGCTCCTCGCCACTCAAGGCCTTACTGAAACCGCCAGGGACGGACGCCACCGGGTGGATCGACTTGCCAGAAAGGACCTCGAGCATGCGCGCGCCCAGAGCGCGGGCTCTCACCACCTGCCTGGCGACGTCGGGCAACTTCTCCGCGATCCCGATGACGTTCCGCACGGCGTAGTCCGCGTCGGGCCCCAGAACGAAGTCCGCGCCGGCCAGGAAGTAGAAGTGCAGGATGTGCTCCTCGGTGAAGGCGATCGAGTTGGCCAGCTCACGAAGCTTCCTGCCCGCGGGAGGTGGCACCACGCCGAAGATGCCGTCACAGGTCTTCGAACTGGCCAGGTGGTGCGACCACGGGCACACGCCGCAGATGCTTGTCACGATCCGTGGCAGTTCCTCTACCGGTCGCCCGACGCAGAACTTCTCGAAGCCTCTCAGTTCCAATACGTTGACGCGGGCATCGCTGACGTTCCCGGCATCGTCGAGGTAGATGTTGACCTTTGCATGCCCTTCGATCCTCGTGACTGGCTGGATGGTGATCGTCTTGCTCATGTCGTCCTCTTCCTTCGCAGATGTGTCGTCCCTCGAACTATCGGAAACCTCCCCTGCGGCTCTCACCGCCTACCGCGAGGGAAGGGGGCGCAGCCTGTTGTGGGCTCCCGTGTAGCGCTGGAGAGTGGCCGAGCGGTCCGGGATAGATCGCGGGTCGAGGCCGATGCTCGACAGCGCACCCATCATGTCGACCATGGGGTTGGCGCCCTCGCGGATGGGGCCGAAGCAGCCGCGGCAGGGCATTCCCGCCCTGATGCACCTCGGAACCTTGTCATGGCCACCGCAACCGGCCTTCGTGACCGGGCCGAGACATAGGTAGCCGAGCTCCATCAGGCACCGTGAGGACTCGACGCTCTGCCCCGGAGGCACGATCGACTCGAGCGGCCTCTTCACCGACGTCACCGCCTTCTTCTCCCGCGTGGTCGGGCACTCGTCACAGACGCTCCGCTCCGGCAGGGAGAACGGCTTCCCCTCCAGTACCGCAGTCAGCGCTTCGACGATGAGATCGGGCGACGTAGGACAGCCCGGGAGGTAGGCGTCGACGTCCACAACCTCGTCGACGGCGTAGATCCGGTCCGTCAGCGGCGGGAGATCCTCCGACGGAGTCGCCGAGGGCTCGGTCGTGTACGACGCCCGATACACGGTCTCGTACAGGTCCTCCATGACGTACTGGTTGGCCAGGGCCGGGATGCCGCCGAAACAGGCGCAGGAGCCGAGCGCGATCAGCGTGTCGCACCTCTTGCGCATCTCGGTGGCGATCTGCCGTTCCTCTTCGTTGCGTATCCCGCCGGTGATGATGCCGACCTCGGCTTCCGGGATCTCCATGGTCGTGCCCTCACCCGTCTGCCCGAAGTACTTGTGGTCCATCAACACCGGCATGTGGACGAACTGGAGCTGGGGCAGCAGGTCGAGCAACGGCTCGCCGATGTCGAGGATGCTCACCTCGCAGCCGCCGCAGATGTTCAACCACTCTTCCGACACACGCACCATGGGTGACGCCCTCCTTCGCTCTCGTGCTCCTAGCGGTCTCCGACCGCGGAGCCTTCCGACGTAGTGCCGACCTTTCTCCTGCTGAACACGAACCAGACGCCGCCTTCCTCGAAGGTCTCGACCGCGAAGCGATCGGCCCTGTAGGCGGCTGCCACTTCGTCAGCTACCTTGCTGTCGCTGTACTCCTCCCCGTCCCACATGTACTTCTTCCCGGCGAAGACCCTGGCCCGCTGCACCGCTCCCACCTCACACCCGGTAGGGGCTGGGCCCGAGCGCCCGGACCCGCTCGACAATGTCCGTGGCCACCTGGGCGAAGCGCGCCCCTTCGGACGCCGACACCCACTGCAGGTCGAAGCGCTCGGGCTCGAGGCCGAAGTCCTCGAGCATGAGCTTGATGGAGTCGGCGCGGGCCTCCGCCCGCATGTTCCCCGACTGGTAATGGCAGTCCCCGATGTGGCACCCGCAGACGAGCACGCCGTCGGCCCCCTTCGTCAGGGCTTCGATAACGAGGTTCGGATGGATCATGCCCGTGCACATGACCCGGATGATGCGGATGTTGGGCGGGTACTGCATCCTCGATACCCCGGCCAGGTCGGCGCCTGCGTAGGCGCACCAGTTGCAGCAGAACGTGAGGACGAGAGGCTCGAACTCGTTGCTGCGCACGGGCTCCACCGCTGGCTGGGCCACTGCTCGCTCCACCGTTGCGGTGGTGGCTCCGGTCACGCGCCTGTCACCTCGCCAACGCCGCCTCGACCACGGCCGACAGCTGCGCCAGCGTGAAATTGCGGACGTTGACGCCACCCTTCGGGCACGTCGCCATGCATACGCCGCATCCACGGCACACGCTGGGGTCGGACTCGGCGACCTTCTTGACCGACCCGCCCTTCATGTACTCGACGAGGCTCAGTGCGTGGAACGGACACGTATCGATGCAGTACGCACAGCCGTCGCAGTTCTCGTCGACGACGTCGGAGATGCGGGGCTCGCGCTCGATGCGATCCTTGGCCAGCACGGTCGCCGCTCGGGCAGCCGCTGCCTGTGCCTGGGTGACGCTCTCGTCGAGCGACTGCGGCCCGTGGGCAAGCCCGCACAGGTAGATGCCGTCGCTCGAGAAGTCCATGGGTCGTAGCTTCTGGTGCACTTCGAGGAAGAACCCGTCTTGGTTCCGGGGAACCTTGAGCAACTGCGCCAGGACGGGGTTGTCCTCGTTCGGCACCACCGCTGCTGCCAGCACGACGGTGTCGCAGGGGACGTTGAGCGTGGCGCCCAGCGTGGTATCGATGACCTCGACCTCCATGTGGCCGTGGCCGTCGATCACTCTCGGAGCCTGATCTTCATGGAACCGGACGAACCTGACTCCCGCCTGGCGCGCCTTGCGGTACTGCGCCTCGTGCAGGCCGTAGGTACGGACGTCCCGGTGCAGAATGTACACGGGAGTCCCGGGCGACGACTCCTTGATCTTCACGGCGTTCTTGACGGCCTGAGTGCAGCACACACGGCTGCAGTAGCCGCGGGACTCGTCACGAGAGCCGACGCACTGGATCATCACCACGGACGATGGTGCGAACTCGCCGCGGCTCAACTTCTCCTCGAGGTCGAGCTGGGTCATGACCCTGTCGTCGTGGCCGTAGCCGTACACCACGGGCCGGTACTCCTCGGCACCCGTCGCCACGATGACCGCTCCGTGCCTGACCTCGATCCGTTCGCCGGCGACGTCGAACGCCGTCCGGAAGTTGCCCACCGTGCCCCCGAAGTCGACGACCGTCGCACCCAGATGCACCTCGACGTCGGGGTGGTTCTCGACCCTCTCGGTCAACGCCTGCAGCCACGCTTGCGTGCTCACTCCCTCCGCTGAGAATCGCAGCCTGCGCGCATTGCCGCCCAGATGTTGCTGCTTTTCCAGCAGGTGGGTGCGGAACCCTTGGTCGGCCAGGTTCAGCGCGGCCGTCATGCCTGCGACACCACCCCCGATGACGAGTGCGTCGCCGTTCACCGGCACGGACGTCGTGTCGAGGGGCTTGAGCATCCTCACCCTGGCCACCGCCATCCGTACGAGGTCCTTGGCCTTCTGCGTGGCCGCCTCCGGTTCGTTCACGTGTACCCAGGAGCACTGATCGCGGATGTTGGCCATCTCGAACAGGTAGGGGTTGAGACCCGCCAGCCGCAGCGTGTCCTGGAACAGCGGTTCGTGGGTGCGCGGCGTGCACGAGGCCACCACGACCCTATTGAGCCCGAGCTCGGCGATCTCCTTGCTGATGCCCTGCAAGCTGTCGGTCGAGCACGTGTACAGGTTGGCGCTCTCGGGGATGACGTCGGGCAGGCTCTTCGCGTACTCGGTCACGTCCTTCACGTCGACGGTCCCGGCGATGTTGCGCCCGCAGTGGCACACGAACACGCCGACACGGGCCTCCTCGAGGGACACGTCGCGCTCCGGCGGGTAGGCGGGCGCCGCCATCAGAGTGTTACGACTGCCGGCCAGGAGGCTCATCACCTGTGCCGCCGCACCCGAGGCACGCATGACGCTCTCGGGGATGTCCGCGGGTCCTGACAGTGTGCCGGCGACGTAGATACCGGACCGGGAGGTCTCGGTGGGAGACAGCTCGTTCGTGGAGACGAAGCCGTGCTCGTTGGTGACCACACCGAAGGTGCGGGCCACCTCGGCGGCCTCCCCGGTAGGACGGAGTCCGACCGAGAGCACGACCATGTCGAACTCCTCCGACGTCATCCCGCCGCGCTCCCCCTGGTACTGGATGACGAGATTGCTTGTGGAGGCGGCCTCCTTCACCGACGAGGGACGGCACCTGACGTACCTGACGCCTGCCTTCCTGGCACGCTCGACGTAGGACTCGAAGCCCTTGCCGAACGCCCGGAGGTCGATGTAGAAGATGGTGCAGCTCGCGTCGGGATCGTGCTCCTTGGCGATCAGCGCTTCCTTGGTGGCGTACATGCAGCAGACGGACGAGCAGTAGTTGTGGTCCATCTCGCGCGAGCCCACGCATTGGATGAACGCGATGCGTTTAGGTGGAAGGTGATCGGAGGGCCTGACGACGGAACCCGTGTACGGCCCGCTCGCCGAAAGCATGCGCTCGAACTGGATGCTCGAGACGACGTTCGGATAACGGCCGTAGCCCAGCTCCTCCCTTATCTCGCGATCCACCAGCTCGGAGCCGGACGCGAGCACGATGGCGCCCACTTCGAGCTCGACTTGTCGATCGCGCATCCCGAGGTCGACGGCACCGACCTCGCAGGCTGCTACGCACTGGGCACATTCAGAACAGATGCCGCAGTCGAGGCACCGCCCAGCCTCGTAGCGAACCTCGTCTTCCCTCAAGGCTCTCTCGAGCTCCGAGAAGTCGACCGGCCCGGCCGACAGCTCCGCTGCGGGCGTGTGCAGGTCGAGACGGCGTTGGGCGGGATGACGCCTCGCCAGCACCTCCGTCTTGTCGACGAGCGCCAGGTTCAAATCGAAGGCAGCCTCGTCGAGCGGAGCTCCCCGGAGAAAACGGTCGACCATGAAGGCCGCCTTGCGGCCGTGGCCCACCGCTCCGGCGATCGAGGTCGGTCCGTTGGCGGCGTCGCCGGCGACGAAGATCCACGGCCGCGAGGTCTGGAGCGTCGAGGGGCTCGCCGGGAACGTCGCAGGTCCGCCCGGAGCGAGCTCGGCGAACGCCGCCGTGTCCGCTCCCATGCCGATGGCGACGATTGCCAGGTCGCAGGCGAGCTCCTCGCGCACGGCATCGTCGTAGGAGGGACTGAAGGCTCCAGCGGCGTCGAACACCGACGTGCAGGCCTTGAGCTGCAGCGCCTCGAGGCTGGCCACGCCACGGAACGAGGCGATGCCGAAACGGTCGTGAAGCATGACGCCTTCGGTGCGCGCGGCTTCGACCTCCCAGTCGTAAGCAGGCATCTCGGCTCGCGACTCGAGGCACACCAGGTGCACCGCCGCGGCGCCGAGTCGCCGCGCGCTGCGGGCCGCGTCGACGGCCACGTTGCCGCCGCCCACCACGGCCACGATCCGGCCACCGAGGTCCGGCGCGTGGCCGAGCTTGATCTCGCGCAGGAACTCGAGCGCGCTCCGGACGCCGTCGAGGTCGTCCTCGCCGGGAACGCCGACCTTGACCCCCCGGGGCGTCCCGGTGGCGACGACGACCGCGTCGAACCCCTCGCCTCGGAGCGCTCCGAGGCCCTCGACGGGCGTGCCCGTCGCCAGCTCGACGCCGAGGCGGGTGAGGTTGTCGACGTCCCGCTGAACCACGTCGGCCGGTAACCGGTAGTCGGGAATGGCCAGACGGGGCATTCCCCCCGGTTCACGCTCGGCCTCGAACACCTTCACCCGGTAGCCCTGGCGCGCCAGGTGCCACGCGGCAGTCAGCCCTGCCGGCCCGGAGCCGACGACGGCGACCTGCTTGCCGTCGGCGGCAGGAGTGGTGGCTGCACGTCCGTCGTGCCGATCTTGCTGGCGCCCGTAGTGGACGTCGGCGACGAAGCGCTTGATCGCCCGGATCGGAACCGAGCCCTCGAGAAGTCCCCTGGTGCACTCGTCTTCGCAGGGTGCGTAGCACGCACGGCCCAAGGTTCCCACCAGAGGCGTTGCGTCGAGCACCCGTTCGAAGGCCTGTTCGTACTCGCCGGCTCGCGCGAGGGAGACATAGCCGTGGGCCTTGATCCCCGCCGGGCAGCGGAAGGTGCACGGCGAGGTGCCGGCGCGGCTGATGATCGGCCAGCGCGGAACCGCCTGTGGGAACGGCGTATAGCAGACCGGGCGCGAGCGCAAGCCCTTGTCGAACTCCGACGGGATCTCCCTCCACGTGCACGCATCCGTACACTGACCGCACCCCGTGCAGCGGTCGCCGTCTATGAACCGGGCCTTCTTGCGCACCTTGACCCTGAAGCGCCCGGCGTCACCGGAGACTGATTCGACCTCACTGAAGGTGAGCAAATCGATGTCGGGATGACGCCCGGCGTCGGCCATCCTCGGGGAGAGCGTGCACATGGCGCAGTCGTTCGTCGGGAACGTCTTGTCCAGCTGCACCATGACGCCACCGAGCGCCGGGCCCTTCTCCACCAGGTAGACCTTGATGCCGGCCTCGACCAGGTCGAGCGCGCTCTGCATCCCTGCGATGCCCCCGCCTACGACGAGAGCGGCTCCGACCGTCTCATCGGTCACCGAAGGCGACCTCCGTCAGCGTTGGGCCGGGAACGACCATGTGCTTTTCGAACATGAGCACTTCCCGGGAAAGCCCGAACGCCACCGCCAGCAGCTGGGTGAAGTAGAGGATGGGGAGCCGGTCGCGGTCCCCGTATCGAGCCTCGATCTCCTCTTGGCGGGTGTCGAGGTTCACCTGGCACATTGGGCAGGCGACGGCGATCGCATCTGCCCCCGACTCCTTCGCCTCTTGGAGGATGTCGTGGCAGAGCTTCACCACGACGTCCTTTCGCGTGAGCGTCAGCGCGGCGCCGCAGCAGTTGGTCTTGCCTGGCCAGTCGACGGTAGGGAACCCCGCTGCTCGGAGCACGTCGTCCATCGAGTGTGGGTTCTCAACGTCGTCGAACTGGGCAAGCTTGGGCGGGCGCGTCAGAAGACAGCCGTAGTAGCAGGCGACCTTCCAGTCGGGGGGTATCGGTTTGCGCGCCGCGGCGATGGCGGCCAGCGCGTCTGGGTGGGAGAGCAGCTGCAACGGATGGTAGACCTTGGCCCGGTAGTCACCCTCAACAACCTCTTTGACCTGGGCGCTCAGCTCAGGCTCGTGCTCGACGTGGAACAGTGCCGCCTTGAACCTGGCGAGGCACGAAGGGCAAGGGACGACAACCCGATCGAGGCCCATCCTCCTGCTGGAAGCGAGGTTTCCGAGGGGGAGAGTCGCCGCCAGCAGCTTGGAGACCGAATGAGCAGCTCCCGATCCGCAGCAGTACCAGTCGTCGACCTCCTGCAGGTCCAGCCCGAGGAGAGCGGACACGGCCAGAAGCGAGCTCTCGTACTCGCGCGCCGTCGCAGAGTGCATCGAACACCCGGGGTAGTACGCGTACCTCACCTTCGGCCCTCGACCGCATGGGTACGCCGGATGATCTGCCGAGCCGGTCGCGCACCGCGGAAGCCTGGGACGACGCCGATCTTTCTTTTCGTGAACATCCTCACGCCGAGGCCCAGATCCTCGGTGAAGTGATGCGTCGACATCTTGAGGCTTGCCAC
>JAJZZB010000277.1 GCA_021797795.1 Actinomycetes bacterium | reverse complement strand
TCCGCCAAGGCGGCGCTCGCCCTCGTGATGTTGACCGTCGGCCCTATCGAGCACGTGCTGCCGCACGAGCGCCTCGCGGATCCCGGTGGATGACCCACATTCATGCCGGGAGCCCCGAATTTCCCGGGCGGAGTCAGATCTTCACCGGCCGAGGCTCACCCACGGCCCCGGCCGAGCGGGCGGGAGCTCCCGCTCGTCCTCGCCCGCCGCGACGCTCTCGACACCCGGTTGCCACCACTGCTCGCGAAGGCGGGCCTCTGCCGGAGTAGCCGGATCCGGCCGTTCGGCCGCTCCGTGCCACCGTCACCTTGCCTGCAAGCGTGAATTGCGCCTCGCACCTCGAGTTTTCCTCGACGAAGCCCTACTACGCGACGACAACCGTGTTGTCAAATGTTACGAGACCTCTAAGGATCGTAAAGGAATCGTCACCATTCAAAGTTGACGGCAGTGGTGCCAAGCGTCAAACATGTCCCATCCGTGGCACCGAGAGCTGCCATACCAAGAGTCCGCTGACGGAGCCTGCGTCCGTCAGCATCGGCAAGCGGTTCGCTTTCGCCAAGCCAGGCATAGTTCGGCTGTGTGGCGATCGACCTGAGCCCTGCCGCGAACTTCGGGAGGCACCACACATATGCGTCAGATCCGTCTTGTACTTGGCCTGCTCCTGTCCTCGGCGGCGCTCTCTCTGCTCGCCTTCGTCGGGCCGCTGAGCACCCCTTCGACGGCTGACGCGGCGACGGCGAACAGCCACTGGATCTCGTGCAACGACTACGGCGTCAGCTCCACTCCGAAGGTCGTCTGGAGCAGGATCAAGGCGACGGCGACGAAGCTGCGCAACATCCCCTCGTCGTTCTGGTGGAACATCACCTACCGGCGCGACCTCGCCAAGGTGATCTGCTACGAGAGCTCGTTCAACTGGCACGCCCGCAATGCCGGCCAGTACGGCTGGTACCAGATGTCCAGCTCTCTCATGTCGAGCGAGTACGTGAACTGGCACGAGTACTGGTACGGAACCAAGTACCACCCGGCCGGCTGGTACCAGTGCGTGGCCGGCGAGCGCTACATCCTCCACCGCTACGGCAACCCGGCGCAGGCCTGGCGCCACGAGGAGAGCTACGGCTGGTACTGATTTCTGCGCCCGACCGGGCTGCTGGCGGTGAGCTGCACGGCGTACCGTATCGAGTCTGATGCCAGCATCGCAGTGGAACTTCGCCGACGTCTGGGAGCATCTCGCCGACCGCTTCGCTGACGAGCCTGCGCTGCTGCACGGCGCCGTCGTGCGCAGCTGGCGCGACTTCAGCGAGCGGAGTGACGGCGTGGCTGCCACGCTGCTGGCCTCCGGCTTGAGGCGCCAGGACAAGGTGGCCCAGTACTGCCGGAACCGTCCCGAGTACCTCGAGTCTCTCTTCGCCTGCTTCAAGTCATCGCTGGTTCCGGTCAACACCAACTTCCGGTATGGAGACGGGGAGCTCGTCTACCTCTGGCAGGACGCTGACGTCGCGGCTGTCGTCTTCGACGCCGAGTTCACCGAGACATGTGAGCGGCTCCGCGGCGAGCTGCCGGGGATCAGGTGCTGGATCCGGGTTCCGAGACCCACAGGAGACGACGGCTGCCCCGCCTGGGCCGTCCCCTACGACGAGGCGGCCGGCTCCTCGCCGGTGCGCGTCCGGGCCGGCTGGGGACGCTCCGGCGAGGACCTGAACCTCCTCTACACCGGTGGCACCACCGGGATGCCGAAGGGCGTCATGTGGCAGCAGCATGACTTCTTCCTCATGCTCGAGAAGCAGTACGGCCGCAGACCGCCGGAGGGGGCCGACGTCGAGGGCTACCTCGGCCGCTACACACGACCGGGTCCCCGGGTCTTGCCCGGCCCGCCGCTCATGCACGGGACGGCCTGCTGGTTCGCCATGGCGGCGCTGTCGGCCGCCGGCTCGGTGGTGACGCTCACGAGCACCCATTTCGACCCGGTCGAATTGCTCGAGACCGTCTCCGGGCGGGCCGTGAAGGGACTGTGCATCGTCGGCGACCCCTTCGCCAAGCCGATCCTCTCCGAGCTCGGCTCGCAGCCGGGCCGCTACGACCTGAGCGGCCTGCGGCTGATCATGTCGTCGGGTGCGATGCTGTCTCGCGAGAGCAAGGACCGTCTGTTGCATCACGCCCCGCACGCCCGGTTGGTGGACGGTCTCGGCAGCTCGGAGTCAGGGTCGATCGGCAGCGCTGCCGTCGAGCAGCCCGGCGAGGCGGCGACGGCACGATTCCGGCTCGGGGACCACGTGAGGGTTGTCGATAGCGACTATCGGGACGTGCCGCCCGGCTCAGGGGTCGCCGGTCGCCTGGCGGTGAGCGGCCACCTCCCCGTCGGCTACTACAAGGACCCGGACAAGACCGCGGCCACCTTCCTCACCATCGGCGGGCGGCGCTTCGTGGTCGCCGGCGACTGGGCGACCGTCGAGCCCGACGGCTCCATCACCTTGCTCGGGCGTGGCTCGGGCTGCATCAACACCGCCGGGGAGAAGGTCTTCCCCGAAGAGGTCGAGGAGGTGCTGAAACGCCATCCGAGCGTCCGGGACGCCTCGGTCGTCGGCGTACCCGACGAGCGCTTCGGCGAGGCGGTCATCGCCCTCGTCGAGCCGGAGGAGGGCGCCCACCTCGACGAGGAGGCCCTGCTGGCCCACGCCAAGGCTCATTTGGCCGGCTACAAGGCACCAAGGAGGGTCCTCGCGATCTCGCAGGTGGCGCGGCATGCCAACGGCAAGATGGACTACCGCCTCATGTCGCAGGTCGCCCGCTCGGAGCTGGAGGACCGCTGAGCTGGGCTCTCGGTGCCTGCAGGTCCTCGAGCCCGAACCGCTCGGCAGTACGGTGGGCCGTCCGGTGGGCCCAAGGCGTGGTCGTGACCAGACCGAGCACGAGGATCAACGCCCCGCAGGCGGTGAGGACGAGCCAGGCCGGGTGGCTGGCACCGGCGAACCCCTCTTCGAGCGGGCCGCCGCCGAGCGCGCCGACGGAGATCGCACCGGTGACGACGGCGCCGAGGGACTGACCCACCTGCCGGCTGGTCGAGGCCACCGCGCCAGCGGCACCGGCCCGGCTGGCGGGCATGCCGGAGACCGCGGGTCGTCGCCAGTGGGGTGTTGACCAGTCCGACGCCGACGCCGAAGACGATGTAGGCGA
>JAJZZB010000065.1 GCA_021797795.1 Actinomycetes bacterium | reverse complement strand
GCCCACGGCAAGCCGGACGACATCCTCTCCGGCCTCGGCCTCGACGGTCCCGGGATCGCCACCTCGGTCCTCGAGGCCGCCCGGCGCTACGGCCTCCTGCGGGCGGGGAGGGAGGACGGGGAGGGCTTCTCGCTCGGCGCCTCGGAGCTGCACCGGCCGCACGTCGGCAACGGCGCGCCGCTGCACGCGAGGCGACGGCGGTGACTGCCGTGGCCGGACGCGACCTCCTGCCGGTCGCAGACGGCGTGCTCGGCCAGGCGGACACCGAGAACTTCCCCGTGGCGCTCCGGCTCCTTCCTGCGACGCGCCGGGAGGACCTGCTCGCCGTCTACGGCTACGCCCGCTTCGTCGACGACGTGGGCGACGAGCTCGAGGGGACGCCCGAGAAGCGCCTGGCCGCCCTCGACGAGGTCGAGCACGAGCTCGACCGGACCTTCTCGGGGAGGCCCGAGCATCCTGTCTTCCGCCGGTTGGCGGTGACGGTCGACCGCTGCCGTCTCGACCGGGAGCCCTTCCTCGCCCTCATCGAGGCCAACAGGATGGACCAGCGGGTGACGAGCTACGCGACCTTCGACGCCCTGCTCGGCTACTGCCGGCTGTCGGCCGATCCCGTCGGTCGCCTCGTGCTCGGCGTGTTCGGCCAGTCGACGCCCGAGCGGGAGCGTCTCTCCGATCTCGTCTGCTCCGGTCTCCAGGTGGTCGAGCACCTCCAGGACGTGGGCGAGGACGCCTCGCGGGGTCGCGTCTATCTCCCTGTCGAGGACGTCGTCCGCTTCGGCGTCGACCCGGCGCTCCTGGCGCGCCACGCGGAGGGGGACCCGACGCCGGACCCTGTCCGCCGGCTGGTCGCCTTCGAGGTCGCCCGCACCCGGGCGATGCTGCGCGAGGGGGCCGCGCTCGTCGGGGCACTCGACCGCTTCGATGCCTCTCTCGCCGTCGCCGGCTTCGTGGCGGGTGGCCTCGCCCAGCTCGACCACATCGAGAGGTGCCGCTACGACGTCCTCGGCCGCCAGCTCAAGGCGCACAGGCGCGCCGTGGGGGTGTGGACGGCCCGCCAGCTCTGGCAGCGGTGGAGGGCGCGATGACCGACGTCGTCTCGGCCTACGAGCACTGCGAGCAGATCACGCGCCAGGAGGCGAAGAACTTCGCCTACGGCATCCGCCTGCTCCCGCCCGAGCGGCGGAGGGCCATGGCGGCGCTCTACGCGCTGGCACGCAGGGTGGACGACATCGGGGACGGGACGGCACCGGTGGCCGAGAAGCTGGAGCGTCTGGAGGGCGTCCGTGCCTCGCTCGCCGCAGTCGAGGGAGGCGACCCGGACCCGGCGGACCCCGTGCTCGTCGCCCTCGCCGACGCGGCGGCCCGCTTCCCGATCCCGATCGCCGCCTTCGGCGAGCTCGTCGACGGCTGCGAGATGGACTGCAGACAGACGACGTATGAGACCTTCGACGACCTCGTCGTCTACTGCCGCTGCGTAGCCGGCTCGATCGGCCGCCTCTCGCTCGGCACCTTCGCCATGGTGTCGGGGACCCGGGAGGAGGCCGAGCACCTCGCCGACACCCTCGGGATCGCCCTGCAGATCACCAACATCCTGCGGGACGTCGTCGAGGACCGCACGACGATGGGACGGGTCTACCTCCCTCGCCAGGACCTCCTCGAGTTCGGTTGCCAGCCGGACGGCGCCGGCCCCTCCGAGGCGATGTCGGCGCTGATCCGCGCCGAAGCAACCCGCGCCCGGCAGCGCTACGACGAGGGGCTCGGCCTGCTCGGCCTGCTCGACCACCGCAGCCGGGCCTGCGTGGCGGCCATGGCCGGGATCTACCGCCGCCTTCTCGCCCGCATCGAGGCGGACCCCGGCGCCGTCCTCGTCCGGCGGGTGTCGCTCCCGACATGGGAGAAGGCCTGGGTCGCCGCCCGCAGCCTGGCAGGGGCGGGCACATGAGCCCCGTCGCTGCCGACGCCCCCCGGGTCATCGTCGTCGGCGGCGGTCTCGCCGGCCTCAGCGCGGCGATCGCCTGCGCCGACGGGGGAGCCGCTGTCACCCTCCTCGAGGGTCGGCCCCGCCTCGGCGGGGCGACGTGGTCCTTCGACCGCCACGGGCTCGTCTTCGACAACGGCCAGCACGTCCACCTCCGCTGCTGCGACGCCTACCGCGGCTTTCTCGACCGGCTCGGGACGGCCGACAAGGCGCCCTTCCGGGGACCGCTCGCCATCCCGGTCCTCCGCCCCGGAGGGGGCGGTTCGGCGCCGACGCTCTCGTGGATCCGGCGCGACCCGGTGCCGGCGCCCGGACACGTCGCCCGCTCGTTGCTCGGTTACCGGCACCTGTCGGTGCGCCACCGGCTGGCGCTCGTGCCGGCCGCCCTCGCGCTGCGGTTTGTCGATCTCGACGATCCCCGGCTCGACACAGAGACCTTCGCCGTCTGGCTCCGCCGTCACGGCCAGAGCTCGGCCGCCATCACCCGGCTGTGGGACCTCATCACGCTCCCGACGACCAACCTGAGGGCGAACGACGTCTCCCTGGCGCTCGCCGCCAAGGTCTTCAAGACCGGTCTGCTCACCACCGCCGACGCCGCCGACATCGCCTGGTCGGAGGTGCCGCTCTCCGAGCTGCACGTCGAACCGGCTCGCCGGCTCCTCGAGTCGCTCGGAGCCGAGGTCCGCCTGCGCTCGCGGGTGACCGAGCTGCTCCTCGCCGACCCCAGCCCGAGCCGCCCGGCGGGCGTCCGCGGCGTCGCCGTCGGCGGCGAGGTCCTCGACGCCGAGGCGGTGGTCCTCGCCGTCCCCCATGACGCCGCCGCCGACCTGCTGCCGCCCGAGGCCGGCGTGGCGGCGCCGCTGACGGCGCTCGGGTCCGTCCCGATCGTGAACGTCCATCTCGTCTTCGACCGCAAGGTGATGCCGTACCGCCTGGCGGCCGCGGTCGACTCCCCCGTCCAGTTCGTCTTCGACCGCACGGCGGCCTCCGGGGCCGACCCCTCCGGGGGCGCTCAGGTCTTGGCTGTCTCCCTCTCGGGGGCCGAGTCCGAGATCGGCGAGCGCCCGGAGGCGTTGATCGAGCGCCAGCTGGCCGGGCTGCGCGAGCTGTTCCCGCTCGCGAGGCAGGCCGAGGTCGTCGACGCCGTCGTCACGCGCGAGCACGAGGCCACCTTCCGCGGCGTCCCGGGCAGCCGGCCGCTCAGAGTCGGGCCGGCGACGAGGATCGCCAATCTGGCCCTGGCCGGAACGTGGACCGACACGGGCTGGCCCGCCACCATGGAAGGCGCCGTCGTCAGCGGCCAAGCCGCCGCCGACCTCGTGCTCGCGTCGACCGGTGCCCGTCGCCACCCGTCCCCCCGCCGCGAGGAGGTGAGCGCATGATCCCCATCCGATCCGTGCCAGAGGTCCTGGCGCGTGCTCGCGACCTGTCGTCCCCAGCGCTCGAAGACGCGCTCGGGCGGCTGTCGCCCGAGCTCCGTCCACTGGCCGAGTACCACTTCGGCCTCGCCGACGAGAGCGGCCGCCGGGTCGACGGTGCCGTCACCGGCAAGGGGGTGAGGGCCGCCCTCGTCGTGCTGTCGACGGAGGCAGCGGGAGCGCCGGCCGAGACGGGCGTGCCGGGAGCGGTCGGTGTCGAGCTCGTCCATAATTTCTCGCTCATCCACGACGACGTCATCGACTGCGACCGCGAGCGTCGGCATCGCCCCACGGTCTGGTCCCTGTGGGGCATCGGCCGGGCCATCATCGCCGGCGACGCCCTCCTGGCGCTCGCCCAGCAGATCCTGCTCGAGACGGACTCGGCCGTGACCACCACGGGTGCAGCGGCCGCCCGCTGCCTCGCCGAGGCGACGGGCGAGATGATCGCCGGCCAGGCGCTCGACATGGCCTTCGAGTCCCTTCCCGGCATCGACGTCGACCGTTGCCTGTCGATGGAGGCCGGCAAGACGGGCGCGCTGCTCGGCTGCGCCGCCTCCCTCGGCGCCATCCTCGCCGGCGCCTCCGCTCCGGTCACATCCGCCCTGAAGGACTTCGGCGTCCAGCTCGGCCTCGCCTTCCAGGCGGTGGACGACCTGCTCGGCATCTGGGGGGACCCGTCCCAGACGGGCAAGCCGATCGGCAACGACATCCGCCAGCACAAGAAGACCCTGCCGATCGCCGCCGCGCTGGCGGCCGGCGACGGGTACGCCGGCGAGCTGGCCGAGCTGCTCACGCACGAGGACCTGGCGGACGGTGAGGTCGCGAGGGCGGCCACGCTCGTCGAGAAGTGCGGCGGGCGCATGCTCGCCACCGACGAGGCCAAGGGGCGCCTCGCCGCCGCCCTCGACGCGCTCGGACGGGTCCAGATTGACGAGCGGTCGAGGGACGAGCTCTCCGACATCGCCCGCTTCGTCGTGGCGAGGGAGTTCTGATGCCCGAGCCCGACGACGCCGGCTCGCTCGCCCGCTCCACCCTCGGCCGGGCGCGGGACCACCTCCTCTCGCTGCAGTCCGAGGAAGGCTGGTGGAAGGGCGAGCTCGAGACCAACGTCACGATGGACGCCGAGGACCTCATGCTGCGGGAGTTCCTCGGCATCAGGACCCCTGAGCTGACGGCCGAGTCGGCAGCGTGGATCCGTTGCCAGCAGCGAGCGGACGGGAGCTGGGCGACCTTCTACGAGGGTCCGGCGGACCTCTCGACGACGCTCGAGGCCTACGTGGCCCTCCGCCTGGCTGGCGACGACCCGTCCGAGCCGCACATGGCCAAGGCGGCCGCCTTCGTCCGCGGTGCCGGCGGCCTCGAGCGCTCGCGGGTCTTCACCCGGCTCTGGATGGCGCTGTTCGGCCTCTGGTCGTGGGACGACCTGCCGGCGCTCCCACCGGAGATCATCTTCCTCCCGCCGTTCGTGCCGCTCAACATCTACGACTTCGGGTGCTGGGCCCGACAGACGATCGTGGCGCTCACGGTGGTGGCGGCGTACCGGCCCGTGCGCCCGCTGCCCTTTGGGATCGAGGAGCTCCGTTCGGGGCTGTCGCCGCTGCCGCCGAAGCGGTGGCGGACCCCCGAGGGCGCCTTCCAGCTGCTCGACCGGGTGCTCCACCGCTTCGAACGGCTCGCCCGCCGCCGCCTGGTCAGGTCGACCCTGCGTGAGGCGGCACTCGTGGCCGCCGAACGCTGGATCCTGCGGCGCCAGGAGGCCGACGGCGGCTGGGGCGGGATCCAGCCGCCCTGGGTCTATTCGATCATGGCGCTTCATCTCCGCGGCTACCGGCTCGACCACCCCGCCGTCGACCGGGCGCTCGAGGGTCTCGAGGGGTTCACGATCAACGAGGACGGGATGCGGCGTCTCGAGGCGTGCCAGTCGCCCGTCTGGGATACGGCGCTCGCCGTCGTCGGGCTCGCCGACTCAGGCGACGACCTCTCGTCCGAGCCGGTCCGCCGGGCGGTCGAGTGGATCGCCGGCGAGGAGATCCGGGTCCGGGGTGACTGGGGCGTCCGTCGTCCCCGCCTCGAGCCGGGCGGGTGGGCCTTCGAGTTCGCCAACGACAACTACCCCGACGTCGACGACACCGCCGAGGTCATCCTCGCCCTTCGCAAGGCGGGAGTCCGTCCGGACGACGGCCCCGTGGCAGCGGCGGTGGAACGGGGTCGGCGCTGGGTCGAGGGAATGGTGTCCTCCGGTGGCGGCTGGGGTGCCTTCGATGCGGACAACACCCAACAGCTCTGCACCCGCCTGCCGTTCTGTGACTTCGGAGCGGTCATCGACCCGCCGAGCGCGGACGTCACCGCTCACGTCCTCGAGATGCTGGTGCGCGAGCTCCACCTCGAGGAAGCGATCGGCGTTGCGGGTCGGCGGGCGACCGAGGCGCTCGTCGAAGGCGCCGTCAGCTGGCTGAGGGAGGCCCAGGAGCCCGACGGCTCCTGGTTCGGCCGTTGGGGAGCGAACTACGTCTACGGCACCGGCGCCGCCGTCCCGGCGCTCATCGACGCGGGCGTGGCTCGGGACGAGCCGTGCATCCGCCGGGCCGTCGCATGGCTCGAGGCCCACCAGAACCCCGAAGGCGGCTTCGGCGAGGACCTCCGCTCGTACGTCGACACCGAGTGGTCCGGCCGCGGCGCCTCGACCGCCTCCCAGACCGCCTGGGCGCTGCTCGCCCTGCTGGCCGCCGGCGAGACCCGCAGCGGGTGCGTGTCGCGAGCCGTCGCATGGCTCGCCGAGACCCAGCGCCCCGACGGCACCTGGGACGAGCCCTGGTACACCGGCACCGGCTTCCCGGGCGACTTCTACATCAACTACCACCTCTACCGGCTGGTCTTCCCGATCAGCGCCCTCGGGCGTTACGTGAGCGCCCTCGAAGGGCGGGCCTCATGATCGGAATCCGGCAACGAGCCGAGACGCGGGCCGACCAGCCAGGCGGATCCCCCTCCGGGCCCGTTCTCCTGGCGCCGCTCAGGGCCGAGGTGGCAGCCGTGCGGCTCGGGGCGCCGGGCCTCCGTGTGGAGCGGGTCGGGATGGGTCCCGCCCGCGCCGAGGCGGCCCGCGCCAGGCTCGCCCGCTCGCTGCCGCCCGGCGCGCCGCTCGCCGTGGTCGGCTTCGCGGCCGGGCTGTCGGCCACCGACCGGCCGGGGGACGTCGTCGTGGCCGACGAACTGGTGACCCTCGACGGCTCGAGGCCGCCGGCCGTGCTCGACGGCGAACTGGCAGAGCAGCTTCGCCGGGCCCTCGCGCCGAGGCTCGGCGGCCGTGTCCGGACCGGCCGCATCGCCTGCGCGAGGAAGATCGTCTCCGCCGGGGCGACCGCAGCCTCCGGGGCGGCGGCGGGTGCGCTCGCCTGCGAGATGGAGTCCGCCTGGCTCGCCCCCCTTGCGGAGAGGGGTCGTTTCGCCGTCGCGCGGGTACTCGTAGACAAGCCAGGGCGCGGGATCGTGAGCCCCTTCACGATCATCGGGGGAGCCGTCGCCTGGAGGCGTCTCGCCACGGTCGCCGCCGTGCTCGCGGACGAGCTGCCGCGGGCGGCACGACCTGAGCTGTAGCCAAGGAAGAGAGCAGATGCCAATCCCCGTCCGTCAGAACCTGAAGGTCGCCTCCTACCTGATGCGGCAGAAGCTCGCCAGGAAGGAGAAGTTCCCGCTCATCGTCGAGCTCGAGCCCCTGTTCGCCTGCAACCTGTCCTGCCCCGGCTGCGGGAAGATCCAGTACCCGACCGAGGTGCTCCGCAAGAGGCTGACCGTCGAGGAGGCGGTCGGTGCCATCGAGGAGTCCGGGACGCCCATGGTGTCCATCGCCGGCGGCGAGCCGCTGCTGCACCCTCAGATCGAGCAGATCGTGAAGGAGCTGATCAAGCGGAAGCGCTTCGTCTACCTCTGCACGAACTCGATCCTGCTGAAGCGCCGGATCGACCGCTTCGAGCCGTCGCCGTACTTCTCCTGGGTCGTTCACCTCGATGGGCTGAAGGAACGCCATGACGAGGCCGTCGACCGGGCCGGCGTGTTCGACACCGCCGTCGAGGCGATCCGGTTGGCGAAGGACAAGGGCTTCCGCGTCACCACGAACTCGACCTTCTTCACTACGGACTCGCCGAAGACGGTCCGTGAGGTGCTCGACTTCCTGAACGACGAGCTGGAGGTCGACGCCATGATGATCTCGCCGGCCTACGCCTACGAGAAGGCGCCGGACCAGGATCACTTCCTCGGCGTGAGACAGACCCGCGACCTGTTCCAGTCGGCATTCGGGGACGGCCGCCGGAAGAAGTGGCGCCTCAACCACACCCCCCTCTTCCTCGACTTCCTCGAGGGCAAGGTGGACTACCAGTGCACGCCGTGGGGCATCCCGAGCTACTCGGTCTTCGGATGGCAGCGGCCCTGCTATCTCATGGGCGACGGCTACGCGAAGACCTACAAGGAGCTCGTGGAGACGACCGACTGGTCGAAGTACGGCCGGGGCCGGGATCCCCGGTGCGACAACTGCATGGCCCACTGCGGCTACGAGCCCTCCGCCGTCCTTGCGACCACGAGGTCGCTGAAGGAGTCGCTCAGGGCAGCAGTCGGCACACACTGAGAACGTCTCGCCCCCGCACCCCCGTCCGACAACGTTGGCTGCCGGCTTTTCCGCCGGTCGATCTCGGCCCGAGGCAGCACGCGTCCGCCCGCCGGTTTCGCTGGCGGATACGGATCGGGTCGCTCACGGGACCTCGTCCTCCGCGGTCGGCTGGACAGTAGGCTCATGGCCTCGGGGCTGTAGCTCAGCTGGTCAGAGCGCCTGGTTTGCAACCAGGAGGCCACGGGTTCGAATCCCGTCAGCTCCACCAGATCGCCGTATTCGAACTCGCTCGAAGAAAAGAGCAGGTCAAACGGCGGGTGGTACCCCACGTCGGCGCGATCTTGCCGTCGCGTATGTCGATGCGGGTGAAGACGGCTTGGTTGAACCGCCGCCTGGTCGGCGCGGAGGCCCGCGTGTAGGCGGTGGCGCAGTTGGTGGCGAAGCGCATGGCGGTCTCCAAGATCTCCTGCCACTCGGCGAGGTGGGCGTCGACCGCGGCGAGGCGCTCTTCGGCCGAGTGGACGTCGATGGCGATGCGGGCCTGCTCGGCCTTGAGGGTGGCGACGCCGATGGCGTTGGCGTAGTAGGCGTCGAGGAGCTTGCGCCGTTCGGTGTCGGCCTTGGCGAGCTTGCGGGTGAGGAGCTCGCGTTCGGCGGCGTTGCGATGCTGGCGGGCGGTGATCTCGGCTTCCAGTTCTTCGCGGAGGCGCTTGAGCCACGACTTGGGAAGTTGGATGCGCTCGTAGAGCTGTTCGACTTGGGCTTCGAGGTCCCCGGCCGGGATGTAGGGCTCCTGACATTGGGCTCCGACCCGGAGGATCGTGTGCACCGCGCCCTCGGGGTCGTCGGCTTCGACGAGTACTCGGTGGACGTTAGGGTCGGTCTCGACGAAGTCGTCGATATGGACCAGCGAGTCGAGCACGGTCACCCGGCGGTGTGTGCTCGGCACTTCCAGTTGCGTAGCCATGAGATGGCCACCTCCTTCCCGGCGAACCGGGATCGGGGGCCGTGCCACGGGTACGCTGGTGGTTGCATCAACCGCCGCACCCGCGGCATCGGCCCGATTGGGTTTCTCTCGGAGCCGGAGAAGAAGGTCCGCTCTTGCCGGAGCAGGCCTTCTTCCGTCTCCGCCTGCCATGGTAGACGTCGGCGCTCGGCGCGAATAGCCTGGTAAAAGGACCAAAAGCATGCGGTCGCAGCGGGAAGGTAGTGCGGTTACACCGGTGACAGTGAGAGATTGCTACAGGAGCTCCATGCGGTTACAACCCCCGCTACCATGTGGTAGTGGCCAAGAGTACGGACCTCCAGGGCACCCACGAACCTCCAAGCAACCCTAGGACCACCGGTCGTACCGCAGCAAAGGTCGACGACTTTCGGCCGGAGCCCTCTCCGACCGCGCTCGCACGCCTGGAACAGATCGTGAGCCGGTCCCAACGCAGGAGCGGGGTTGCGTTCGGGGAAGGTTTCGTGCGGCGCCGGGACGACACGATGGCGCCACCGCTTGCACGCATGCTTCGAGGCGGTCAAGGGGGCGAGGTGCGCCTCAAGCTGTACCTGACGATGTCCTTGCTCGCGACCAACCCGCCGTATGACATCAAGGGGCCCATCCCAGCCCGGGCGTGGGCCGAGGCCCTCGGGCTCCCGGACCCAGACCGCAACGGCGCTCGACGAGTGAACGACGCCATCGACTGGCTCCACGAGCACCGATTCCTGGTCTCGGATCGCCGCCCCGGAGCGCCGGGCGGGATCCAGCTCCTGAGCCAGACGGGCTCCGGTGAACCCTTCGCGCGTCCCACCGGGGCCACCTGCTACGTCCAACTTCCGTTAGGTCTCTGGCTGAACGGCTGGATCGTCCGCCTGTCTGGCGCG
Organism: Actinomycetes bacterium; assembly: GCA_021797795.1. GTDB lineage: Bacteria > Actinomycetota > Acidimicrobiia > Acidimicrobiales > Bog-793 > JAKACF01. Next base: position 8,288 of record JAJZZB010000065.1, on the reverse strand, counting down.
GCACTGGCGCTGCTGATCATCCTCCTCGACCTACAAGGAGGCCGCGCCGGAGCGCAGACGATCGCACCAACCCAGGCTCGTGTCCGCTACGACCTGTCGCCGGACACCTGGACCAAGGGCATCCGCGAGCTGAAACACTTCGGGATCGTCGAGGTATCGAGAAGGCCTCAGGGCGACATCTGGGACTACCGCCGAATGCGTAATGCCTACTGGGTGAACATCGGATCCCTTCAAGGTGAGTCGTCAGACCGGCCACGTCCCCGAGCTCGACGTCGGAATCCGCGAAGGATGGGTTGAGGTCGCAGGCACGCGCCGCGCTCTGTTCGGATGGTCGCTCTCTCTGAGCCGTGACCGTCACACCCATGTCGTACAAGGAGAATCGAGTCATCCCTCAACCCGACAAGTGCTTCAAGTCCGCGAGGTTCCCGATGTCACCTGTGTCCCAGCCGTCTCTATGGGCCGGCCCGCCTGCGAGGTCCCACGCTCAGCGTCCTCGACCTGCCACGATGTCTTCGATGACGCTCTCCGCTTCGGCCACGCGGCTCGAGGCGTCGATCGCTCGGATCGTGGCCTTCCCGCGACTCCGTTACATGGGTTCGAAGTATCGCCTTGTCCCGTACCTAGCCGAGCTCTTCAGCGAGCTTGAGCCAAGGACGGCCCTGGACGCCTTCAGTGGTAGCGGCGTCGTCGCGTACACGCTCAAGGTACTGGGTGCGGCGGTGACTACGAACGACTTCCTGTCCTTCCCCGCAGTGATCGCCGAGGCGACCGTCGCGAATCAACGCGTCAGGCTCACTGAAGCCGACATCGCGCAGATCGTTGGTCCCCCATTGGACGATCGGGACTTTATCCAAACGACGTTCGACGGCCTCTACTTCACGGCTGAGGACCGAGCCTTCCTGGATTCGGCATGGTCGCACATCGACCGGCTCCAGGGCGCCAAGCGGGCGCTCGCCATCTCCGCATTGGTCCTCGCGGCTGCAAGAAAACAACCTCGTGGGGTCTTCACCTTCACGGATCTCCGCTACGACGACGGGCGAAGGGACCTCCACTTGCCGTTGCGTGAGCATTTCGTCGAAACGGCCGAGAAGTACAACTCGGTGGTATTCGATAGCGGTCAGGACTGCCGCGCCCATCATGGCGACGTCTTCGATCTCGAACCGGCTGGCTACGACGTCGTGTACCTGGACCCTCCCTACGCGCCACCACGGGACGACAACTGTTACATCAAGCGGTACCACTTCCTCGAAGGACTCGCGGTCTACTGGCGCGGGCAGGCAATCATGGAGAACACGAAGACGAAGAAACTCGCCAAGCGATATACGCCGTTCTCTTACAAGCGGACCGTGGTCGGGGCTCTTACTGAGACGTTCAAGCAGTTCGCGAACTCCACGATCGTGCTGTCGTATAGTTCGAACGCTGTTCCAAACGCAGAGGTGATCGAGGATCTGCTGCAGGACGTTCGGGGAAGCGTCGAAGTCCGGGAGATCGATCATCGGTATCACTTTGGAACTCACTCGCAAGCAGAGCGCCGCGAGGCCACCGAGTACCTATTCATCGCCTGATGAGCCCTGCACCGGCTTCATTGGAGGCTTACGTCGAATCGCTCAGCCAACTCGACCGGCCGTTCGACCCGACGGTTCCTACGGCCGAATCCGAGGCGATCCGCGCCATCGCCGACCAACTTGCCGCCCTGCCCACGATCGACCAGGCCACCCTCGCAGAGTTTGTCGCCAACCATTCCGACGCCGTGCCGATCCTCGCGCTGGCTGTCGGCCTCAGCCGCGAGCGACTGAAGAACGTCCTGCGCCACCACCTCGGATCCTCAGGCTGGGTGACTCTTAGCCGGGAGCGAGCAGGAGACGTGGTGGCAATGCTGGATCAGGAATACGACCTCGTCCGACTCGTTGGTGAGCAGCTACATCGTTCCTACGACTTCGGAGATGTGCTCGTCGCCCGGGCCGGCACCCGGCGAACCGCGGCCGCGGCAGGAGTAACGGGTCGTCGGGTTGAGGACGAAGTGGAGGCAGTGGCAGATCTCCTTGGGCTACCCCACCAGACGCGAACCAGATTCCAGGGGCGGGGCGGCGCGACGGCACCGTGCGACCTGGCGAGCCCCAGCGGTGGATCGGACGCCAAGATCGTCGTGGCCGCAAAAGGGTTCGACTCTACCGGATCGAAACTGACGGATGCTGTCCGAGAGATCGAAGACATGGCCAACGTCCGCCTTCCCACCCAGTTCGTGATGGCGGCCGTCGACGGCATCGGGTGGAAGAGTCGCGCCGCCGACCTGCGGCGCATCTACGATCTCCGACACGGAGACCGGATCGACGGGCTCTATACGCTGAACACTCTCGGAGAGTTCAGGGCCGATCTCGAGGAAGCCGCACGTCGACTAGGGCTGGTTTGACGCCTGCGCTAGGCTGCCCAGGCGCTGGCGCATGCCGGCTCGGTTCGAATAAGACATCGTCTTCTCCACTTTCCTTGGCCGCGTCGATGGCCGCACCGATCCGGACCTGCTCGGTCTTGAGCGTCGGCACGTCGATGGCCCCGCCGTAGTAGGCATCGAGGAGCTTTCGCCGTTCACTCTCGGCCTTGGCCAACCGGTCGGTGAGCAGCTGGCTCTGGGCGACGTCGGATGCCTGGCGCTCTTCGATCTCGGCAGCGCTCCTCGCGGAGCCGCTCGGCCCAGGACTCGGGAAGCTGGATGCGCCGGTAGAGGTCCTCGACTTGGGCTTCGAGGTCGTCGGCAGCGACGTAGGGCTCCCGGCAGGTGCCAGCCGGATCGTTCTTCTGGCCCACTGTGTGCCCACGACCGGACAAGCGCGCCAGGGGCGAGTGCTTTGCGCCTCTTGCGCTGCGAAGTGAAGGGGTATGGCAGCAACTTTTTTCGAGTCGCGGGCCGCAGTGCGGTCTGTCTGCCAGCGGCCTCGGCCTAGTAGCTGGCATGGTTGTCGAGTGGCCGAGCGAGAAGTGCTCCAGGGGGGCGTGGCGAACGCCGGTCGGTCGTCCGGGAAGGCAACTACGTGTTGCGGCCAGCGAACCCGCACACCGAGTTGGTCCACTCCCTCTTCCGGCATGTCCGAGCGACCGGCTTCGACGGCGTGCCCGAGCCGGTGGGCATTGATCCCGATGGGCGAGAGCGGCTGGTGTTCATCCCCGGTGACGTGGCCGTGCCGCCGTTCCGGTCTGGTCGCAGACCGACCAGGCGCTGGCGTCGGTAGCAGGCCTGCTGGCCCGCTTCCACGACGCCACCAGCGGTTTCGAGGCGCCGGAAGGGACGACCTGGAATCGGGAACTGGCCGAGCCGGCGGACGGCAGCGTGGTGTGCCACAACGACGTGTGCCTGGAGAATGTCGTGTTCCGAGACGGTGCCGCGGTCGCCCTGTTGGATTTCGACTTCGCGGCCCCGGTCGACCGCTCTACGACGTGGCGGCCATGGCCCGCATGTGCATCCCTCTCGACACCCCCGCCGACGCCCTCGTATGGGGGTGGGGGCCATTCGACCCGTTCGGGCGGCTCCGCCTGGTCGCCGACAGCTATGGCCTGTCGTCCGGACGTGAGGAACTGGTGCACATCATCGAAGAGTCCATGACGCAGGGTGGCGAGTTCGTGCGACGGCGTGTGGAGCGGCACCCCATGCTTCAGCCTCGGGCCAGAAAGTGTCCGCACGTTCCGGCTGCCTCAGGTAGGCGTCCCGGTCAGCTCGCGCCAGGGCGGCACGTACGGCGTCGGTGACTCCTCGCCGCCGACGGCGCAGGAACCTCACCGAGGATCTGCTCGTGACCAGCACGCAAGGTGGCGGACGGGCGGCCACCTGTTTCAGCGCCGTTTGCTTCTCCGCTGCGCGGTTACTCCTCGGGCGGGACGAACCGGTAGCCCATTCCGGGCTCGGTATGGAAGTAGCGGGGCCGGGATGGGTCCGGCTCCAGCTTGCGTCGGATCCTGCCCATGTAGCTTCGCAGGTAGTCCGATTCCCTCTCATACTGCGGTCCCCAGACCTCCTGGAGCAGCTGGCGCCGGGAGATGAGCTTCCCGGGGTTGCGGGCCAAGGTGGCGATCATCCGCCACTCGGTCGGGGTGAGACGCACCGGCTGGCCCGAGGGGTTGGTCACCTGCTCGTTGACGAGATCGATGGTGAAGTGCTCCGTCGCGATGCGGGCCCGGTCCTCGGTCGGCGCACCCCGGCGTAGCGCGGTGCGGACCCGGGCGACGAGCTCGTCCATGCCGAAGGGCTTGGTGACATAGTCGTCAGCCCCGCAGTCGAGCGCTTCGACCTTGGCCTGCTCGTGGCTGCGGGCGGAGAGCACGATGACCGGCGTCGCGGTCCAGGCGCGCAACCCCCTCAGGACGTCCACCCCGTCGAGATCGGGCAGGCCGAGGTCCAGCAAGATGACGTCGGGGTGCTGTCGGGCTGCCATCTCGAGGCCGCCGCGCCCGTTGGCGGCCCATTCGACCTCGTAGCCACGGGCGCGCAGGCCGATGCTCAAGGCCCGGGCGAAGGGGGCTTCGTCGTCGATCACGAGGATCTGACTCACTCGCGGACTCCTTCCCAAAGGATCGAGTCGTCGAGCGGAGGTCTCGTCGTCCCCCCGCCGTTGCCACCCGCCCTTCGGACGCTGACGTCCGCTTCACCGGGTACGTCCACTTCGTCAGGTACGCCTTGGGGCTCCGCCAGCTGGGCCTGGTGGAGCCGGACGATCATCGTGGCTCCGCCGCCGGGCGTGTCCTCGACCAGCAGGTCGCCGCCGAGGGCCTCGATGAAGCCTTTGGCCACCGCCAGCCCGAGACCGACCCCGCTGCCTGCGTCGCGGTCACCGAGGCGCTGGAACGGGAGGAAGATCCGCTCTCGGTCGACCGGCGCGATGCCCGGTCCCCGGTCGACGATGCGAAGCTCTACCCAGCCGCCCGGCTGGCTGGCGGCGATGACCCTGACCGGGTGATCCCCCGAGGCGTGGACGGCGTTGGCGAGCAGGTTGGCAAGCGCGCGCTCGAGCAGCGGCGGGTCGGCCTCGACGGCGCACAAGGTCTCGGGGACGGCGAGCTCAACCAGGTCGGTGCCGTAGGCCAGCGACGTCAGCGCGGCGGCCACCACTTCGTCCAGTCCGACATGCTGGGGGTGGACGACGACGGCACCGGTCGCCAGCCGGCTCATATCGAGGAGGTTGGCGACCAGCGCCGAAAGTCGGTCGACTTCGGTGTCGATGGTGCCGAGCAGGGTGCGCACCGCCTCGGGCTCCCAGGCCACGTCGTGGGGGAGGAAGCTCGTGGCTGCTGTCTTGATCGACGCGAGTGGCGTGCGCAGGTCATGGCTCACCGCCGCGAGCAGCGCGGTGCGCACCTCGTTGGCCTTGGCCAGGCTGGTCGCCTCCGAGGCTTGTGCGTGCAGTTCCCGCTTTACGACGGCGACGGCGAGCTGGCCGGCGAAGGTGCTGAGCGCCTCCCGGTCGTCGGCTCGCATCCGGATTGAGGCAAGGGCGAGCACCCTGTCGGAGTCGACCGGCAAGGCGAGCGTGGCGCCGCGGGGCGAGGAGGGCGGATCATGCCCGGCCGCCGCTTCGGGGACCCAGTCGTCGCCGACGCGGCGCAGCACCGCAGCGCCGCGCACAGGGAACGTCTGGACGATCTCGTCCACGAGGGCAGGGAGCGGGTCGGGTCGGTCGACCAACGCCGCGGTGGCCCGGGCCAGAGAGGAGGCCTGGGAGCGAGTGCGCCGTGCTTCGAGCGAGCGCCGGGCAGCCACGTCGACAAGAGCGCTCACGACGGCGGCGACCACCACGAACACACCCAAGGTGAACACGTCGCGGGGGTCGGCGATGGTGAGGGTGTGGATCGGCGGGCTGAAGAACCAGTTCAGGAGGAGGAAGCCACCGACGCCGGCCACCGCGCCCGCGGCGGCACCACCGACGGCGGCGGCGGCGACCACCGGGAGGAGGTAGAGCAGCGAGACGGTGCCGAGTGGCAGCTCGCCGCGGGTGACTGCGAGGCAGACGGTGAGGAGGGGGAGCGCCACGACAGCGATCGCCAAACCGAGGAGCCGACGGCGCCGGCTGACGACGCCAAGAGCGGTGAGGCGGCCGAGGAGACGCGCCAATCCTCGGTCCCTGTGCTCGCGTAGAGGAGAGCTGGTCTCGTCGGCCACGACCCGAGCTGGGGCGGAGATGACGTGGACGTCGACGGCGTCGCCTGACTTGGCGATGACGGCGTTCACAACCGAGCCGGCGCTCAGACGTGTCCAGTGCGAGCGATGACTGGTGCCGAGGACGATCTGGGTGGCGTTCTCGCCCTTTGCCAGCTGAACCAGCGCGTCGGCGACGTCGGCGCCGATGATCTCCCGGTAACTCCCGCCCAGCTGGGTGACGAGCGCCCGCTGCTCGTCGAGATGGGAGGGGGAGCGGACCCGGAGGCCGTCGTCGGCAACGACGTGGACAGCGACGAGTTCGCCCTTGGCGCGCTGGGCCATGCGCGCGGCGCGGCGGATGAGGTGCTCCCCGCCCTTGGCACCGGTGAGCGCCACGAGCACCCGCTCCTTGGTCTCCCAGGGCCCGTCGATCCCGTGGCGTCTGCGGTAGGCCTGGAGCTGGTCGTCGACGTTGTCAGCCACCCAGAGCAGCGCCAGCTCGCGCAGCGCCACCAGGTTTCCCAGGCGGAAGTAGTTGGCGAGCGCCACGTCGACCCGCTCGGGCGGGTAGACGTGACCGTGTGCCATGCGGCGACGCAGCGCCTCGGGAGTCATGTCGACGAGCTCCACCTGCTCGGCCTCCCGCACGACGGCGTCGGGGACCGTCTCGCGTTGGGGCACTCCGGTGATGGCCGCGACGACGTCGTTCAAGGACTCCAGGTGCTGGATGTTGACCGTGGAGATCACCGTGATGCCAGCGCCGAGCAGCGCCTCGATGTCCTGCCAGCGCTTGTCGTGGGTGGCCCCAGGGGTGTTGGTGTGGGCCAGCTCGTCGACGAGGGCCACCTCGGGTCGGCGGCGCAGAAGCTGCTCGAGGTCCATCTCTGGGAGTGTCTGGCCCCGGTGCACGAGCAGCTTGGGGGGAACGATCTCGAGGTTTCGCAGCTGGGCGGCGGTCGCCTCGCGCCCGTGGGTGTCGACCCAGCCGATGACGACGTCGGTGCCTCGCTCACGCCGGCGCCAGCCCTCGTTCAGCATGCTGTACGTCTTGCCGACGCCAGGGGCCGAGCCAAGGTACACCCGCAGTGATCCTCGGGCCATGTTGCTCATCGTAGCGAGGCTCCTCAGCAGAACCCCTGGCAGCAGGCGTGCACAGGACGCGAAAAATGCGGCCGTACGCGTGAACAGCGCGTGAAAACACCTCCCTCACCTCGGAGCCGAGAGATAGAACCGGCGTCGTGGCTCTTTCCCGACCCTCCTCCTCCCCGCCGGTCCGCCCGGCGCGCGAGCTACTGGCACCGCGCTGCCGGCTGGCCGGCCCGCACCCGTTCTCCGCCTAGCATGAGAAGCCCGACGCTCGATGTCGCGATCCCCCGCCCATGACGACCATCCTCCCTGCGATCGTGACGGTCGCTTCGGCCCGCCGGTAGCCGTGAAGGACCTCGTGGCACGCCGCCCGGCCGCAGTCCGGGGTCGTCTGGAAGGTGTCCGGACTCTGGCTGGCGCACACGGGCCGACGTTCGAAGCGGAGCTCTCCGACACGTCGGGCTCGGTGCAGCTGCGTTTCGTCGGGCGACGGTCGGTCCCCGGTCTGGTTCCGGGGGTGGCGCTCGAGGCCCGGGGCACGCCACGAGCTCACCGGGGGCGCACGGAGATCCTGAACCCCCTCTACGAGCTGCTCGCACCGCCAAGCGATGCTGAGCCGATCCGATCAGCGCGCAACCCGAGGAGCGACCCGTGACCTGGCAAGGCGTCCTGCAGATCTTCGTCCTCCTGGCCGTGGTGACCGTCATCGGCAAGCTGCTCGGCACCTACATGTTCAACTTCCTCGAGGGCGGCCGGACCTTCATGGACCGCGTCCTCGTGCCCGCGGAGCGCGGCATCTACCGCATCAGCGGGATCGACCCCACAGTCGAGATGCGCTGGACGCGTTATGTCTTCGCACTGCTCGCGGTGAACGTCGTCGGCTTCGTCATCCTCATGATCCTCCTCGCCCTCCAGCCGGTGCTCACCGTCTTCAACCCCGCCCACATGGCGAAGGTCCCGTTCTGGGTGAACCTGAACACCTCGATCAGCTTCATGACCAACACCAACTGGCAGAACTACGGCGGCGAGACGACGCTCAGCTACCTCTCCCAGATGTGGCTGACGGTCCAGCAGTTCCTCT
>JAJZZB010000064.1 GCA_021797795.1 Actinomycetes bacterium | reverse complement strand
GGAGTCGCCGGTCGGCCACGCCGACGACGGCGTCTTCGACGGCACCCCCCACGGCGGCTTCTACTCGAGAGAGGACCTCGGGGAGATCGTCGCCTTCGCCGCCGAGCGCCACGTGACCGTCCTGCCAGAGGTCGACATGCCGGGCCACATGGTGGCGGCGATCGCCGCCTACCCCGAGCTCGGCAACACCGGCGAGCCGGTCGAGGTGCTCACCGAGTGGGGCATCTCCGAGCACGTCTTGAACCTCGAGGAGTCGACCATCCAGTTCTGCCGCGACGTCATCGACGAGGTGGCCGAGTTGTTCCCGGGGAGCTACTTCCACGTCGGCGGGGACGAGTGCCCGACCAAGGAGTGGGAGGCGAGCCCTCGGGCGGCCGCCCTCATGGCCGAGCACGGGCTCATCTCGGAGAGGCAGCTGCAGGGCTGGTTCACCGCCCGGATGGCCGAGCACCTCGAGAGCCGCGGGCGGAGGCTCGTCGGCTGGGACGAGATCCTCGAGGGCGGTGCGCCGCCTGGCGCCCTCGTCATGTCGTGGAGGGGGGAGCAGGGAGGCATCGAAGCGGCCACCGCCGGGCACGATGTGGTCATGTGCCCTCTGCAGTGGCTCTATCTCGACTGGGCCTACGCCGACGATCCGGCCGAGCCGGTCGCCATCTGCCCGGCGACGAGCGTCGAGCGGGTGTGGAGCTACGAGCCCGTCCCCGACGCCATCCCGGCCGGGCAGCGCCACCACGTGCTCGGGACCCAGTGCCAGCTGTGGACCGAGTACGTGCCGACCCCTGAGCGGGCCGAGTACATGTACTTCCCGAGGCTGTCCGCCTTCGCCGAGATGGCCTGGTCGCGCCGGAGCGGTGCCGGCTTCTCGGAGTTCGAGGGTCGGCTGAGGGCGCATCTCGCCCGGCTGTCCGCCCTCGGGGTCAACTACCGGCCGCTCGAGGGCCCGACGCCGGGGCAGGCCCGCACCTGGAAGGGCAGGCCGATGGAGCAGGTGACCCCTCCCCGGGAGGGGCCACCTGCCGGCGAGCCGTGACCGAGGTCGTGCTCGACGCCGGCCGGGTCGCCGCCGCCCTCGAGGTGGCCGAGGGCACGGGGCCCTGGTACTGGCTGAGAGAGCTCGAGGCGATCGACACCGACGCCATCGGCCCGGTCGAGCTCGACCGCGAGACGGCCGCCGAGCGGCTCGAGCTGCTCGGGGTGCCCGAGGAGGACGCCGCCGAGGTGCTCGCCACCCTGCCGTCGAGAGAGCGCGCCCCTGTGTGGTGGTGGTGCCTCGAACGCGACGTCCACCGCCTGCTGTGCCACATCGGCGAGCCGGACGCCCCCCGGGGCTGCTGGCCGTCGTTCGAGGGGAACCGCTACGACGCCGCCCATCGCTGCCACTTCCTCCACGTCGCCCTCGCCGTCATGCCCTCGACGCTCGCCTACTTCTCCGGCCTCGGCGTGCCCGGGGAGATCGCCCTCGCCTCGATGAGGGACCTGGCCCGGCACGTGGGGATCCACCGGCGGGTCCACCACTCGACCGGCGTCGAGGCCGCCTGGTGGATGACGCTCTGCCTGCGGGGCGAGATCGTCGACCTCGGCCGGCTGCAGTACAACCGCTTCACGCTCGGGAGCTGCGAGAGCCCGCTGTGGTACCGAGACGAGGAGGCGGGCGAGCGGGGACCGGGCTTCCGGCCCGGGGACCCCTGCCTCGGGGTCCACATCCCCGAGGGCTCGCCCCTCACCCCGGACACGGTGCAGGCCTCGCTCGAGATGGCGGGCGACTTCTTCTCCCGCTTCTTCACGGTCGACCAGCGGCGGGTGGCGACCTGCATGTCGTGGCTGCTCGACGAGCAGCTGGCGGAGTACCTGCCCGAGGAGTCGAACATCGTGGCCTTCCAGCGCCGCTTCGAGATCGTCCCCGGCTTCTACGAGGGGGACGACCAGGTGCTCAACTTCGTATTCCGGGCGCCGGCGGACGTCGACCTCTCGATCCTGCCCCAGCGCTCGCTGCTCGAGCGGGCGGCCGTCGCCCACATCCGCGCAGGACGCCAGTGGCGGATGCGCACCGGCTGGCTCGACCTCCCCCCGCCGGGCGCCTAGTCGTCCTCGGGGCTCTCGGGCTCCTCGGTGGGAGAGACGAGCGGGACGGTCCGCGTGGGGGGCGGCCCGGGGACGGGGCTCCTCCCCCCGCTCGAGGAGGAGACGCCCGGGATGTCGATGCGCACGCCGAAGCCGCCCGGGAGGCCGGACAGCATCCGGGAGGCGAGGGTGTGGTGGCCCGCCATCCCGCTCGGGGCGATGAGGTCGCCGGTGACGGGGGCACGGTGCTCGACGCGTGCCTTGCCGAGCGAGGCGAGGGCGGCGAGGACGTCCTCCTCGCTCGGCGAGGGCAGCTCGCCCTCGGGGGCGAGCTCGTCCTCGCCGATGAGGGCGAGCCGGTCGGCCACCTTGGAGGGGAGGTCGGGCTCGAAGTGGGCGCCGGAGCGCCGGATCGTCCGCCGGCCGTCGACGGTGAGCTCGAGGCCGCCATCGGTGTAGGCGACGAGGCCGGCGTCGACGAGGAGGGCGACCGACTCGGCGAAGGTGGCCGCCGTCACGCCTGCCCCGAAGAGGCCCTCGAAGGCGACGAGGACCTGCTCGAGGGGGGCGAGCTCGCCGCCGTTGGCCCGCTCGACGGCGAGGAGGGCGGCCGCCTCATAGCGGCCGAAGAGTGACTCCATCGGTCCATCGTCCCGCGACGGCGGGCCGGTGTCACGCGGTGGCGGAGAGGCGCTCGGCGAGGGCGCTCGCGAGCACGACCGCCCCGGCGACCGGCGGGCGGGTGGCGAGCCGCCCGCCGGCGCCCGGCAGGCGCCTGGCGATGGCCGACAGGGTGGCCTCGGCCAGCGGTCGGTGGTGGGCGAGCAGGCCCCCGGCGGCCACGACCGGCACGGGGTCAGGGTGGCCGAGCCGGGCGGCCACCTCGACGACGAGGGTGGCGAGGGCTGCCGCGGCCCTCTCCCGGAGCGGTCCGGCCGCCTCGTCGCCGCAGTCGAGAACGGCCGGAGCGAGGGCTGCCCACCTGGCCGGAGCGGGCTCCTCGTGGAAGAGCTGGATGAGCCCGAGGGCGTCGGGCGCCCCGGTGGCGCCGAGGAGAACCTCGCCGAGGCGGCCCGCCGGCCGGTGCTCGTCGTGGCGGGCGCACAGCTCCCGGACGGCCTCGCGCGTCACCCAGTAGCCGCTGCCGTCGTCGCCGAGCAGGTAGCCCCAGCCGCCGGCCCGCTCCTCGGCCGGGCCGAGGAGGCCGATGGCCGTCGAGCCCGTCCCGGCGATGAGGGCGATGCCGCTGTCGAGCTGCTCGGCGGCGAGCACGAGGCGGGAGTCGTTCACGACGCTCACCCGCTCCCCGGCGGGCGGGGCCACGAGGTGGGAGAGGCGCCCGACGACCCAGCCGACGGCGTCGCCGGCGCCGCTGCCGGCGGTCCCGACGCAGATGGCGTCGAGTCGCCGGCTGCCGTCGAGGCCGAGCTGGGCGAGCAGGTCGGCCAGCACGCGTGCCGCCGTGCTCCGGCCGGCCGCCGCCAGGCTGGCGCTCGGGCCGCTCGCCCGGCGGGTCTCGCCGCCGACCGCCAGCCAGGCCCTCGTCGTCGTCCCGCCGACGTCGAGGCCGAGCACGGCGGTCACCGGAGCAGTCCGGCCGGGTCGTGGACGGCCCGCCCGGCCACCATCGTCGCCGCCACCTCGAGGCCCGGGCCGAGCACGACGAGGTCGGCCGGCCCCCCGACGACGAGCTGTCCGGCGCCGGGTAGGCCGGCTCTCTCGAGCAGGCGGCCGGGGACGGCCGTCGCCGCCGCCAGCGCCTCCTCGAGGGGGAGGCCGGCCTGTGAGACGAGGTTCGCCACCGCCCGGTCCATCGTGAGCACGCTCCCCGCCAGCGTGCCCGGCTCGTCGGCCAGCTCGACCCGGTCCCCTTCGAGCACGACCTCGAGGCGGCCGAGGCGGCGCCGGCCGGGCGGGAGCCCTGCCGCCGGGGTGCAGTCGGTGACGGCCACGACCCGGCCGGGGGCGAGCCGGGCCACGAGGGCCATCACGGCCGGATGGACGTGGTGCAGGTCGGCCACGAGCTCGAGGGTGACGTCCCGGCGCCGGAGGGCGGCCCCGACGAGCCCGGGCCGGCGGTGGTGCAGCGGCGCCATGGCGTTGAACAGGTGGGTGACGTGGCTGGCGCCGGCCTCGAAGGCGGCCTCGGCCGTCTCGAAGTCGGCGTCGCTGTGGCCGAGGGCGACGACCACCCCTTCCCGGCGGAGGCGGCCGATGAGCTCCCCGGCCCCGGGGAGCTCGGGGGCGAGGGTGACCATCGCCAGGCTGCCGGAGGCGAGCCCGAGGAGGCGGTCGAGCTCGCCGGGGTCGGGTGGCCTGAGGGTCGAGGGGTCCTGGGCGCCCCGGCGCGACGGGGCGAGGAACGGTCCCTCGAGATGCGCCCCGGCGATGCGCCCACCCGGCAGCCGGCGCCGGGCGGCCGCCGCGATGGCGGTGAGGGAGGCGGCGAGCCGCTCGGGGGTGTCCGAGACGGTCGTGGCGAGCATGGTCGTCGTCCCGTGGGCGGCGTGGAAGCGGGAGAGCCGGTCGAGTGACTCGGCGAGGGAGGCCGGGTCGACCCCGTTGACGTCCGCACCGTCGCCTCCGTGGACGTGGACGTCGACGAAGCCCGGGGCGACGAGGTGCTCGCCGAGCTGGCGCCCCTCCCGGTCCCCGCCCGGGGGGCCGAGCGAGCTCACCACGCCTGCCTCGAGGTCGATCCCGACCTCTCCCGGCTCGAGGATGCCGCCTCCGGTGAGCACCCGGGCGGCCCGCAGCACGAGCCCGCTCACGTCTCGGTGACTTTGGTGAGGCCCTTCGGGTGGTCGGGGTCGAGGCCGAGCTCCCTCGCCAGGCGGAAGGCGAGCTGCTGGCCGCGGACGACCGCCAGCACCGGGGCGAGCGACTCGGGCGCCTCGGCGGCCCACCCGCAGCTCGCCCCGTCGACCGGTCCGACGATCCTCACGTCCGCCCCGCGCTCGGCGAGCTCGGCCGAGAGCGAGAGCACGTCGGGGGCGGCCGGTCCCGGGTGGGCGAGGGCGAGCACCCGGATGCCGCTCGAGGCGAGGGCGATCGGACCGTGGCGCAGGTCGGCGGCCGTGAAGGCCGTGGCGAGCAGCGAGGAGGTCTCCTGCAGCTTGAGCGCCGTCTCGGCCGCCGCCCCCGACAGCGGGCCGCGGGCGACCGTGGCGAGCCGGCCGGCTCGAACCAGCCAGGCCGCCAGCTCCTCCATCGGCGCCGTGTCGGAGAGGACCGCCTCCACCTGGGCAGGCAATCCGGACCAGGCTTCCTCCCCCGGGTCGAGGCCGCAGGCCGAGGCGAGCAGGGCGAAGGCGGCGAGCTCGGTCGTGACGGTCTTGGTCGCCGGCACCGCCCGCTCCTTGCCGGCGCACAGGTCGACGACGGCGTCGGCGGCCGCCGCCAGCGGGCTCGCCGGGTCGTTCGTGACGGCGATCGTCCTTGCTCCCCGGCGGGCGGCGGCCCGGAGGACGCTCGTGATCTCGGGGGTCCGGCCGGACTGGCTGACGGCGACCACGACGTAGCCCTCGAAGTCGACCTCGGCCCGGTACAGCGTGTGGACGCTCGGCGAGGCGGAGGCGACCGGCCTGCGGGTCGCCATCTCGAGCAGGTAGCGGCCGGTCGTGGCGGCGTGGTCGGAGGAGCCGCGGGCGACGACGACCGTCCCGGCGATGCCTCCGGCGAAGAGGGGGCCGGCGAGCTGGGCGACCTCTTCCCGCCTCGCCAGGAGCTCGGCGAGGCGGGAGGGCTGCTCGGCCATCTCCGCCGACATGAGCGCGCCCGGTGCAGGCATTGGAAAGGAACTTACCAGTTCGCTCCGCCGCCGGCGGGACCCGGGCTATCCCGGTCCCGGAGCGAGGTGGGCCGAGCGGAGCCGGCGGTCGAGGTGGTACTCGACCGCGGCGGTCGCCAGCCGCTCGAGCTCGGCGGTCGCCCGGCTCGAGGGAGTCGCCAGCGCGGCGCGCAGCTGGCCGCCGAGCACCTGCCGGGCGAGCACGACGGTCTCGGGGGCGACCGCCGTCCCGCTGCGGCACGACCGGCAGCAGAAGCCCCCGACGTGCTCGTCGAAGCTGACGAGGTCGGCGTCCTCGCCGCAGGCGGCGCACGAGTCGACGACCGGGCCGACGCCCTCGATGGCGAGCACCCGGAACAGGAAGGCGCCGAGCAGGGCGGGCGAGGGGTCCTCGCACAGGGTGCGCAGCCCGCCGGTGAGCGCCCGGAAGAGCCCGGGCATCGGCTGGCGCTCGACGGCGAGCAGGTCGACCGCCTCGAGCATCGTGAAGGCGGCCGGCATCCGGTCGAGGTCGAGGCGGACCTGGCGGAAGTGGTCGACGACCTCCACCTGGGTGACGACGTCGAGCTCCCGGCCCTTCCAGCACATCATCGAGACGTGCGTCATCGGCTCGAGCCTGCCCGCCAGGCGGCTCTTCGCCTTGCGCACGCCCTTGGCGACCGCCCGCACCTTGCCGTGCTCGGGCGTGAGGAAGGTGACGATGCGGTCCGCCTCCCCGAGCTTGATGGTGCGCAGCACCACGCCCTCGTCCCGGAAGGTCGCCACGGAACGACGATAGGCGCGGGCTGGGCGGGCCCGGGAGCTGGCGCCGGCTCAGCGGCGGCGCGAGCCGTGCAGCTGGCCGCCGAAGTAGATGAGCGCGACGCCGACCACGGCGACCACGAGGATGCCGAAGGCGCCCGGGTCGCCGGCGGCGGCCAGCAGCAACACGATGCCGAGGGCGACGAGGCCGAGCAGGACGCCCGAGATGATCCCGACGTGGTCCCGCGCCCGCCACGGCTCGGGCTCGTGCGGGGAGTCGTCCTCCGGCGGCAGGCTGGCCGGGTCGCTCACTTCCTCACCCCCCCGTAGCGCCGCTCGCGCCGCTGGAACTCCCGGATCGCCTCGAAGAGGTTCTCCCGCCGGAAGTCGGGCCAGAGGACGTCGGTGAAGAGCAGCTCGGAGTAGGCGAGCTGCCAGAGCAGGAAGTTGGAGATCCGGAACTCGCCGGAGGTGCGGACGACGAGGTCGGGGTCGGGCACCTCTGGCCAGTAGAGGCGGGAGCGGATGGCCCGCTCGTCGATCCTGCGCGCCTCGACGCCGTCGGCCACGAGCGACCGGACGGCGTCGACGATCTCGGCCCTGCCTCCGTAGTTGAAGCAGATGCTGAGGGTCATCGCCTCGTTGCGGGCCGTCAGCTCGGCCGCCTCGTCCATGCGGCGCAGGATCCGGCGGGGCACCCGCCAGTCGCGCCGGCCGGCGAACTGGATCCGCACCCCCTTTCCGTGCAGCTCGTCGCGGTGGTTGGAGAGGATCCGCTCGTTGAAGTTCATGAGGTAGCGGACCTCGTCGGGCGGCCGCCGCCAGTTCTCGGTCGAGAAGGCGAACATGGTCAGGTACCTGACGCCGACCTCGAGGGCCCCCTCGACGGTGTCGAACATCGCCTCCTCGCCGGCGGAGTGCCCCTCGGTGCGGGGCAGCCCGCGCGCCCGCGCCCAGCGGCCGTTGCCGTCCATCACGCAGGCGATGTGCCGCGGGACGTGGCCCAGGTCGATGCCGTCGGCGCTCACGTCGGCCGAACATAGCCCGTCGCCTCGCCGACGGGGCATGCGCTCGGGGACCCGGGGGGCTCGCCGCCGGCGAAACCCGATGGATTTGGTCAGGTAGGGTACGCTCCTTCGTGGCCCGAGGCGGGCGCAACGACCAAGCGAGGCTCGTGTGACCGACGTAGAACTGCCCGATCCGTCTGTCCTGGAGGCAGTCTCGACGCGGCTCGAGGCCCTTCCTGTCAGGGAGGCGGCCCGCCAGGCGGTCACCTGGGCGCTCGAGACCTTCGGCGACGAGGTCGTGGTGGCGAGCTCGTTCCAGGACGCCGTCCTCGTCGACCTCGTCCGGACGGCGAGGCCGGGGATCGAGATCGTCTTCCTCGACACCGGGTACCACTTCGCCGAGACGCTCGCCTTCGTCGAGCGGCTGCGCAAGATCTGGGACCTGAACCTCACGGTCACCCATCCCGAGATCGGCCCGGACGAGCTCGTCTGCGGGACCGCCGGCTGCTGCGACGCCCGCAAGGTGGAGCCGCTCCGAAAGGCGATCGCCGGGCGCCGCGGGTGGATCACCGGGTTGAAGCGGGTCGACACGCCCGAGCGGGCGGACGCCCCGATCGTCGGCTGGGACGCCGGCCGGGAGATGGTGAAGGTGAACCCGCTCGCCACCTGGACCGACGACGACGTCGACGGGTACCTCGCCGAGGAGGGGCTCCCGCTGCACCCGCTCACCTACGTCGGCTACGTCTCGATCGGCTGCGCCCCGACGACCAAGCCCGTCCCCGCCGGCCACCACCCCCGAGAGGGGCGCTGGCCCGGCCAGGATAAGACGGAGTGCGGCCTGCACGTCTGAGGCGCCCACCACCGGCGCCTGTCCTGGAGCCGGGCGGGAGGGAGCGGCTGGCGCCGGGGCGTTGCCGCCCACCCGATGATTAGGGAAAACGTTGTGGGGTGGCCCGTCCCGACGTCGGTTCTTGGTGCGGACAAGCCCGTGGCTCAGCGTGACGTGGGGACCCGGGCACCGGTGATTGCTGTTTCGAGTGCGAACGTTCTTGACGCGGTGCCCCCGGGCAGGCCGCGTCCCCAGCAGTTGGAGAGGTGGTCAGCTTGGAAGACGGTGTTCTACGTGGTCGAGGACGCGATGGAGACCTGGCTGCTCAAACCCGGCACAGGCACAACGTCCCTGGTAGAAAGACCGACATCGCCAACGCTCAGTGGATCTGTCGGCTCACGGCTGTGTTTCGCATCAGGCGACTTCGCGCCCCTCGAGCAAGACCCGGGCAGGTCTGAGCCCAGTAGCCCACGCGAAGGCGCCCGCGTGGTCCACCTCATAAGGGACGAGGTTGGAGCGGAGCGGCCCCTCCAGCCGACCCCCGGTCGCTGAGGGGGAGCGAGCGGGCATCCCCGGCCGTCTGGCCGACAGCGGCCGGGACCGGGAGGTGCGCGCTCGTTGGGACTCCTTCCACCCGTCAACCGTTGAGGAGCGCACGCCGCGGCACGTCGGCGGTCTCGTCGTCGGGCTTCCAGCGGCCCGCCCCTCGGCCTCGAGGAGCCGCTCGACGGTGGTGGGTCACCTTGAACCCTCGAGGTGGCGGACGGGGACAGCGTCGGCCAGCCTTGTTCCGACCTCGAGGGCGAGCGCCGTCGGCAGCACCTTCGGTCGACGGAGGAGACGCTCTGGCCGGTGGGCAAGACATAAGCCCAGCCTCGGGTGAGGGCGCCGCTCGGGCCGGCACGTACCGGCCGTCGAGGCCGGCGAGCAGGTTGGCGACCTCGTCGCCGGCGCGGCCGTGACTTGACGAAATCGAAGCTGACCATCCCCGGCTTGGTCGAGCGGTTCTTGGCCGTGAAGACCCACTGGACCTCTTGAGCAGCCACAATGGCCACCAACCTCGGGACGTCTCTTCGCTTCGGCCGCTTCCAGAAAGAAACGGACATGATCAAGCTTGCGGTCATCCCAGCGAGTGTGGTCCGGTTTCTTCAACGCCAGAACCGGGATGTGCCGCCGAGCAGCGAAGGCCTTCACGTCGCGGCGGAACCGGTTGCCGATCTTCTCCATCAGCGACGGTGACGGAACCGGGAACCCCAGATGGTCACTGAGAAACGTCACCACCTGGCCGGCCACTTGAAGCCTGGGGACATAGGCCTTGAGGTACAGCCGGTCAACGCAGTCAATCTCCAAGCTGACATGACCGTCGAGCACGTCGTTGATGTTCACCACGCTGGCCACGAGGACAGCATGCGCGCACGAGGGCCGGCTCTGCCGGCCCGACAAGCTCAACCATCAACCGGGTCGCGCCAGGAGGAGGCCGGGAGGGGCCCGCCCCCTCCCGCTAAAGGTGTGTCCACCGAATGACGCGCGCTTCACGCGGCCACCGCCTGGAGGACAACGCGCCCCCGGCGTACCTTCTCGATGATCTCCTCGGCGGTCTTGGTCCACTTGTAGGCCTTGGGATCGGCGTTGTGATGGGCGACGTAGTCCTCGATGCCGGCGATCAGTTCGGTCACGCTCGTGAAGCTGCCTCGGCGAATCCTCTTGTCGGCGAGCTCCCGGAACCACCGCTCGACGAGATTGAGCCACGACGAGCTCGTCGGGATGAACTGCAGGCTGACGCTGGGGTGCTTGGCCAGCCAGGCCCGGACGTTCGGGTGGTTGTGGGTGCCGTAGTTGTCGCAGATCACGTGGATCTGCTTCCCCTTTTCGATGCTGCGGTCGATCAACCGCAGGAACTTGAGGAACTCGTCGTTTCGGTGGCGGGGCATGCAGCCGAACAAGAGCATCCCGGTCAAGATCTTGAAGGCGGCGAACAGCGTCGTGGTGCCGTTGCGCTTGTAGTCGTGGGTCATCGTGCCGGCCCGTCCCGGCTTCATGGGCAAGCTCGGCTGGGTGCGGTTGAGCGCCTGGCTCTGGCCCTTCTCGTCGACGCACAGCACCACCGAGCCCTCGGGCGGGTTCAGGCAGAGATCGACCACGTCACGCAGCTTCTCCTCGAAGCGCTTGTCGTTGGAGAGCTTGAAGGTCTCGAACAGGTGCGCCTTGATCCCCCGCGCCTTCCAAATCTTCTGCACCAGCGACTTTCCGATGCCCGAGTGCTTGGCCATCGAGCGCACCGACCAGTGCGCCGATCCGTCGGTCGGGCTCGTGTGCAAGGTGTCGTGCACCAGCTTTTCGATGCGGTCCTGGCTGATCGTCGGCTTCGGACCACGACCGGGGCGAACCTTGCCCACCCAGTCGATGCCGTGCTCGGCGAAGCCCTTGCGCCAGCCGAGGACCGTCGAACGCGACACCTCGAGGCACTCGGCGATCTCGGTGTTGGCGACGCCGTCGGCGGCCATGAGGAGGCCCTTCGCCTCCCGGACGGCCCGATACGGGAGCGACGGACTGGTTGCGATCCCTTCGAGAGCGCGTCGCTCCTCTGCCAACAGCACCAACGGCTCTGCGGGGGGATGTGCCATGTCCTACGGTAGCATAAGCGCGCGCTCAAAACGCGGACACTACACTAGGAGCCAGCAGGGCGGCCGCCCGCTCCGGCGCTGCCCGGCCTTGGCCAAGCAGCGCGTCAGCGGTGCGGCCGGGCGCCGAGCACGACGAAGATGCCGCGCACCGGAACGAGACCGCCGTTCCAATACCGGTGTGGTGTCGTCGACTCGAATGCGAGCGAGTCGCCGGGCTCGAGGTCGTACTGCTGGAAGCCCACCTGCGCCGACAGCATGCCTTCCAGAACGACCCCGAGCTCGCGGCCATGGTGCCGGATTGCGTGCTCGTCCGCCGAGGAGCCGCCCGCAGGCGCATAGCAGACCTCCATGAAGTCGAGGTCCCTCTCCGGCTGCGGGATGAGTAGCTCCCAGCGGACGCCCCGTTCGAGGTTGATGAGCCGGCGGTCGGACCGCCGCAGGACGGTGGATCGTTCGAGCTCGGTCATGCCTTGCCTCGCCGGCGCCTCCTCGCCGTCCCCGCGCGCCCAGCCCCAGTCGGGCTGCGCCGGAGCATTCGCAGCGAAGGCGAGCGCGTCGGCAGCAGGCGGGTGCGGCGGACCCCCACAGGGCTCGGCCGGCCGCGGCTGCTCGAACAGGCTCGCGACCGAGATGTTGAGGGCGTCACTCAGGGCGTACAACGTGCTCACCGAAGGGTTCGCCCGCCCGCGCTCCACTTGCGACACCAGGCTCGCAGAGCAATCTGCCAGGCGGGCGAGCTCCCGGACCCCGAGACCCCGTTCGGCACGTGCCGCTCGGATGCGGGCGCCGATCGATCTCGGCATCGCGCTCGGCGGAATGGGCTCGGTACTCTCCTCGGGTGTGCGCCTTGACTGCACAGCTGACATATCTACCAACTTAGCATGCAGCAGGGCGCCCAACGAGTGGGATGCTAATCATTGTACATCTGTGTCGTAACACTTGACGCTGTTGTGTGTTGTCATGCTACACTTCGGCTCATACAACAGGCCGAGCTTTCGACACGACGAGCGCGGTCTCGGGTCCAGCACCAGGAAGGTGGTGAGCGATGACGATCCGACTTGCGTCGATCGGCAGCACGCCCGCCGCTGACGGCTTGGACGAGACGGGGGGATGGGTGGACATGGACGTCCAATTCCTCGTTGACCACGCCAGCGGTGCAGAGTCGATGGTCTTCGGCCGGACTGTCTTCAAGCCGGGGAGCGGGACGCACGCGGTGCACCGGCATCAGCACGCCGAGGAGGTGGTGCTGATCGTGCGTGGCCACGGGATCGCGATCGACGGCGAGCAGGAGATCGAGGTGGCCCCTGGCGACCTCGTCCTGCATCCCCGTAACGCGTGGCACGGGTTCCGCAACTCCTCGGAGTCTGAAGAGGTCGAGATGCTCTGGGTCTGGGGTGGTGCCGCAAGCCGCGAGTCGGCCGGTTACGAGCTGGCAGCGCGGCACGCCGATCACACGCCGGAGGACCCAACCGGGAGCGATTGAGCACGACGGATCGCAGGCAAGAGGGGACGCACCACCACCACCACAACCGGAAGTCAGCTGACGACTGACAGGCAAAGAGGGGGGGAGTCATGGCTCTAGGTTCGACATCTGCTGCCGAGGCGAGAGATCTCGCCAGCGAGGGAGCGACGCCACTCGGCGGCGGACGCCTGACGGCGTTCGAGGCGTCAGGCGTCAGCGTCGCCGGCCTGGCGCCGACGATGGCTATGGCCCTCGGCACCTCCTTCGCCGCCTCGGAGGCGGGCGACGCGGTCCCGCTCTGCTACCTGTTGGCGGCCGTCGGCTCCCTTGCTCTTGCCTACGTGATCGTCCGTTTCGCTCGGTTGCGCCCTGGCAGCGGCCTTGCGTTCACCTACGTCGACAACGCCTTCGGCAAGACTCCGGGCTTTACCGCAGGAGCCATCTACTCGCTCTCCTGGCTGTTCGGGATTGCCGTAACGCTCGCGATCAGCGCGGTCGCCATCAGTTCCATCGTGGCGGAGTACCACGGCAACGTCAGCTGGTTCCCCATCTTCCTCGCCGAGATGGTGATCGCCTTCGGGTTGAACTATGTCGGCGTCAAGCCCTCGGTACGCCTCCAGGTCATTGCCGAAGTCGGGTCGATGCTCGCTGTGACGGCGATCTTCGCGGCAGCTCTGGCGAGTTCTCGCAGCCCTGGGCTGTCGTTGCATCCCTTCAACCCCGCAGGAGCGACGAAGGGTTGGGGCGGCATCGGGTTCGGGATGATCTACGGCTTCTCGGGCTTCGCCGGCTTCGAGGGGGCGGCTGCTCTCGGGTTCGAGACGCGGGACCCACGGCGCGGCATTCCTCGGGCAATCCTCTGGTCGCTCGTCGGCGCCGCGGTGTTCTACCTGTTCGTCACGTATGCCCTGGCGATCGCATATGGCGCCAAGGGCGGCGCGAGCTGGGCAGGCGCAGCCGCTCCACTGGCAGTCATACTGACGAGGCTCATGGGTCCCAACTGGGCGAGCGCCGTGGAAGCGATGGTGGCGCTGAGCGGCTTCTCCGCCGGTCTCGGCCTGGTCACCCTCTCCACAAGAGTGCTCCACGGCATGTCGTTGCGCGGCCTCATGCCACGGGCGCTCAGCCGGGAGCACCGGCGGTTCCGCACCCCCTCCTACGGAGTCGTGCTCGTCTGCGTGGTCGCCGCCATCCTCGGCAGTGCTCTCGGACTGTCCCAGGGATCGAACACCCTCATCGGTTTCACCTCAGCCTTCAACACACTGGTCCTCATCGCCGTCTATGCCGTGATCGCCGCAGGGGCCTTCGCTGTCTTCGGCGTCCGCGGCCGGGGGCGCGGGCGCTGGCATGCGTTCGTGATCCCCGTCGTCGCGTTCGGTCTGCTCGCCTACGCATTTTACGCCTCGGTCATCCCGGTTCCGGCCTTCCCCTATAACCTCGCGCCCTACCTCGTCCTTGGCGTCACGGTGATCCTCTTGATCGTCGGAGCCCGCCTGAGGGCGCGGCCCGACCTCGACTTCGGGGACCTACTGGCCGAGGCGTCGCCCGACCGCCAGCCGGTGACGAGCCTGGTGCCGAGCAACTCCTCGAAGCAACCGGACTGCTGGACGCGACCGGATGCTCCGGTGGGTTCGAGGGGTCCGTCGTCTTCGTGACGGGGCTCGCACGGGGGCAAGGTAGGAGCCATGCCCTCGGCTTCGCCCGGCTCGGTGCCGACATCGCCGGAGTGGACGCCTGTGACGACCTCGCCAGCGTCCCGTACCGCCTCGCGAGTCGACGCGATCTCGAGGAGACGGCCGAGTTCGTCCGTCAACTCGGACGCCGCACAGCCATCGAGGTGTGCGATGTGACAGACCGCGGTCGGCTCTTCGCGGCAGCAAAGCGCGCGCACGACGAGCTCGGACGGATCGACATCGTCGTGGCGAACGCCGGTATTTTCAGCGTCGCGGAGGCGCCGAGCATGCCCGAGGCGACCTGGTCCGACGTCATCGCGGTGAACCTCACGGGCGTGTGGAACACGGTGCAGGCCTGCCTGCCTGCGATGATCGCAGGCGGTCGGGGCGGAAGCATCGTGATGACGAGTTCCATCGGAGGCTTGCGGGGACTGCTGCACTGCGCTCACTACGTGGCGAGCAAACACGCCGTCCTCGGGCTCATGGAGGCGCTAGCCAACGAGCTTGCGCCTTACGGTATCCGCGTCAACGCCGTTTGCCCGACCAACGTGAACACCCCGATGATCCATAACGACGCCAATTACGCGACATTCCGTCCCGACCTGCCGGTCCCGTCTGCTGGCGACATCATCGAGCCGGCGACGGCGATGCACCTACTACCGACTCCATGGATCGAACCCGAGGACGTGACTTCCGCGGTGACGTGGCTGGCCTCGGCCGAAGCACGCTTCGTGACCGGCGTGGCGCTTCCCGTCGACGCCGGGGCCACGACCAAGGTCGCGAATTGATGCTGGCTCCCGACCCGGCCGGCCGGCTCGCCTGCCTCGGCCCTGCCGAGCGGCTCCGCGCGCTGTCATGTGTCGAGGAGGGCAGGCTGTTCACCCTCGGGATGGACGTCTTCGCCGACCCCCGAGCGCCTGCCTACCCCGACCGTCCTACCGAACTCCACGTCATGTACCGCGACTGGTCGCACTACGAGAACGGTGACGTCTCGCCGCTGCCCGGCGGAGTGGCATCCGTCGACGACGGCGTCCTCCTCAACTGCCACGGGGGCACGCACCTCGACGCTCTTGGACACATCATCTGCGAGGGCACCATCGCGGGCGGCCATCCGGCGGCCTCGACAGTCGGGGGCCTCGGGTATGCGGACGTCGCGGCCATTGCGCGCCTCGGGATCGTCTGCCGTGGCGTCGTCGCGGATCTGTGTCGGACGCGTGGCGGGTTGCCCCTCCCTCGGGATCACGAGATCACCCTGGAGGAGCTCTGCTCGTGCCTCGAAGACCAGCGGGTGGCGGTGATGCCCGGTGACATGTTGCTCCTCCACACAGGAAGTCTCGCCCGGTACCACCGCGAGGGAGCGCAACGATACTTCACGGACTTCTGCGAGCCGGGGCTGACCCACGAGGAAGGCCTGCTCTCCTGGATTGACGAGACGGGCCTGCTCGGTATCGGGAGCGACACGCTCGCGAACGAGCTTCCTCGCTGCCCCTCGACCGGCGAGGAATACCCGCTCCATCGCTACCTCCTGAGAGACCGGGGGCTCCAGTTCCACGAGGCGCTCTGGATGCAAGAGGTGGCGGAGGACTGCGCACGCGACGGTCGCTACATGGGCCTGTACCTCGCGGCCCCGCTCAAGCTGGTCGGTGGCTCCGGCTCACCGGTCAATCCCATGCTGATGAAGTAGGTGGAGCCCCGAAGAGGTCGTGTTCGGCCGGACGACGAATGGAGGAGCAAGACGGTGGGCGAGGACACGGCTAGCAGGACACCGGAGGAGGTCAGCCGCAGGTTGCGCGCGCAGACGCCTGCAGTGCTCCACGCGGAGACACGCGGGTGGTCGTACTTCGACGGGCCGTCGGGGACCCAGATGATCGGCGCAGGCATCGATGCGCTCGCAACGCATGCTCGCCAAGGGCTCTCGAACCGCCGCGGCTACTCGCCCGCCGGCGACGAGACCGAAGCGCTCATCGCCTTCGCCCGCTCGGAGGTCGCTGCGTTGTTCCTCGCCGAGGGGTACCGCGTCGTGTTCGGCCAGAACATGACGAGTCTCGCCTTCTCGCTCGGCCATGCACTGGCGAGGCAGCGGGCACGGGAGGGCACCTCCGTCGTCGTCACTGAGCTCGAGCATGCCGCAAACGTTGATCCCTGGGTGCAGCCCTTCGCCGAGAAGGGAGCGACTACCAGGTGGCTTCGGGTCGACAGGGAGTCGCTCGCTGTTCGCTCTGAGGACATCGAGGCGGCACAGGACGCGGATATTTCGGTCGTCGCCGTCACGGCAGCCGCCAACGCGGTGGGCGTCATGCCCGAGATCGCACCGCTCCGGGAGCTCGCCCGGCGTAGCGGGGCGGCCTTCGTCGTCGATGGCGTGCATGTCGTGCCGCACGGTCCGCCGGACGTCGCAGAGCTCGGTGCTGACGTTTTCATATGCTCGGGCTACAAGTTCTACGGCCCGCACGTCGGGGTCGCGCTGGTACGCGAGAGCCTTGCCGCGGAGCTGCCGGCCTACAAGGTCACTCCCGCCCCCAGCGGTGGTCCGGAGCAGTTCGAGACGGGTTCACAGAACCACGAGGGGATCGCCTCGCTCGGGGGAACCGTCGCAGGACTCGGCCGTCTGGTCGAGAGCCCC
Source organism: Actinomycetes bacterium (assembly GCA_021797795.1). GTDB lineage: Bacteria > Actinomycetota > Acidimicrobiia > Acidimicrobiales > Bog-793 > JAKACF01. The sequence goes on along the minus strand of JAJZZB010000064.1, from coordinate 1,376 downwards.
AACGGTACGGGTGCACGAGCGGCCCTACGCGCTCTCGGACGGCAAGAAGGTGAGCTCGGAACCAGTCTTGTGAAAGGGCTACGCGCGATCCCAGGGGTCGAGGTGGTGGGCCATGACGGGGGGCAGCAGTACGTCGCCACCGTGGCCTTCAACGTCGCAGGCAGGACACCTTCGGAGATCAGCCAGGCGCTGCGTAGTCGCGGCGTGTTCGTCACGAGCGGCGACTTCTACGCCTCGGCGCTCGCTGCGCGACTTGGCGTGGACGTGTCCGGGGGCTGGGTCCGAGCGGGTGTCGCCGGGTACACGACAGAGGACGACGTGGCCCGTCTCCTCGACGCCGTCACCACTGTCGCCGATCAACCTCGCGCCCGAAGGGAGCCCGCATGAGCGGATCGAGAGCAGAGATGTTCAAAGGCGTCCACCACGTCGGGATCACGGTGTCCGACCTGGAGCGGTCCTTCGAGTTCTACGAGCGCCTGCTCGGGCGGTTGCGCGACTTCAGCACCGAGAGCGAGGGCCCGGAACTGAGCAGGGCCGTCGGAGTCGCCGATGCCAAGCTGAGGTTCGGCTTCATCACGCTTGGGTCGGTCCATCTCGAGATGCTCGAGTACGACAACGGCGGCAAGCAGAGATACGACCTCTCGAACTGCGACGTCGGTGCAGCCCACGTCTGCTTCGAGGTGCGAGATCTCCGGGAGGCGATGGCGGCGCTGTCCGAGGACGGGATCACCTTCTACTCCGACCCGCTCGACATCGAAGAGGGCCCGCTCGCAGGGTACAGCTTCGTCTACTTCGACGACCCCGACGGCGTGACCCTGGAGCTGTTCGAGCACCGCACCTCCGGCCGGTGACTACATCGAGAAGGGCGGTGCCATGAAGGTCGGCGCGAAGCTCCGCAACTACGGCGCCGGCGCGAGTGTTCGCCGCGTTCTCGAGGAGGCTCAACGAGCCGAGGCCGCGGGCTTCGACTCGGTATGGCTGAGCGATCACATCGTCATGCCGCGCTCCACCCGTGCCGCATATCCCTACGCCCGCGGGGGAAAGGTCACCTGGGAGCTCGCGGAGCCATGGCTCGAGCCGGTCATCGTGCTCGCCGCCCTGGCAGCGGTGACACGAAGGGTCGCCCTCGGCACCGCGGTGCTCGTGGTCGGCCTTCGCGAGCCGGTCAACCTCGCCAAGCAGCTAGCCTGCATCGACCAGCTCGCGGGTCACCGGCTCGTCCTCGGAGTGGGCGACGGCTGGCTCAAAGAGGAGCTCGAGCTCTTCGGCTGCCAATTCGAGGACCGCCGTGCCTATACCGACCTGGTGCTCGAGAAGATGGGCGAAGTGTGGTCCGGCGAGTTGGCGCAGCGCCGGGACGGCACAGAGCTGCGATT
>JAJZZB010000063.1 GCA_021797795.1 Actinomycetes bacterium | reverse complement strand
GAGCGCGGACAGCCCGGCGGTGGAGGATGCCTGGCAGCGCCTCGAGACGGCCCGCGACCCGGCCGCAGCCGACCGTCGTCGCCACAAGAGCCCTGAGGAGCAGGCGCGCTGGGAGACCCACGTCCGGCACCTTCTCCCCCTCGAACCGCAGCTCCGCATGCTCCGGGAGGCGGGCTTCGATGCGGTCGACGTCTACTGGAGAGAGCTGCGCCAGGTCGTCTACGCCGGCCGTCGTGCGCCGCGTTGAGCACGTCGGGCTGACCGTCAGCAGCCGACCGGGAGCGGCCCACTCTCCGCGCGTCGGCCGCTTCTCCCCGTCGCGGCGGGCGAATTCTGCCTCGGACCGATGTCTCGCTACATACCCGTATGGGTATACTCTCCGAAACCCGAAACCGAAGGAGGTCGTCGCGGTATGTGCCGAGCGGTGAGATGCAGGACATGTGGGAAGGCGACGTGGGCTGGTTGCGGCCAGCACGTGGAGCAGGTCCTGCGGGGCGTTCCGAAGTCGGAGCGTTGCCAGGGACACGCGAAGTCGGAGGGACGCCGGTCGTTCTTCGACCGCTTCTCGCGGCGCTGATCGAAGCGGGGCGGGGCGAGCACCCGGTCGGGTGCCGCCCGCCACGCATACTGGTGGGGTGAGAGTCGACCGACGCAGCCCCGTGCCGCTCTGGGCACAGATCCTGGGGGACTTGCGCTCTCGCCTCTCGACAGGAGAGTTCGCCGCACGGTTCCCGAGCGACCGGGAGCTCGTCCGCCAGTACGAGGTGAGCCGCCAGACGGTCCGCGAGGCGGTCCGTCACCTTCAACAGGAGGGCCTCGTCGAGCGCACCCGCGGCCTTGAGACCTCCGTGCTCGAGCGGCCCATCGAGCAGTCGATGGGCGCGCTCTACAGCCTCTACCGCTCCGCTGAGGAGCAGGGCTTCGTCCAAGAGAGCATCGTCCGGTTCCTCGAGGAGCGCAAGGATCCCTCGGCATCCGCCATGCTCGGCTGTGCGACGCACGAGCCGCTCGTCTACCTCGAGCGTCTCCGCCTGCTCGATGGCAACCCGGCGGTGCTTGACTGCTCGTGGCTGCCGTCCCGAGTCGCCCGGGGGCTGCTCGACGTCGATTTCCACCGGACGGCCCTCTACCGGGAGCTGGAGACGCGCTGCGGCGTCCGGCCGGACTCGGGGTGGGAGCGAGTGACGCCCGTCCTTCCCACGCCCGAGCAGGGCGAGCTACTCGGGCTGCGCTCGCGCACCGCCGTCTTCGCCATCGAGCGGTTGGCGTGCGAGGGGTCCAGCCCGGTCGAGTGGCGGCACGGCGTGGTACGGGCCGACCGCTTCCAGTTCGTCTCCCGCTGGAGCAGGGGGCGCCTCGACGCTTCCTTCGAGGCTCCGGCACCGGCCGGGGGTGCGGCGGCGCCCGCTTCGGCGAGCAGCCGCCCGGGCGGGCGGCCCGAGCCCGTTCCCGGCCGCTGACGGCCGGCCGGCTCGGGCGGCGACCCTCCGCTCGGCCCCCGGGGCGCGAGCTCGCCCCGGGGGGCGGCATGTACCCGCCATACCTGCCGGGGTAAGGTGACCCGCGCCTGAACCCGCCAGACACCCCTCTGAGGAGCATCCCGCCGCCGTGAGCACGCTCGGACTGGTACGTACATTCGTACATGGGGTAGGCATCAGGTGATGGAACCGTCCACCACAGCAGGCATCGACGTCGTCACCATCGACACGCCCGGGCTCGGTGACCGGAGCTACGTCGTGCACGATGGGTCCACCGCCGTCGTCGTCGACCCGCAGCGTGACATCGACCGGCTGCTCGAGGAGGTCGGCTCCCGCAGCCTGCGGGTGACCCACGTGCTCGAGACGCACCTCCACAACGACTACGTGACGGGCGGCCTCGCCCTGGCGCAGGAGACCGGGGCCGAGTACGGCGTGCCCGGCGCCGACGAGGTCCGCTTCGCCCGTCGGCCGATCGCCGACGGCGAGACCATCTCGGCGGGCGGGTTCACGGTCGTCGCCCGCCACACTCCGGGCCACACACCGAACCACCTCTCCTACGTCGTCCACGCCGCCGGCGACCCCGTGGCCGTGTTCACCGGAGGGTCGATGCTCTTCGGGGCCGTCGGCCGCACCGACCTGATCGCCCCTGAGCGGACCGAGGAGCTGACTCGCGCCCAGTACCGCTCGGTGCGCCGCCTCGCCGAGGAGCTGCCCGGGCATGTGAGCGTCCATCCCACTCATGGCTTCGGGAGCTTCTGTGCGGCGACGGAGACCTCGGGGGAGTCCTCGACGATCGCCGACGAACGCTCCCGCAACGTGGCCCTCGTCACCGAGGACGAGGACGCCTTCGTGGCGAGGCTGACCGAGGGACTCGGCGACTACCCGCGCTACTACGTGCACATGGCCCCCCTGAACGCGGGCGGCCCTGCCGCCGCGGACCTCTCGGCGCCCGCTCAGGTCGACGGCCGCGTGCTCCGCCGCCGCATCGAGGCGGGCGAGTGGGTGGTCGACCTCCGCCAGCGCCGCGCCTTCGCCCGGCACCATCTCCGGGGGGCCGTCTCCATCGAGCTCGGCGATCCCTTCGCCACCTACTTCGGCTGGGTGCTTCCCTGGGGTGCCCCCGTCACGCTCGTCGGCGACACGGCCGAGCAGGTGGCCGAGGCGAGACGCCAGCTCTCCCGGATCGGGGTGGACGAACTCGCAGGTGCCGCCGTCGGCGCACCGGAGGCGCTCACGCAAGGGAGCGGCAGCTCCTATGCCGTCGCCACCTTCGAGGACCTCGCCTCGTGCTTGCCGGACAGCGGCAAGATCGTGCTCGACGTACGGGGGGCCGCCGAATGGGCGGACGGCCACCTGGACGGGGCGGTGCACGTCCCGTTCTTCGAGCTGGCGGAGCGCGTCGGGGAGCTTCCCGACGGTGAGCTCTGGGTGCACTGCGCGTCGGGCCTCCGGGCGTCCATCGCGGCCTCACTCCTCGCGCGTTTCGGGCGGGGAGTCGTGCTCGTCGACGACGACTGGACCAGAGCCGGAGAGCTCGGCCTTGCCATCCAGCAGGGGCGCTGAGGGCCCTTCCCCGACCGACATCGCCGGAGTCCCGACTAGGAGGAACCTTGCGCTACGGCTTCGCCATCGACCAGCGGACCTGCATCGGCTGCCACGCCTGCACGGTCGCGTGCAAGACCGAGCACCAGGTGCCTGTCGGCCAGTTCCGCACGTGGGTGAAGTACATCGACAAGGGTGCATGGCCCTCCTCGACCCGGTCCTTCGGGGTGCTGCGCTGCAACCACTGCACTGACGCCCCCTGCGTGAAGATCTGCCCTACCAAGGCGCTGTTCAAGCGGGACGACGGCATCGTCGACTTCGACCGGGACCGCTGCATCGGCTGTAAGAGCTGCATGCAGGGCTGCCCGTACGACGCCATCTACATCGACGAGGACACCCACACCGCCGCCAAGTGCAACTACTGCGCCCACCGGGTCGACGACGGGCTCGAGCCCGCCTGCGTCGTCGTCTGCCCGACGCACTCCATCTGGGCGGGTGACCTCGACGACCCGAAGAGCGGCATCGCCCAGCTGGTGGCGACCCAGCCGGCTGTCGTGCGGGCCCCCGAGCAGCGAACGCGCCCGAACGTCTTCTACGTCGGTGCCGACCAGGCCGTGCTCGACCCGCTCCTCGCGCCGGTCGGCGCCTCCTACCTGTTCGCCGAGCCTGACGCCCACCGCCTGGACGTGGCCCAGGACCTGGTGGTGGACCCGGAGACCGGAGCCCGCACGACCCTCAACACCGCCCACCCGCGGCCCTGGGGCTGGCGGGTCACGACCTACCTGTGGACCAAGGGCGTCGGCGCCGGGGCTCTCCTCGTGACGGCCGGTGCGCTCGGCGTCGGCCTTCCGGCAGAGGGGGTGCTGAAGCTCGCCGCCCCGGCGGTCGGCGTGGGCTTCACGGCGGTCACCGGCGTGCTGCTGGTCTGGGACCTGAAGCGCCCGGAGCGCTTCTGGTACATCTTCGCCAAGACCAACCCGACCTCCTGGCTCTTCCTCGGCTCGGTCTGCCTGGCGGGCTACTCGGCCGTCGCCGGCGGCTGGCTGGCCGCCGCCGTCGCCGAGTCGGTCGGACTCCTCGACCCGGCGACCTTCTCGGTCGCTCTTCGCGCCCTGCGGGTGGCGGCGCTCCCGACGGCCGCCGCCGCCGCCGGCTACACGGCCTTCCTCTTCGGCCAGGCGGAGGGCCGGGACCTGTGGCAGTCGCGGCTGTTGCTCCCGCACCTTCTCGTCCAGGCCGTGCAGGGCGGCTCCGGCGCCCTGCTCGCCCTCTCGGCCCTCACCGGCGGGCCGTCCCGGGTCACCCGGGCCCTCGCTACGACCTTCGTCGCCTCGTCGGCCGCCAACCTCGCCACGCTGGCGGCGGACTACGGCCGGCCGCACTCGACCAGGCAGGCCGAGACGGGAGCCAGGATGATCACCAAGGGCCGCTACCGCAGGCTCTTTTGGGGAGGTGCAGTCGGCCTCGGCGCCGCCGCGGCAGCGCTGGCGGTGCCGGCGACGAGGGGCCGCATGTTGCGCAGTGCGGCCCTCGGCGGCCTCCTCGGCCAGGTGGCCCTGCTCGCCTACGAGTCCGCGTTCGTACGGGCGGGACAGGACGTCCCCCTCTCATGAAGGAGCGACAGATGCCGCGCAACGAGCCCGAGCCCGAGAGCGAGGAGCATGGAGCAGGGCTGTCGGGGGTGTCCCTCCCCGGTGCCCGCAACCACGAGCACCTCGCCAACTTCCCGCCGGTCGAGGACTGGGACCACCACGTCGAGCACGACGCCCGGGCCCACCCGCGCAAGGTGCCGCACGAGTACATGCTGGTGCCCACCACGTGCTTCAACTGCGAGTCGGGCTGCGGACTGCTCGCCTACGTCGACAAGTCCGACCTGTCGATCCGCAAGCTCGAGGGCAACCCGGCCCATCCCGGCTCGAGGGGTCGCAACTGCGCCAAGGGTCCCGCTACCGTCAACCAGCTCGACGACCCCGAGCGCATCCTCCACCCGCTCCGGCGGACGGGCGAGCGTGGCGGCGGGAAGTGGGAGCGCGTCTCGTGGGAGGAGGCCCTCGAGGACATCGCCGGCCGCATCCGCCGCGCCATCACCGAGGGCCACCCGGAGGAGGTCATGTACCACGTCGGCCGGCCGGGGGAGGACGGCTTCGCCGAGCGGTTCCTGCAGGCATGGGGCGTCGACGGGCACAACAGCCACACCAACGTGTGCTCCTCGGGCGCCCGCTTCGGCATGACGTTGTGGACCGGCTACGACCGTCCGAGCCCGGACCACGCCAACGCCAAGGTCATCCTGCTGCTCTCGAGCCATCTCGAGACCGGCCACTACTTCAACCCGCACGCCCAGCGGATCATGGAGGGGAAGATGGACGGCGCCAAGCTCGTCGTCATCGACCCCCGGCTCTCCAACACCGCCGCCCACGCCGATCTCTGGCTGTCGCCGTGGCCCGGCAGCGAGGCCGCCATCCTCCTCTCGATCGCCTCGTACCTGCTCCGCACGGGCCGGATCGACCACGAGTACGTCCGCCGCTGGTTCAACTGGAGGGACTACCTGGCGAACCTGCACCCGGAGGCGCCCGTGAGCTTCGAGAGCTTCCTCGAGCGCCTCGAGGAGGACTACTCCTCGTACACCTTCGAGTTCGCCGCCGGCGAGGCCGACATCGACCCGGCCCAGATCGAGGAGCTGGCCCACCTCGTCGCCGAGTGCGACCACCGCCTGGCGGCGCACGTGTGGCGCTCGGCGTGCGCCGGGAACCTCGGTGGATGGCAGGTAGCCCGCGCACTGTGGTTTCTCCTCGCCCTCACGGGGTCGATCGGCACTCGCGGCGGTACGAGCCCGAACGGATGGAACAAGTTCATCCCGAAGGGCCCGACCGTGCCGGAAGCTCACGACCACTGGAACGGGCTCACCTGGCCGGCCGAGTACCCGCTCGCCACCAACGAGATGTCGGTCCTGCTCCCGCACTTCCTCGAAGAGGGTCGCGGGCGCCTCGCCGTCTACTTCTCGAGGGTGTGGAACCCCATCTGGACGGCTCCGGACGGCTTCACCTGGGTCGATGCCCTGACGGACCCCGACAAGGTCGGCCTGCACGTGGCGCTCACGCCCACCTGGTCCGAGACGGCCGCATTCGCCGACTACGTCCTGCCGATGGGCCACGCGCCCGAGCGCCACGACACCGTGTCGTACGAGACCCACGCCGGCAGCTGGCTGAGCTTCCGCCAGCCCGTGCGCCGGGTTGCGATGGAGAAGCTCGGCCAGCCCCTCGCCGACACCCGGGATGCCAACCCCGGCGAGGTCTGGGAGGAGAACGAGTTCTGGTTCGACCTGTCGTGGCGGATCGACCCGGACGGCAGCCTCGGGATCCGGCGCCACTTCGAGTCGCCCTACCGCCCGGGGGAGAAGGTCAGGGTCGACGAGTACTACCGGTGGATCTTCGAGAACGAGGTGCCGGGGCTGCCCGACAAGGCGAGAGCCGCCGGGCTGACGCCGCTCGAGTACATGCGCAAGTTCGGAGCCGTCCCCGTCGGCGACGGCGCTTACCGCCTCGATGAGCGGGTGATGTCGGGCGAGGAGCTCGCCGGCGCCGTCGAGGACGAGCAGGGAGTCATGCGGCGCCCCTCCGGGCCGGAAGACGAGCCTCCGCTCATCGGCGAGGCGGGCTCGCTCGGGGTGCGCCACGAGGACGGCACCGTCACGGTCGGTTTCCCCACTCCGTCCCGGCGGCTCGAGGTGTACTCGCCCTCCATGCGCGACTGGGGCTGGGCCGAGTACGCCACGCCCGGCTACATCGAGTCGCACGTCTCGCGCCGGCGCACCGACCTCGAGGGAGGTCAGCTGATCCTCGTCCCCACCTTCCGCCTGCCGGTGCTCATCCACACCCGGTCGGGCAACGCCAAGTACCTGAACGAGCTCGCCAACTCCCACCCGCTGTGGCTCCACCCCGCCGACGCCGCCCGCCACAGTGTCGAGAGCGGTGACCTCGTGCGGATCGTCACCACCATCGGCTACTTCGTCGTGCGCGCCTGGGTCACCGACGGGATCCGGCCGGGCGTGTGCGCCCTCAGCCACCACATGGGTCGCTGGCGCCTGCACGAGAGCGAGGGGAGCCGCTGGGCGAGCGGTGAGGTGGACCTCACCCATCCCGGCGGCCCGGACACCTGGCTTCTCCGCTACCGCAGCCACGTCCAGCCCTTCGTCTCGGGCGACCCGGACTCCGAGCGCATCTTCTGGAGCGATCCCGGTGTCCACCAGAACCTCGCCTTCGCCGTCCAGCCGGACCCGCTCTCGGGTATGAACTGCTGGCTCCAGCAGGTCACGCTCGAACCGTCGCGGCCGGAGGACCATTACGGTGACGTCTACGTCGACCGGCGACGCTCTCGGGAGGTCTACCGCGAGTGGCTCGCCATGACGAGGCCGACGACCGGTCCGGGGGGCGAGCGCCGACCGGAGTTCCTCATGCGACCGGTGAAGCCGAGGCGGAAGGCCTACCTCCCGAGCTGAGCCCCGCCAGCCTGCCTCTGCCCGCACCGGCGCTCATGGTCGGAGCCCACCCCCCGGGGCGGGTCGCCCCTCCCGACAGCGGTGGGTTACGGTGCAGGCAGTCCCCGGGTGGACGCCACCTGGGGATCCGCCTGATCGGTACGCCGGCGCAGGGACGGCGCCGGCACGAGAGCGCCGACCGGTGCTCGTTCGAGCCGGAGGGCGGGTGGAGGAGCGACTGGCATGGATGACGCGTCGACGGTGAGCATCCTCGGACATCGAGTCGACCGACGGGAGGACCCTCCCCTGCTCAGGGGCACCGCCCCGTTCGTCGCCGACCTCGGTGGCGAGGGCGTCCTCTCGGCCGCCTTCGTCCGCTCGACGGTGGCGCATGGCCGCATCTCCTTAGTCGATGTCAGCGAGGCGCTCGAGGCTCCGGGCGTCGTGGCAGCATTCACGGCCGACGATCTCGGGCTGGCCGACCTTCCCGAGTGGCCGCGCCCGGACGGGCCGCCCCGCCCCGAGCTCGCCCGGCCCTGCCTCGCTCGCGACCGGGTCCGCTTCGTCGGCGAGGCGATCGCCGTCGTCGTCGCCGAGACCGAGGCGGCGGCGGTCGACGCCATCGAGCATGTCGTGGTCGAGGTCGCTGAGCTTCCGGCCGTCGTCGACCCGCTCGCCGCCCTCGAGCCGGGTGCCCCGTTGCTCTTTCCCGGGATCGGGTCCAACGTGGCGCTGTCCACCGTCCTCGGCGGGGGAGAGGACGTCCTCGAAGGGGCGGACGTCGTGGTGCGGGCGCGCTTTGTGAACCAGCGCGTGGCTCCGGTCCCGATGGAACCGAACGGCGCCCTCGTGTGGCCGCTCCCCGATGGCACCCTCGAGTGCGTCGTCTCCTGCCAGGCTCCCTTCGGCGTCCGCAACGCGATCGCCTCCAGTCTCGGCAAGCAGCCGGCCGATGTGTGGGTGCACGCGCCGGCGGTCGGTGGCGGCTTCGGCGCGAAGGGCGGCGCCTATCCCGAGCACGTCGTCGTGGCGGCGGTCGCCGAGCGGCTCGGTCGTCCGGTGCGCTACATCGAGACCCGCTCGGAGAACCTCCTCTCGATGACCCACGGGCGGGGCCAGGTTCAACAGATCGCGCTCGGCGCCCGCCTCGACGGCACGATCGTCGGCCTCGAGGCGCGCACCGTCACGGAGATGGGCGCCTACTGCTGGCGTGGTGCCATCTCGCTCGCGACGAGCAGCCTCATGGCGACCGGCGCGTACCGGGTGCCACGGCTCTCCCTCACGGCGCTCGGTGTCGTCACGAACACCTCGCCAGTCGGCCCCTACCGCGGGGCCGGCCGGCCGGAGGCGGCCGCCATGCTCGAGCGGGCGATCGAGCTGCTGGCGGAGGAGCTCGCCATGGACTCGCTCGAGGTGCGCCGCCGGAACTTCCTCCGCCCCGAGGAGTTCCCCTACCGGACGCTCACCGGAGCGAGCTACGACAGCGGAGACTACGAGCGCGCGCTCGACGCCGTGCTCGAGCATGCGGGATACGCCGCCGTGCTCGAGGAGCAGGCGGCGCGCCGCGCCTCGGGGAGCCCCCGGCAGCTCGGCATCGGCATCAGCACCTTCGTGGAGGTGAGCGGGACCGGTCCGGAGTACGGCGGCGTCTCGGTCGCCCCCGACGGGACCGTCGTCGTGACGACCGGCGCCTCCCCCCACGGGCAGGGCCACGAGACGACGTTCACCCAGCTCGTGAGCGGGCTCTTCCACGTCCCGGCGGAAAGGGTCCGGATCGTCCACTCCGACACCCGAGCCGTGCCGCACGGCATCGGTACCTTCGGCTCGCGTTCCGGCCAGCTCGCCGGGAGCGCCGTCCACCGGGCGGCGACGGTCGTGCTCGAGCGGGCCAGGAGGGCCGCCGCCGACCTCCTCGAGGCGGCCGTCGGCGACATCGTCGTCGGGGACGACGGCCGGTTCTTCGTGGCAGGGGTGCCGGCGAGGTCCGTCACGCTCGCCGAGGTGGCCGGAGCCGGCGGCGCCGGGGAGCTCGAGGCGGACGGCGACTTCGCCCAGGAGGAGGGGACCTATCCCTTCGGCGCCCATCTCGCCGTCGTCGAGGTGGATACCGAGACCGGCAAGGCCAGGCTCGCCCGGCTCGTCGCCGTCGACGACTGCGGGCAGGTGATCAACCCGACCATCGTCGAGGGCCAGGTGCACGGAGGGCTCGCCCAGGGGGCAGCGCAGGCGCTCTTCGAGGAGGTCGTCTACGACGAGCTGGCCAACCCCTTGACGACGACCCTTGCCGACTACGCCATGCCGGCCGCCAGCGAGCTCCCGAGCTTCGAGACGCACGAGACGGTGACGCCGACGACTCGCAACCCGCTCGGGATGAAGGGGGTGGGAGAGTCGGGCACCGTCGGGGCGGCCGCCGCGGTACAGAACGCCGTGATCGACGCGTTGCGGCCGTTCGGGGTGCGCCACCTCGACATGCCGCTCACCCCCTCGCGGATCTGGACGGCGCTCCAGCAGGCGGGCACCGACTGACCCGTGGGCGGCTCGCCGCCGGCCGGGCGATGCGGGACGCCTTCCTCGGCGGGCGGTGGAGGGCGTGAGGCCGAGGCCGAGCGGCACGACCGAGCCGAGGCGCCGCTGCCGGGACAGGGCGCAAGCCCGAGATCTCCCGGTACTACCCGTGCGGGTGCCCGAGGCGGTCGACCTCATGGGGCCGGCCGCCTCGGCCGAGGCCCTGGTTCGCCTGCGGGCGGGCGAGGGAGAAGCCGCGCCCGCACGGGCGGCGGAGTCTCGGACCCGAGCCTCCCGAGTCCCGCCGTAGCTGGCCGCGGCGGGTGCCCGTCTCACGGTGGCGCTGGGGACGGCGAGAGCACAGGCGACCCGCCGTCACGGACGAGCCCGGGTGCGAGGCCACCGTCCAGTCGCGGCTGCGCACCGGCCCGAGCAGGCGGGCTCAGCCGGGATCGGCGGCCTCGTAGCTCCACAGCTCGCTGTGGGTGGCGACCGGGGCGCCGCCCCCGGCGTCTCCCGCGGCACCTCGATGGCCGTGGGCGAACGAGGGCGAGCCCAGCCAATTGTTGAAGCTGTCTTCGTCCCTCCAGCGGGTCACGACCAGCCAGGTCGTGCGGCCGTCTGTCGGGCGGAGCAGTTCGAAGCCCTCGAATCCCGGCGCCTTGTCGACTGCTCCTGCTCTGCCGGCGAAGCGCCGCGCCAGCTCGTCACCCTGGGCTGGCTCCACGTCGATGGCGTTGATGCGGACGACCGACACGCCACCATCCTCGCACGCGGGTGCCCGGTCCGGGCGCGAGCGTGCGAGGGCGCCGTCAGCGGAGGCTCGACCGTCTTGCACCCGCCTTCCACCCCGGCCCGGGGTGCGGCGGCAGGCAGCTGTGCTGCCGCGCCTGCCTCGTCGGCGAGCCGGCGTGCCGAGCTCCCGGGGACCGCCGCCTGAGGAAGGCGATGGTCTCTGATCCGGCGGTCTGCCCGCTGCAGGATCGAGACGAGCAAGGAGGTGCGACCACGGTGCTGCGCCGCTCCCGAGCGACCGCGGAGACGAGAGCCGGGTGACCGAGACGGCGCGACGGAGACCGACGGCGTCCCCGCGGCTTGCTCTCGGATCTCGCCTGCGACGTGGTCGTGGACGCTTTCCTCGGCGGCGTGTGGGCATTGACGGGCGCCGGCTGCTCTGGCCGGCGTGGGTGCGTGCCGCTCGGGTGTCCTCGTGAGGCGGCCGTCACCGGGGCGGACGTCGAGAGGAGATGCGTCGCCGCACGCGTTGAGCAGGCCTTGTGGCAGCATCTCTCATATCGAGAGGAGCGAGATGGCTGAACTGCGGGTGGACGGCAGCGAGCTCGTGCTGCACCTGACGGCGGCGGAGCATCTCGAGGGCGTCCACGGTGACCTGAGAGCGCCGCTCGGGGCGGTCCGCTCGGCGGAGGTGCTGGAGGACGCCCACGAGAGCGTCGGTCCGTCCGCCGGGATGAAGGTGGGCACCCGCCTTCCTGGCGTCGTCGAGGTTGCGACGATCTACGGACCGAGGAAGATCTTCGCTGCCGTCCACCGTGATACCCCTCGTGGCGTGAGGATCGTCTTCGAGGGCGCGTCGTACGACGAGTGGGTCGTCGGTTGCAGCGACCCGGAGGGCGTGCTCGGGACCCTGCCGCTGCCGCGCTGAGCCGGAGGTGCTGCCGGTCCGGGAGGAGCCGGCCGGGTCGCTCCACCTCGCAAGCGGGAGATGCACGCCGGCACCATCGCCGGCAGCGCCCACAAGATGCCGCAGGTTCGACATGAGGTCGGCACCGAGCCGGTGATCGGCGAAGGCCGGCGGCATGGGTCCCTCGCGCAATCCGGTACGAGACATGCCGGCTGGTGGCGCGCCCGAGCACGGCGCGGTGGTCGCAGGGCGAGGGAGCAGCTGTCCTGGCCGCCCGCGCCTGGCCGCCCGGTTCCTCGGCTGCGCCACGCCCATGGCCGCCAGCGCGATGTCGTGCGCGGCGGCCACGGCCGGGCTGAGAGAGCACGCTGCATCGGTGACGCTGCCGGTCGTCTTGGCGCTCTCCGCAAGGACATGGCGGCCCGACCGTGCTGGCAGCTGCTCCTCTGCGCACCTGGCGAGGTCACGAGGCAGTGCGGGTGCGCGATCATGCCCGGATCGCGAGCGTGTGGAGGTCGGTCGGATGCCGAGTGCCGCGGAGGGCTGGCACCGCAGGGACGGGTGCCTGTCTCGGCAGGCGCCGGACGATGTGGCGGTGAGCTCCGTCGTGGCTGACGCCGGCTTGCCCAGAGCCGCACGGCGACGTGCGTTCGAGGGAGCCTCCGTGCTGTCCCCGACCCCGACCGCACCCCGACGGGCTCAGCCCTACCTCCCCTCGCCGGGGCGGTGGCGCGCTCCCACCTCGTCGCGGAGCCGGCCGCCCGGCGCGGCGGGCTCGATCTCCCCTCGAGTGGGCAGCGGGACGGTGTCGGGCTCCCCGCTCTGCTCGGTTGCCCCCCTCGCACCTGTCGTGGCCGCCGGATGCCCGGAGCTCGAGAAGGGGGCGCTCGGCCCTGTGCTCATGGCTCGAGGCCGGGTGCTCGCAGCCGGAGGCGGCGGAGCCGCCGCGCTCGTTCGCCACAGCTGGTCGCCGCTCCTCGGCTTCGCCGCCGGCGGCCGGAGGATCGGGGCGGCACTCGGGTCGACTGTGCCTGTCGCCCCCGGGCCCACCGCCCTGCCGGGCCTCACCCGAGGCCGGGGCGGCACGCTCGCCGGGCTCATCATCGCGCCGGAGATGCTCGCCGAGCAGGTGGCGGGGAACCGGGCACCTGCCGGCGGATATCACGCCACCGCCATCGGGCGGCGGCTGCTCCGCGATCGCGACTGACCGGAGCAGTCCGCACCGTGAGACGCGCCGAGTCGCCTCCGGCCAAGGTGGCCGCCCGGTCGCGGTGGGGGCGCTGGCCACGGGTCGCCCTGTTCGCCGGCGGTGCCGCCTACGCCTGGTTCGCTGCGGGGAGCCGCCCGTTCAGCACCGGCGGCGACGCCGCCACGGCCGGGGCCTTCGCGCTGATGGCGGTCCTCGCGGCCGTCGTCAGGGTCACCGACACCCAGGCGGTCTCCCGCCCGCCACCGGCCAAGGGCCGACTGCTGGCCTGGGTCGTGGCTGTCGCCTGCATGGTGGGCTGGGAGCTCGCCACCCTGTTCGCCGGCAACAGCCACCTCTTCCCGACTGCGAGCGACCTCTACAACGCGGCCGCCTCCTCGCGGCTTGCCAAGTCGGTGGTGTTCTACCTCTGGCTCCTGCTCGGCTGGGGCCTGTTCGGCCGATGAGCCGCGACCTCGCGCTCGAGATCTGGTGCGCTGTCGCCCTCGGGCTCGTCTCGTGTGTGGTGCTGGCTCGGGTGACCGGCGGTCGCTACGCCACCCTGCGCCGTGTGCTGCACCTGCTCACCGCCACCAGGCCGAGGACCGCCGCCGCCTTCCTCGGTTGGATGTGGGTCGGCTGGCACCTGTTCGCCCGGTGAGGGCGGTCCGGCCCTCGGGCCGGCCCGGCGGCTCCCCCGGCCATCGCCGCCTCGGAGCGGGCGCCTCCGGCCGTCCTCTGGCCCCGAGCTGCGCGTCATGGCGGGGCTCGTCCGGTCATCGGCCCGCCGGCCGCGCTCACGGCGCCGTTGTGGTGGTGGTCGTGCTGGTCGTCGTGCTCGTGCTCGTCGTCGTGCTCGTGCTCGTCGTCGTGCTCGTCGTCGCGCTCGTCGATGTCGTCGTGCTCGTGCTCGTCGACGTCGTGGACGAACTGGTCGTCGGCGAGGTGATCCCGGTGGTGGTCGTCGACGAGGGGCTCGACGTCGTCGGCGCGCCGGTGCTGCCGGTACGTCCCGACGGAGAGGTGGTCGTCGAGGGATCAGGCGCGGTTCTGTGCGGGGGCGCCGTGGTCGGCGGGGGGCTCTCGGGCAGCCTGATCGGGTTGCTCGGCCTGCCGGGGTTGGCGGCGCCGACCGCCAGCACCACGACGAAGACGACGGCGGCGCCGCTCATGAGGACGAGAGTCCCGGTCCGCAGGCGACTGGCGAACAGCGCCAGGCGTTCCCGTCGCTCCTCGCTCCTCCTCCGTCGCTCGAGCACCGGACTGAGCGAGGCGCGCTGGTTGAGCCACGCCATCACCGGTGCCGACCAGTAGACACTTCCCTGCCAGAGGACGAGGGCGACGACGAGCGCGCTGGCGCGGCTGTCGCCGATCAGCGCCCCTGCGAGCCCGAGCATGACGAGGGCGACGAGGCTCTCGCCTCTCGAAGCCGCGACGGCAGCCCGGACCCGGTGGGCGCCTGCTGTCTTCGGTGTGCGGAGAAAGACGCCTGCCGGACGGACGAGACCCTCCACACAGGCTCGCGCCACCGTGAGCGACAGCGAGAGCCAGTTGAGAAAGGCCAGCACCGCCCGCTTGAGAGAGATCCGCTCGCGCAGGCGGAGCGCCCAGACCGCGCGGATCAGGCCGCTCGCCAGCAGCATCGCAGGAAGCAGCACGGTCGGGCCGACGAAGGGACGCACCGGGATGCGACGCCCGGTGAGCAGGATCGACGCGATGACGACGAGGGCGATGGTGAAGCCGAGGTAGACGAGATCGTTCAGCCACTGCAGCCCGCTGACGAGGTAGTCGAGCCGCTGTCGCAGCGATAGGCGGTTGTCCGGCGACCGGTCCCATGGCATGAGCGAGTGCCAGTGCTTGCGCAACAGCTGCATGCCGCCGAAGCACCAACGAAAGCGCTGGCTCTTCAGCGAGGCGAAGGTCAGCGGCATGATTCCCTGTCCGTAGCTGCGGGGGATGAATATGCCCGAGTAGCCGGCGCGCAGCATCCGGAGGGATGCCTCGGCATCTTCGGTGATGCACCACTCGTCCCAGCCACCGAGCGACTCGAGCACCGACCGGCGGAGCAGCCCCATGGTCCCGGCGAAGATGATCGAGTTCCTCTCGTTGCGTGACGGCATCGAGGTCGAGAAGAAGTACCGGTAGGCGTCGTAGCAGGCCGTGAAGTAGGCGCTGCCCTCATACTCCCGGTAGTCCTGCGGCGTCTGGAGAAATGCCAGCTTCGGGTCGGCGAAGTAGGGCGCATTGTCCCTCAGGTACGCAGGCGAGACGAGGTAGTCGGAGTCGACGACACCGACGAGCTCGGCTCGCGGGTCCGTCAACTGGCTGAGGGCGAGGTTGAGCGCCCCCGACTTGTAGCCCTCGAGGTTCTCGACGTGGGTGAAGTGGACCCTCGGCCGGTCGCGGCAGTAGTCCTCGACCGGACGCCACGTCGCCGGATCGGTCGTGTTGTTGTCGATCACCACGATCTCGAAGTTCGGGTAGTCGATCCCTTCGGCGGCCGCGATGGTCTCGATCAGCATCTCCGGCGGCTCGTTGTAGGAGGGCACGTGCAGCGAGACGAAGGGCCGGTACGTCGGGTCGGGAGCCGGGAACTGGCGCGTGTGGCGAGTCCGGCAGATGACGTCGCACGTCTCGAAGGCGAATGAGGCCGTGAGGAAGAGCGCGGTGGCTTCGAGGACGAACAGGAACGCCGAGGCGACCGACGCGACCAGCGAGAGCCCGCCCGCGACGGTGACGCTTCCGGCGAACGCCAGATACGCAAGGGCGGCGGCGACGTACCCGCCGAAGAAGAGCTGACCCGGCGGATTCCACGGTCCCCGCACGAGCACGACGACGGCGGTGACCGAGAACACGAAGATCTCCGCCGCCCGGAGTGGGGCTCCCGCCACTCCCCACAGGAGCCCGACGAGCCAGCCTGCGCCGTACGCACAGGCAGCGGCGAGGAGGACGCCGAGGACTCTCGAGGTGAACCGGACGCGTCGTCCGAGCAGGAGAAGGACGATGGTGGACAGCGCCAGGTCGATGACGCAGACCATGAAGACGGCGAAGAGCACGCGCGACCTCCGGTAGGCCCAAGAGTTGGGGGAAAGCGCCAGCGCTTCTTTACCCGCGGGTACACCCGACAAACTTGTCGGGCGGCGCTGCCGCGGGCGTTCAGCCGGCCGCCAGCTGCTCGAGATGTGAGCGGAACCCGCGGCCGTACGCCGTCGGCGTGCCCTCGTAGGAGGTGATGAGCGCCGGACCGCTCGAGCAGTTCCAGGTGTCCCACGCCCAGGCGAGATAGGAGATCCGGTGGCGGTCGGCCCAGCTCATGTAGCGGTCGATGAACCCGCTCCGGCAGTCGTTCTCGCCGATCTCGCCGGTCACCACCGGCACCGTCCGCGCAACGGGCGCGATGGTGCGGTTCCAGCAGGTGGAGGTGTGACAGGTGCTGAAGTTGTAGAGGTGGACGGACGCGATCACCTGATGCAGGGGATCTCTCGGTGCGTGCCGGAGGAAGCCGGCGAGGTCGCCTGCCCACGCCAGGCCGCCCAGCATGACAGGCGACCGTGAGCCGGCGCGCCGCACGGCGTCGAGCATCTGCTGCATACCGGCGGTTCTCCAGCCGGCCGCGGTGGTGCAGCCGTTCCTCCAGCAGTTCCAGCTGATGCCGTGGGGTTCGTTGTAGAGGTCGAAGACCACGCCGTCATCGAGCCGGAACAGGTGGGCGACCGAGTACCAGAACGCCACCGAGTGGCTGGCGTCCGCCATGACCTGCTGGCCCGTCGCCTGCTCGCGCCCAGGCGCGCTCCAGTGCAGGTCGAGGATGGCGACGAGGCCGGCCTCGTTCAGGCTCCTCACGTACGTCTCGATCGCTCGACGGTAGGCGATGCCGGAGAATTTGGGCTTGACGCCGTTCAGCCCGAGCCAGCAGTCCTCGTTGAGCGGGATGCGGACGGCGCCGATGTGCCACGCCTTCATCGCACGTATCGAGGCGGGACCGCTCGGTCCGTCGAAGATCCCCCACCCTTGCACGCAGGCATATTCCGTGCCGGATCGGTCAACCCCGAGCAGCCGGATCGGGTGGCCGGAGGCATTGACGAGGCGGTTTCCGGCAACCCGCACGCTGGGAGCGCCCCATGTGGGCGCAGCGGCCGCAGGCCGGCTCCCGAGTTGCCTGAGGGAGCTCGACACGAGCCCCGACGCGGGGAACCCGAGCAAGCCCAGCAACACGGCGGCGAGGAGGACCGGGCCTGAGACCACTGCCCACCGTGCTTTCGGGTCGTGGACCTTCGGCCATCCCGCTGTCTGCCTCACTGATGCCCACCTCTCGCCCGCACCTCGCCCGTGCGGTCATGATCCCACGGGCCGGCGGCGGGCCATCCTAGGCGGCGAAGGCCAGGCGGCCGGCCCAGGAGTGCCAGGGAGGGCGCCGGACCGCGCGACTAATCGAGCTCGATCTCGTCGTCGAGGAGCGCGCTCACCTCGACCCTGCGGGGACCCTCGGCAGCAGGGCTGTAGCTCGTCACCGTCGCCGGGACGGCGAAGCCGGGCCGGCCGGCCCAGTCGGCGATGTTCTCGAGCGGGCACAGCGGATCGGCGGTGAGCCGTGCGAGGTGGTCGAGGACGGCGGGCTCCTCGCCGCGAGGCGAGCGGGGCGAGTCCATGAGGCCCCACGCGTCCCAGAGCAGCATCTCGTTCTTGCGCAGGGAGGACAGGTCGTGGAGGAGGTTGCGCCGCAGGTGTCTCCACGACCGCGTGCCGGGTATCTCGAGGCCCGGGTCCACCACGAACCGGTCCGGCTCGCGCACGCCGGCTCTCGCCTCGAGCCATGCCTTCGGCCCGGTGAGGAAGCGGTCCCGTGGCACGTCGAGCGGGTCGAAGCGGCCGCCGTCCGCAGGAGCGAAGTCGTCCTCGATCTGGGGATCGATCAGCCGCCAGCGCCCCACCCCGGCGTCGAAGAGCTCGACGACCACATGATCGAGCAACCAGCCTGGCAGGAAGTAGGTCGCGAAGCCGACTCGTGCCCGCGAGGGGATCTGATGGTGGCGGGCGATCGCCAGAAAGAGGACGGCGAAGTCCCGGCAACAGCCGACCACCCGCGCGTCGGGTGACCCGGCCTCACCGAGGCCGGTCCCGCGTGCACAGAGCCGGTCCAGCATCGCCCTCGCCGAGCGCAGGTCGACCTCGGCGAGGCGTTCAGGAGCGGTGCCGTGCTGTGCCGGGTTCCCGCGACGGTAGTGGAGCACGAGGTGGGTGACCACCTCCCGGATCGCGGCCGGGTCGGCCGGCACCGTGTCCACGGTCGAGGACCACGCTCCGACGTCGGTGACGGGGCCGGCTTTCGACCAGAAGCTGACCTCTGCCACCGGTGCGAGCCTACCGGCGAGAGGATCG
>JAJZZB010000276.1 GCA_021797795.1 Actinomycetes bacterium | reverse complement strand
TCCCCAAAGGCGGACGTGCGCGAAGCGAACTGCTAGCAGATCATGCAATTCGTTCTGGTCCAGCTCACGGACGTGGAACGGGTTGGCCGCCTCTTGGTGATGCCGGTAGATCTCTCGGTCGGGGGTCGAGATAATGACGACACCACCGGGCGCGAGGACGTGGTGGATCTCATCGAGAAGCCGATCCTGGTCGGCGACGTGCTCGATCGCCTCGAAGCAGACCACGACGTCGAACTGGATGTTCGAGAGCCCGGAGAGATCGAGCATGTCCATCTCTCGGAAAGAGAGATTCTCTCCCGGATAGGTAGCTGTGGCGTGCGCGATGCTGACTGGGTCGATGTCGACTGCGACGACGTGCGACGCCTGACTGGCCAGCATGGCCGCCCCGTAGCCCTCGCCGCATGCCAGGTCCAGCACCCGACGGCCGAAGACTAGGTTCGAGGCGAACATGTAACGATGGAAATGCTCGTACACGACCTCAACGTCGGTTGTCCACGGGACGCACCGCTCGCCGGTCCACTCAAGCTCGGGACCCGGTCCTGTGGAGAGGTTCTGAGACACCTCACGCTCCTTGGTTGCTCGGCCACAGAGAGTAGCCGCGAGGACGCAGACGGGGGTGTGTCGCGTCTCTGATGGCTGCTCTCGTGTTAGTAGAGAATCGAGTCAGGCCGCGAGAGATAGCGAAGGACGGCGTCGTCTGCTATGCGATCCCACCGCTCATCTGATTCCCAGAACCGACGTGACCGCTTGGACGCTGCCTTGCCGGTGTGCTCGTAGCAGCGGCTCCACCCATGGGCTCTCCACCAGATCCGGGGAGGGAGGAAAGGCAACGTGGGCATCGTCGAACTCGGCCAGCCGCTTGCGGAACGCCCGGACTTCGGACGGTCCCTCGTCCATCGGCACGTCGGTCCTAGCCGCACAGATGCTCTTCCAGGCCTCGTCGTTGTCGGCGAGCCGCACTCCGAGCTGTCGGAGGCTCGCCGCCAGGCGTGATACTGAGCCTCGAGGGTCGTTCATCAGCTCCTCGAACCCGACGACGGTCACGCGGGCTCCTTCGAGGCCCCTGAGGCAGCTGCGAACGTAGCGCTGCCACAGCGCCAGGCCGTGGACGACCGAGAGGCCGTCCCTGCGCGCCAGCGACTTGGCGGCTGCGATGGCGTCCCGGTGAACGAGGACGTACACGGCGTCCGGCACGATGGGCCGCCAGAAGCCGAGGAGGACGCTGAGACGCGGGTCCTTCCACACCCAAGGTGGTGGCGGAAGGAACTTGTCGAGGAGGTGGCAGGCCTCGTCGCGGTGGCCGGCAAGGCCGGCGAAGTCGACCTGTTCCGGCGGAGGAGGTGCCAGCCAGCTCGAACCGAGATGGGCGAGGAGCCGGTCGTCGAAGTCGGTGAGCGTGCGGCTCTCCCAGTAGCCCTCGGGATTGCCCTCGTTCGGCGGCAGCAGGTCATCCTCTGTGGCAGTCGGCAGCCCGAGCAGGTTGAGCACCCTTGCAGTGGCCGAGGTGCCGCTGCGGTGCATGCCGAGGACGATGACCGGGCGGGAAGAGGGCGATTCCACGAGCTGCTCCTCTCCGATAGTAAGGGGGTGGGAACCTCGCGCAGCCTCAGCCGGAGCGCCGTGACGTCGGAGGAGGCGATCGGAGGGCCCGGTGGGACGGCTGGCTGCTGTTTGGAGGACGAAACGAACGTATGTTCGCCTAGCCGCTAGCCTTGGCGGGTGGCCTACGCCGAGCTCCACTGCCACTCGAGCTTCAGCTTCCTCGACGGCGCCTCCCATCCAGAAGAGCTGGTGGCCGAGGCGGCCCGGCTCGGCCTCGGCGCCCTTGCCCTCACCGATCACGAGGGGCTCTACGGGGTGGTGCGCTTCTTCGAAGCCGCCCGGGAGGCGGGCCTCCCGACGGTCTACGGGACAGAGGTTGCCCTCGCCGGGGGTGGGCCGGCGGCGCCGAGGACGAGGGTTCCCGACCCGGCCGGGAGCCATCTCATCCTCCTCGCCCGCGACCCAGAGGGCTACACCCGCCTCGCCCGGGCTCTCAGCGAGGCCCACCTCGCCGGCGGCGAGAAGCTCCGGCCCGCCCACCACTTGGAGCGACTCGGCGAGCTGGCCGGCGGCCATCTGGCGGTCCTCACCGGCTGTCGCAAGGGAGCGGTCCCCCGGGCGCTCGTCGAGGAGGGCCCGGCAGCCGCTTCCCGGGAGCTCGACCGGCTCCTCGAGCACTTCGGCCGGGAGCAGGTCGTCGTCGAGCTGTGGGACCACGGCGATCCTCTCGACGGGGCCCGCAACGACGCCCTGGCGGAGCTGGCGGCCGCCCGGGACCTCCCTCTTGTCGCCACGAACGTCGTCCACTACGCCCGCCCCCGGGACCGCCGCCTTGCCACCGTGCTCTCCGCCATCCGCTCGGGCCGCCCCCTCGACGAGCTCGACGGCTGGCTGCCGGCGGCCGGGATGGCGCACCTGCGCTCGCCCGAGGAGCAGCGGCGGCGCTTTGGCCGCTACCCCGGGGCGGTCGAGCTGGCGGGCGAGCTCGGCGAGGCCTTCGCCTTCGACTTGAAGCTCGTCGCACCGAAGCTGCCCGACTTCCCGGTCCCGCCCGGGCACGACGAGATGAGCTGGCTCCGCCACCTCGTCGAGGAGCGGGCGCCGCGGCGCTACGGCACGAGGGGGGTCGAGACGGTGGCCGGCGCCTGGCGCCAGCTCGACCACGAGCTCACCCTCATCGACGAGCTCGGCTTCGCCGGCTACTTCCTCATCGTCTTCGACATCGTCGAGTTCTGCCGGCGCAATGGGATCTTCTGCCAGGGCCGGGGATCGGCCGCCAGCTCGGCCGTCTGCTACGTCCTCGGGATCACGAACGCCGATGCCGTCTCGCTCGGGCTCTTGTTCGAGCGGTTCCTCTCGCCCGAGCGCGACGGGCCGCCCGACATCGACGTGGACATCGAGTCCGGGCGCCGCGAGGAGGTCATCCAGTACGTCTACGGGCGCTACGGGCGCGAGTGCGCCGCCCTCGTCGCTGTGACGGTGACCTACCGGGCGCGCTCGGCCGTCCGGGATGCCGGCAAGGCCTTCGGCCACCCCCCCGGCCAGGTCGACCGGTGGGCGAAGCAGATCGAGCGGTGGGGATCGCTCGGGGGCGAGCGGGCGCTCGCCGGGGACCGGAGCGGGCACTGGTCGTGGTGGTCGGGGCAGGTCGCACGGGA
>JAJZZB010000275.1 GCA_021797795.1 Actinomycetes bacterium | reverse complement strand
AGGGAGAGTGCGGGTGCGGCCGGCGTGGCCAGATGGTCACCTTCTCGCGCCGGCTCGAGGGAGCCGAGGCCGGCTGCTGCGCGCTGAACGTCGAGCGCCAGGTCGACGCCCTCGCCGCGCGGGCAGTCGAGCCCGGGCCCCGAGCGGCCCGGGCTCGCTGAGGTCCCCATGGCGCGCTTCAGCGACGCGATCGTCGAGCACTTCACCCACCCGAAGAACGTCGGTGAGGTCCCCGACCCCGACGCGGCCGCGTTCGTCGCCGATCCGGTATGCGGCGATCAGGTCCGCCTCACCGCTCGTGTGGTCGACGGGCGCGTCGGCGAGGCGCGCGTTCTCGCCCACGGATGCGCCGCCATGCTCGGCACCGCGAGCATCGTGACGGAGTGGATCGTCGGGATGCGGCGAGGCGACCTCAGGGGACTCGACGAGGCGGCAGTCACCCGGAGAGTCGGCGGCCTGGCACCGGGCCAGTCGCACTGCGCCCGGCTCGCCGTGGACGTGCTGCACGCGCTCGCAGAGAGCTGGCAGCGCACGTCGCAGGGGAATTCGACGTGACGCCCCCGTCGTCCGGGCGAGAGCGGGCGAGCGGTCGCGCGCTCTATTTCGACAACAACGCCACCACTCCGCTTCTGCCCTCGGTCAAGGCTGCCATGCGTGAGGCGATGGCGACCTACGGGAACCCCTCGAGCGCCCACTTCTACGGCGAGGCCTCAGCTGCACTGGTGGCAAGGGCTCGAGCCTCCGTCGCGGCGCTCCTCGGGTGCGAACCGGAGCAGGTCGTGTTCAACTCCGGCGGCTCGGAGGGTGCCTCGAGCGTCATCGTCGGCACGGCCCTCCGCCACCTTTGGGAGGGTGGGCACATCGTCACGTCCGCGGTCGAGCATCCAGCCGTGCTTCGAGCCTGTGAGTTCGTGCGCGGCCTCGGCTTCGAGCTGTCGGTGCTGCCCGTCGACGGCGCAGGGCGCGTCGACCCAGCCTCGGTTCGGTCGGCCCTTCGACCAGGCACCCGACTCGTCTCGATCATGCACGCCAACAACGAGACCGGTGCGCTCCAACCCCTCGAGGACCTGTCGAGCATCGCTCTCGAGGCGGGCGTCCCGTTCCACTGCGACGCGGTCCAGTCAGCGGGCAAGGAGCCCGTGCGTCTTCGCGAGGGGCTCCTCACCATATCGGCCCACAAGTTCCACGGGCCACAAGGGGTCGGTGCCTTGGTGCTCCGGGGCGACGTGCCGCTGCAGAGGCTCGTCTTCGGTGGCGAGCAGGAGCACGGGCATCGAGCCGGCACGGAGAACGTGCTCGGGATCGTCGGCCTGGGCGCCGCCGCCGACTCGGCGCAAGATCGGCTCGCCGAGCCGGACCATGAGTCCCGACGCCGGGCGATCGGCGGCCACCTTCGGGAGGGGCTGGCCTCGATGGACGGCGCCATGGTCAACAGCCCGCTCGGAGACTGCCTGCCCGAGACGGTGAACGTCTCATTCCGCAAGCTTCGCGGGGACACGATCGTCGACATGCTGTCCGCTCGCGGAGTAGCCGTCTCGAGTGGGTCGGCCTGCCACAGCACGCATCCCGAGCCTTCACACGTGCTCCTTGCGATGGGCCTTTCGCTGGATCGCGCGCTCGGTGCCGTCCGGTTCAGCTGCAGCTGCCTCACGACGCACGGCGAGATCGACGAGGTCCTTGCCGTCACCGAGCAGACGGTCCACCAGCTGTACTCAGCGTCTCCGAGCCGCTCTCGATGAGCGCGCCGCCGCCTTCGCCGGCCGACCTCCTACGCGCCGGCCGTCTCGGCCACCTGGCGGCGGCGTCCGGTACCTGGCCTGCTGAGGGGAGGCCCGGGTGCTCGCGCCGGATCGATCACGCGCCCCGAGCCGGCGACACCGCACCGGGTCCTCAGACGACCAAAGACGCAGTCCGTCCGGGACATGGCACGGCGGGGCCCGGGCTCCGGGCCCCGCCCGTGACCACGAGTCAAGGAGGTAGGAGATGTCCATGGGGATGAAGGACATGGCCGCCAGCCTGGTGGCGCTCGACGAGGACACGAGGCGGACGATGCTCGGGACCCGGCTTCAGGCGTTCGCCGAGATGGCCTATGAGGAGCGCGTGAAGTCCATGGTCGAGATGCTCAACGGCATCCACAGCCTCCCCGACGCCGATCACCGAGTCCTGGTCAACAGCAGGACCTGGGTGCTCTCCCAGCTCCCCCACGACACCCAGGTGGCGCTGGTGCGCGCGCAGCTGGCCGCCGTCGCGTCGCTCCGGCCCGTGCAGCGTCAGCGCGAGACCCAGGCCATGCAGGCGGGCATGGCGGCCCTGAGCGACGACGCCAAGCAGCGGCTCAGGGCGGCCATACAGGAGGCCCAGGCCTGATGATCCGCCCTGTTCGGAGAGAGACGGCGGCGCCCGCGCCGGACGCGGCCCGCCGCCGTCGCCGCAGAGCTGGCGAGACGGAGGTCGGGTGATGGCCTCGCGCACCGCCGCCCTCGAGTCGAAGCTCCCGGCCGACTTCCCGGCTCGGGACCTGTGGAAGCCGGTCATGCTCCTTGTGGCCGCCTTGGCACCGCTCGTGGTGGCGCCCTTCTACCCCGCGACGTGGCGGGCCGGCTGGTCTGCCGCGGTCCCCGCCGGCGTCCTCGCGCTCCTCGTCACCGTGATGCTCTGGCCGTCGGCAGGCGTCCGCCGCTACCTCGCCTACAAGACCCCGCTGTTCATCTTCACCCTCCTCTTCGAGGCATGGATCCTCCTCGCGGGCGTCGCCCTCCACGACCCGGCCACGCTCTCGAGCAAGGACCTGTGGTTCCAGCTGGTGCTGGTCGGCTTCTTCATGGGCACGGTCGCGATCTCGCTCCCCGGGGTGGAGGGCGAGTACCGCAAGGGTGTGTTCTTCCGCCCCGACCTCCTCTACGGCAACGGCGCCTACCTCGCCCGGGGCGAGATCTTCGTCGCCCTCGGCATCAAGCTGTTCGCGGCGCCGGAGCAGGCTCATCCCATCTGGAACTGGTGGGGGCTCGAATGGGCGATCTTCGCGATGATCTTCATGGTGCCCTTCCGCGGCATCTTGAAGATGCGGATGCGCCGCGCCCGCTTCTTGGACCTCGACAACTGGATGGGGCGGGGGCTCCGGCCCGGGTTGTGGCTGAAGGAGATCTTCCTCTTCGTCTCGCTGCTCATGCTCGTCTACCCTACGTTCCGCAGGTCGGGTG
>JAJZZB010000274.1 GCA_021797795.1 Actinomycetes bacterium | reverse complement strand
GCGCCTGGAAGCGACCCTCGCCCGCTCGAGCGTCCAGGGCACCGCCTCTGAGCTCGCCCACTTCGGCCGCTTCCTCGCCCGCCACGACCCCGACCTCACCTCGCTCGCCCGGCTCGAACGCCGACGGCACATCGAGCCCTACCTGAACGAGGTCGGAAGGGCGATCAACCACCGAACCGGTGAGCCGATCTCCGCCTCGAGTGCAAAGAGCCGGATTCTTTCGATCGGCCGCTTCTTCGACGCGATGGCGGAATGGGGCTGGGAGGAGGCCCCGTCCCGGCGCCTCGTCTTCCCCCGCGACGCCCCCCGCCTCCCACATCCCCTCCCGCGCTACCTGCCGCCCGACGAGGACCGTGCGCTCGTCGCCGCGCTCGAGGCCTCGCCGAACCGGCTGCGGGCCGACGCCCTCCTGCTGTTGCGGGCAACGGGGCTGCGCATCGGCGAGCTCTGCGACCTCGAGCTCGACTGCGTGCACGAGATTCCCGGCCAGGGCGCCTGGCTGAAGGTTCCACTCGGCAAATTGCTCAGCGAGCGGATGGTGCCGCTCGACGGGGAGACCGTCGAGCTGATCGATCGGATCGTCGCGAACCGCTCCGACGGACGCCCGTTCCGTCATCCGAGAACCGGGCACCTCGTCGAATTCCTCCTCACCCACCAAGGCCGGCGCATTTCGGCATGCACGCTGCGCGGCGAGCTGCACCGGGCCGCGTCCGACGCCGGCCTCGATGGCGCCGTCCCTCATCAGCTGCGCCATACTTTTGCCACAGCACTTGTCAACGCCGGCTGCTCGTTGCAGGCATTGATGGCGCTCTTGGGTCACGTCTCTGCCGAGATGAGCCTTCGCTATGGGCGTCTGTTCGACCAGACCGTGCGCGAGAGCTACGAAAGGGCCCTCGCCCAGGCCAAGGCGAGCCTGGGGCCGGTGCTTCCCGAGGCGAGCCCGGTGCGCCTCGAGACCGACTGGCGCTCCGCCCCGCTCATCAAGGCGCGCCTCGCTGGCGGCTACTGCGTGCGCAGCATTGTCCAGGGCCCTTGCGCTTACGCCAACATCTGCGAGCACTGCCCGAACTTCCGCACCGAGAAGACCTTCCTGCCAGTGCTCCAGCTGCAGCGCGTCGACGCCGAAGCTCTCGTCGCCGACGCCGAGGCGCGGGGCTGGGGCGAGGAGGCGTCCCGACACCGCCGGCTGATCGAGCGCATCGACGGACTGATCGCACGCGCCCATGCCGGCTGAGCACGACGACATCGTCGTCTTCGTCGAGCGAGCTTGCGGCGAGCTCCTGGCGCTCGGCAAGCCGGTCAGCTTCAACGAGGTCGCCACCAGGGCGGGAACGAGTCGCACGACTCTCTATCGCCGAGCAGACCTGCGAGCCCTCGTCGAGGATCACCGGTCGAGAGGCCGCGAAGCGAACACCTTGTCGGGCCTTGCCGTCCAGGTCGACCAGCTACGCCACAGCCTTGAGGCCGTGGCGGACAAGGTCCGCCACCACGAGGAGGCGATCCGCCGGCTCGAGCGACGCTCCCGCGAGCGGGAGTAGTTCGCGACGCGATTCCCCCTCGAAGTAATCCACAGGCTGGCCATCAATTGGCCGGTTAACCGCAGGGCCGGGGCAAGCAGGAAAGGCTGAACTCCTACATCCGTCAGTCGTTCATCACCGAGATGGAGCACCGCGGCATCGAAAGCTTCGAGGAGCTGAACGACTTGTTCATGGCCTGGGCCGAGCAGGTGGCGAACGCACGAGTCCACGCTGAGACGAAGGATGTTCCCATCGAGCGCTTCTTCAAGGACCACACCCCGAACGTCCCGTCTCCACGGGCACTCTCCGAGGCGTTCCGCTGGTCGCTCGTCCGCAGGGTTCAAAAGACCGCGACCGTGTCGCTGCTCTCGAACCGCTACCAGGTCGACCCCGTGCTCGTCGGCCGCAACGTCGAGCTGCGCTTCGACCCTGAGAACCTCTCGAAGATCGAGGTCTACCTGAACGGCCTCAGTGTCGGAGAGGCGGTCCCATTTGTGATCGGCCGCCATGTGCATCCCGCGGTTCCCCAGGCCGCGCCGGCGCCGGCGGCAGAAGATGGACCGGGGATCGACTACCTCGCCCTCGTCGAAAAGGCGCAGCGAGACTCGCTCGGCGAGGGCTCGATCTCCTATCGCGAGCTGCCGCTGCCCGGCTTTGCGGTCCTTGAGGACGACGAGGCCGGCGCGGGATCAAAGGAGGTCTCCTGATGGCCGCCCCCGTCGACCTGTGGGCCTCGCACTTCGGCCTCAGCGCCACGCCGTTCACGAAGGCGGTGCCGGCGGCCAAGCTGTTCGAGCGCGACGCGCACGCCGAGGCGGTCGCCCGCATCCGCTACTGCATCAACGAAGCCGCCCTCGCGGTGATCGTCGGCGACACCGGAGCCGGCAAGACCGTCGCGCTTCGCGCCGCGGTCGCCGGTCTCGACCGCACCCGCTACAGCGTCATCTACCTCGCCAACCCCTCGGGCGGCTGCCGTGGGATCTACGTCGCCATCGCGACGGCTCTTGGCGCAACCCCCCGGTTCCACAAGGCGGAGGCGATCAACCAGGCGGCAGCGCTGCTCGCCGCCGAGGAGCACGAGCGTCACCGCCGTGTCGTGCTCGTGATCGACGAGGCGCACCTGCTCACCCCCGAGCAGCTCGAGGAGATCCGCCTGCTCTCCAATGCCGAGCTCGACTCCGCGTCGCCCTTCGCCGGGATCCTCATCGGCCAGCCGACACTCGCCGTGCGGCTCCGCCAGGGGGTCTTCTCCGCCCTGGACCAGCGCATCAGCGTCCGCTACAGCCTCGTCGGGATGGACCTCGCCGAATCGATCAGCTACCTGCGCCATCACCTTGCGATCTGCGGTCGCAGCGACCCGCTGATCGCCGATGACGCCGCCGGCCGCCTCCACCGCTACGCGAACGGACTGCCCCGGGCGCTCAACAACGCCGCCACCGCCGCGCTGATGGCCGCGGCGGCCGACGGCAAGCCTCTCGTCGACGACGTCTGTGCGAAGAAGGCCATCGCAGAGCTCACGCGCACCTGAGCCTCGACCGGAATCGGCACCGGCGACCTGTCAGCTGAGCGGGTCGCCGGTGCCGTCGTCGCGCATGGTCACGGACTCATGCCGAGCGGGCATCGCTCAAACCTGCCAAACCGTTGTCATCCACAGTTGCCGGCGACACCACCTTCGTTCGCCTCCAAACGAGGTCA
>JAJZZB010000062.1 GCA_021797795.1 Actinomycetes bacterium | reverse complement strand
CGCGAGCAGGTAGGTGCTGACTGCGAAGAAGTCCCACAGGATCGGCGACGACAGGTTCCAGTAGGGAGGCCAGACGAGCTCCCAGATGCGCTGCGGGCTTCCGAGGTGGGGGATGATGAAGAGCATCCCGATCGGCAGGGTGACGAGAGCGGTCGCCTCGGCGATGCGGGTGAGCGGCGCCCGCCAAGAGGCCTTCGTGAGCCGCAGTATGGCCGAGACGACCGCTCCCCCGTAGCTCACGCCGATGAAGGCGACGAGGTCCGCCTCGTAGACGGCCCAGAAGGCCTTGTCGTTGTAGCCGGCCGCACCGAGGCCGTCGGCGAGCTGGACGGCCCACGCCACGACCCCGACGACGACGACGGCCGCCAGGCCGGCCACCGTGGGCCACCACCAGCGCGGCGTCTCGAGGACCGGCCTCATGGCGGCGCTCCTCAGCTGCTCCCGTCCGGCCGCCGGGACCGGATCGCCGGGCTCGACGGAGTGGTCGCGGTTCTCGATCATTGCTCGTCTCCTCGTTCGCTGCGGCACGCCGGCGAGGCCGGCCCGGACACTCCTGCCACCTCAGCTCCCTGCAGCATCGGCGTCGATGTCCTGGCCATGGCCGGGGATGTACCAGACACGTGGACTGGTCCCGTAGGACTCCTTGAACTTGACGGCGTCGTTCTCGGCGAGGAAGGTCGACAGCTTCACGGTGTTCCCGAGGCCGTTGACCGCCACGTCGGTGGCGAGGTCGCCGAGGTACAGCACGCCCATCGGGCAGTTGGCGATGCACTCGGGGAGCTTGCCCGAGGGCAGCATGGCGGCACAGGCGATGCATTTGCCGACCGTGCCCTTGATCTGGGGGACGGGCCAGGCGGGCTCCTGGGGGAAGGGCTGGCGAGGGGCCGGCTCGGGATCCTCCCAGTTGAAGTAGCGGGCCTGGTAGGGACAGGAGTTCATGCAGATCCGCGTCCCGATGCAGCGCTTCTGGTCGACGAGGATGAGGCCCTCGTCGGTGCGGATGTTGGCGCTCACCGGGCAGACCGGGACACAGGGCGGGTCCTCGCACATCATGCAGGGCCTCGGCATGAAGTACTCCTTGCCGGTGGACGACTGCATCGAGAAGACGTCGATCCAGGTCTGGTCGGCGTGGAGGTAGTGAGCCGTCTGGCAGGCGGTGGTGCAGAGCTTGCAGCCGTTGCAGTAACGCAGATCGATCACCATCGCCCACTGATGGGTGACCGAGCTTGAGGAGGTTGCCGCGGTAGAGGCCGCCGCCGGCTGCACCCCGCCTGCCAGTCGGTCCCCGAGGACACCGAGTGCGATGACCCCGATCCCTCCGGCGGCCTTCCCGAAGAAGTTCCGCCGGCCGATTCGCACCGGGCTCTCGGCGGGTGCCCCGCAGGAGACGACCGGCGCCGCTCCCGCGGCGTCGGTCGCGCCCGTCTCCACGGGCAGGCCGCAAGCCTGCCCGTGCTTGGCGCTGCGAGCGTCGCTGCTCATCGGACCACCTGGACCTTTCCTTCCATCCACGCCTCGACTGCCATCGGGCCGCCCATGAAGTTCGGGCCCGACCCGCAGGGCGCGTAGCACTGCCAGATGAACACGCCGGTCTTCTGCGGCACGAAGCGGGCGACGACGGTCACGTACTTGCCCGTAGGCGCAGCCGGGATCGGCAGGTTGAGGCCGAGCCCGACGACCGTGAAGGTGTGCGCCACCTGGTCGTTGGCGATCTGGCGGACGGGCTTGCCGTCGACGGTCTCGATCCCCCCGACCGTCCCCTCCACCCGGTCGAACATCGTCTGGGCGCCCGTGAGGGGCGCAGGGCCGTCGTCGTAGCTACGGATGCGCAGCACCACCGTGTCGCCCGCCTTCACGCTCCAGGAGGCGTTGGTGTACATCGGGCCGAACCCCGCTCCGTAGGGGGTGATGATGTGCCGCTTGGCCTGCACCTCCCCGGTGAGGATCTGCATCGACTCGGTGACGGTGGGGCCGTGGGTCGGAAGGGGCGTGACGGAGCTCGTGAGCGACTCGGCGCCGGCCCGCACCCCTCTGGCGATCCCGGCCACGAGGGCGACCGAGACGCCGAGGCCGACAACGATGCTCGCCAGCACGGCCACGACGACGATCGGGGTCGAAGGGCGCCGTGCGCCCGTGTCGCTCACGGCCGGTCTCCCGAAGTGCTGAGCGGCGGGAGTGCCGACGACCGCTCCCCGGCGGCCAGCACCTCCCCGAGCACGCGGTCGAGCTCGGCCTGCGAGGGGTCTCCCCGTCCTCTCGATGCGAGCGTCCAGGCGGCGGCGAGGCCGAATGCGACCACGTAGCCCGCCACGACGACAAGTGAGAGCACCGTGAGACCGCTGAGTGCGATCCGTAGTACGTGGGCCATGCCGTCATCGTCTCGATCTCGAGGCTTCGGCGGAACCGAGGCATCTCGGAGAGAGCCCCCCGGGATTCCACGGTGGCACCCCGTGGCATCCCGGGGGTGGTGTCGCGGAGCCACGCTGGCAGAGGGGTGCGCCAGGGCGCAGACTGGAGTGGTGAGCGTTGCAGGACCGGAGCCGAGCCCGGCCGACGGCGGCCCCAGTCTGTCGCGGCCCGGGATCGACGGGCGCCGACCCATCCGGGTCGTGATCATCGACGACCACGCCCTCGTGC
Source organism: Actinomycetes bacterium (assembly GCA_021797795.1). Taxonomy (GTDB): domain Bacteria; phylum Actinomycetota; class Acidimicrobiia; order Acidimicrobiales; family Bog-793; genus JAKACF01. Next base: position 15,699 of record JAJZZB010000062.1, on the reverse strand, counting down.
GGGAGGGGAGCGTCCAGCTCCTCGAGCAGGAGGACGACCTGAGCGTTGTCGGCCAGGCGGCGAGCGCCGAAGAGGGCCTCGCCCTGTGCCAGGACCTCGAGCCGGACGTCGCCCTCGTCGACGTCAACCTCCCCGGCAAGAGCGGGCTCGACCTCGCCCGCGAGATCAGCGAGCGGGAGCTCCCGGTGCGCGTCCTCGTCGTCAGCGCCTACGACGACTACGCCTACGTCTCCGAGGCCCTCGCCGTCGGCGTCGCCGGCTACCTGCTGAAGACGGCGTCGGGCCGTGAGCTGATCGACGCCCTGCGGGCGGTTGCCGACGGCGTCGTGGTGCTGGACCGCGCCGTCTCCGCCCGGCTCTCGAAGCGGTGGCCGACGGCCCCGGCGGCGAACGAGGGTCTCTCCCCGCTCACGCCCCGGGAGGCCGACGTGCTGGCGCTGCTCGCCAAGGGCCGCTCCAACAAGGAGATCGCCGCCGAGCTCGCTCTCGGCCTGCGCACGGTCGAAGGCTACGTCTCGAACGTCCTCGCCAAGCTCGGAGCGGCCTCCCGCACCGAGGCGGCCGCCCACGCGCTGCGCAACCACCTCGTGCCCCCCGACGACCATGGCCAGCCACGCCCACGCCCATAGGCCGACGGCGGCGGAGTTCGCCCGCCGTGCCCTTCGTCCCCCGGTCGGCGAGTTCCGCTTCTGGCTCATCCAGCTGTCGGTGATCCTGCTCGCAGGACTGCACCTGTACGTCGACCTCAACAGCGTGCCGACGGGCGGGGCCTTCCCCGACGGAATCCCCGTCGCGCTCCTCATCATCCCTGTCGGCTATGCCGCCATGCGCTACGGCCTCGCCGGCTCGGCCGCCACCGGCCTGTGGGCGACGCTGCTGTGGCTGCCAGATCTCGCCCTTCCCGGCGACCAGGGGCACGTTGGAGCAGATGTCGTCAACCTCGTCCTCGTCGACGTCGTGGCATTCGTCTTCGGCCAGCAGATCGAGTCCGAGCGGCTCGAGCGCGGCCGCGTCGAGCGGGCCACCGCCGAGCGGCTCAGCGTGGAGGCCGGCTATCGCCAGCTGTTCGAGGCGAACTGGGCCCCGATCCTCGTGCTCGACGGCGACGGATCGGTCCGCAACGCCAACCGGGCGGCCCTCGCCCTCCTCGGCACCCCGGGCCGGGGGGTGGAGCTGTCCGCCGTCCTCTCGAAGGGCGCCGACCTCGCCGAGGCACCCGGGCGCGTCGTCACGCTCGCCGACGGGCGCGACTACCGCATCGCGCTGGCCGCGCTGCCCCCGAGGGCAGCCGGCTCCCCTGAAGGGCCGGGCGAGTGGCAGATGATGCTCGAGGACGTCACCGAGGAGCGCAGCGAGAACCGGCGCGCCACGCGCTACGCCGCCCTCGTCGTGGCCGCCGAGGAGGACCAGCGGCGCCGTCTCGCCCGTGAGCTGCACGACGAGCCCCTCCAGCTGTTCCTCCACCTCGCCCGCCGTCTCGAGAGCCTGGCGGCGGTGGCCGGGGTGCCGCCCGGCGTGACGGGCGGCCTCGCAGAGGCCCGGACCCAGGCGCTCGAAGCGGCAACGCGCCTGAGGGCGCTCGCCCGCGACCTGAGGCCGCCCGCTCTCGACCAGCTGGGCCTCGTGGCCGCCCTGTCGAGCTTCCTGGCCGACGTGGAGGAGGAGACCGGGCTGCAGACGCGTCTCGAGGTGACCGGCGGCGCCAGCCGCCTGACGCCCGACCTCGAGCTCGGCGCCTTCCGCATCGTCCAGGAGGCCGTCCACAACACGATCCGCCACGCCGAGGCGGCCCGGGTCCAGGTGAGTGTCACCTTCGCGCCCGAGAAGCTGGCGCTCTGCGTCGAGGACGACGGCCGGGGATTTCGCCCCGAGCGGACGGGCGACCTCAACTCGGGCCACCTCGGTCTCCTCGGCATGCACGAGCGGGCCGGTCTGCTCGGCGGGACACTCGAGCTCCTGAGCGCCCCCGGCCGCGGCACCTCGGTGCACGCGTCGCTCCCCGTGCTCTCCTGACCGGGGATCTCTCTCCCCGCCCCGAGGGCGGGTCGCTGTGGACCTTCGACTCTACCGGCGCCGGCTGCCTCGCCCGAGAATCGCGTCGTGGGAGCAGGAGGCCGGCTGTCCGGGTGGGTGCTCACCTGCGTGGCTGTGGCCGGAAGCCTCACCGCATGCGGGAATGCCGCACAGCAGGTGACGCACTCGGGCAACACCGACGGCGTCTTTGCCCACCGCGTCGTCCTCGGGGCCCTCGCGTCCGAGACCGGCCCCTTGCCTGCCGACTTCGCCCCCGTCGTCACGGGCGCCCAGGCCTACCTCGACATGGTGAACGCCGCCGGCGGCGTCGACGGGCGTCGGCTCGACCTCGCGTACACCCTCGACGACCAGTCGAGCCCCTCGGTCGACGCCAGCCAGGCACGTACCCTGGTGGAGCAGGACCACGTCTTCGCCGTCGTGGCGGTGGCCACACCATCGTTCTCGGGCGGGACCTTCCTCGCCGAGAACAGCGTCCCCACCTTCGGCCTCAACGTCAACGCCCAGTGGATGGCGGGCCCGACCATGTTCGGGAGCAACGGATCGTTCCTCGACTTCGCCTCGCCCCAGCTGCAGGCGGTGTACCTCGCCGAGCAGCACCACGTGCACGCCGCCGCCGTCCTCGCCTACAACATCTCCCAGTCCCGCCTCGGCTGCCAGGGCGTGCTGAACGGCTTCCACCGCTACGGGGTCCCGGTCGCCTTCGAGGACCTGTCCATCCCGGCGCCGGCCAGCGATCTGCACGCCGACGTGAGCCGGATGAAGAGGGCCGGCGTCGACATGGTCGTCTCCTGCATGGACCTCTCGGGCAACGTCCTGGTCTCCCAGACGATGCGGCAGCAGGCGGTCACCGGCGTGGTCCAGCTGTGGAACGACGGCTACGACGAGTCGGCGCTCACCCAGTACGGGCGGGCGATGCAGGGCGCCTACTTCTTCCAGCCGAACGCGCCCTTCGAGGTCACAAGTCTCTGGCCGGGCCGCTACCCGGGCATGGACCTGTTCCAGAACATGCTGCGGCGCTACGCCCCGGGGACACGGCCCTCCCAGGCGGCGCTCGCCGGATGGACCGGGGCGGACCTGTTCGTCACCGGCCTCCGGGCGGTCGGTCGGGGCGTGACGCGCCAGCGGCTCGTCGCCGCCATCAACAAGATCACCTCCTTCACGGCCGACGGCATCCTCGCCCCCGTCGACTGGTCCAGCGCCCACACGAGCGCCGGGCCGATCAACTGCAGCGCCTACGTGCAGGTCCGAGGAGCCCGCTTCGTCCCCGCCTACGGCACCGGGTCGAGCGTCTTCGTCTGCTTCCCGGTGCCGGACCCGCCCTCGGCGCCGATCCGACCCGTCACACCCGTGCCCGCCGGCGTGCCGCCGACCTGAGCGGCGTGAGCGACCGCCTCCTTGCGCCGTGGAGGTCGACGACCTCCGAGCCGCCGGCTGAGGAGGGCCGGAGATGAGCCAGTTCGTCTCCTTCGTCCTTCCCGGCATCCCCTACGGCTGCGCCTACGCCCTCATGGCCGCCGGCCTCGTCCTCACCTACCAGGCATCGGGGGTGTTCAACCTCGCCTTCGGCGCCCAGGCCTTCGTCTCGGCCGTGCTGTTCACGATCGCAGTTCGCGCCGGCTGGCCGGGTTGGATCGCCTTTCTCGTCTCGGTCGTCCTCGCCGCCCCGCTGATCGGGGTGCTGCTCGAACAGGTGCTCTTCCGCTTCACGCGGACGGCGCCGCCACTTGTGAAGCTCGTGCCGGCCCTCGGCCTGCTCATCGCCATCCCGAGCCTCGTCCAGCTGGTCATCGGCACCTCAGCCCGGGTGCCCTCGTCACTGCTGCTCTCTCCGAGCGAGGTCTACTTCCATCTCGCCGGATCGCCGGTGAGCGGGGAGGAGCTCTCCACCACCGTCGTGGCGGTCGTGGTCATCATCCTGCTCGCGCTCCTGCTGCAGTCGAGCGGCCTCGGCCTGCGCATGCGGGCCGTGGTGGAGAGCCCCCGCATGGCCGAGCTCGCCGGGATCCGCTCGGAGAGGGTGAGCGCCTTCGCATGGGGGATCTCGAGCCTCTTCGCCGGTCTCGCCGGCGTCCTGCTCGCTCCCATCTACCCGCAGGTGAACGCAGCCAACTTCACAGCCCTGCTCGTCGCCGCCGTCGCCGCGGCCGCCATCGGCGGCTTCGCGAGCATGCCGCTCACCCTCCTCGGCGGCGTCGTCCTCGGGATCGTACAGGAGGTCATCGCCGGCTACCTCCCCTCCGGCTCCGTCCTCTCCTCGGGGCTCCGTCCAGCCTTCCCCTTCGTCGTCCTGGCGGTGGTCCTCGTCTCCCGCAGGAGCCTGCGGGGCGCCCAACCGAGCCTCGGCGACCCCCTGGCGGGCTGCGATCCCCCACCGCCCTCACTGCGCCCCCCGGCGCGCATGGCCGAGGTCGCCATCGGCAGCCGGGTCTTCGCCGGCGTCCTGGCCGCGCTGCTCCTCGTCACCGCTGCCGTCCTCGTCCCGGGCAACTGGGAGTTCACGCTCACCCAGGGGCTCGTGCTCTCCGTCATCTTCCTCTCCATCACGGTGCTCACCGGGCTCGGCGGGCAGATCTCCCTCTGCCAGGCCACCTTCGCTGGAGCCGGCGCCTTTGCCGTCGGCCAGCTGGCTGCTCACTTCGGCACACCGGTGCTGCTCGGCCTTCTCGTCGGCGGCGGCCTGGCGGCCGGCATCGGAGCGCTCGTCGCGCTGCCGACCCTGCGCCTCGGGGGGCTCTCGGTCGGGCTCCTCACGCTGTCGTTCGCCCTCGTGGCCGACAACGTGCTGTTCCTCTACTCCTGGAGCGGCGGCGGCGGCTCCGGCCTGAGCGTCCCCCGGCCCACCGTCGCCGGGATCAGCTTCGCCAGCAGCAGCGCCTTCTTCTGGCTCGTGGTCGTCCTGCTCGCCCTCGTCTCCCTCGCCGTCCGCCTGCTCGGAGCCGGGACCACCGGCCAGGAGCTCGCCGCCATCCGGGGCTCGGAGATCGGCGCCGCCTCGATCGGCGTCAACGTGAACCGCCTGCGGGTGGTCGCCTTCACCCTCTCGGCGGCGGTGGCCGGCGTCGGCGGCGGGCTGTACGCATCGCTGCAGCAGTCCGTCTCGCCCACCGACTTCAACTACCAGTTCTCGCTGGTGTACGTCGTCGTCGTCGCCTCCATCGGCATCTACACCGTGGCCGGGGCGATCGAGGCTGGCCTCGCCTACACGGTCTTGCTCCAGCTGATCGGCAACCTGCCGAGCCGGTACAGCTCCCTGCTCGGGCTCGTGTTCGGCCTGGTGGCCCTCAGCTACGTCCGCCACCCTGAGGGAGTCGTCGAGTACGCCAGGATCTGGGCGCTCGACCGCGCCGAGCAGCTCGCGCGCTTGCTCAAGCGCCACGAGCAGGCGGCGGGGAGCTGACGGTGGCCCTTCTCGAGGCGTCGGACCTCTCCAAGTCCTTCGGCGGCATCCTCGCCCTCGCCGAGGTCACCCTGCGCGTCGAGAGCGCGGAGGCGGTCGGGCTCGTCGGGCCGAACGGCGCCGGCAAGACGACCCTGTTCGACTGCATCGCAGGATGGACCCGAGCAGACACCGGGCGGATCGTCTTCGACGGCAGGGCGATCGACCGCCTGGCCCCCTACCGCCGGAGCCGCCTCGGCATCGGCCGCACCTTCCAGCGCCTCGAGCTCTTCACCGGGATGACCCCGCTCGAGCACCTGCTCGTGGCTGAGCGGGTGCGGGCCGGCACCGGCCGGCTCTGGAAGGACCTGCTCGGCCTCGGCAGGCCGACGGCTGCCGAGCGGGACCTCGCCGCCGAGACGCTGGCGCTCGTCGGGCTCGAGGATGTGGCGGACGCGCCGGTGAGCACCCTCAGCCTCGGGCGAGCCCGGCTCGTCGAGCTCGCCCGGGCACTCGTCGGCTCACCGATGCTGCTCATGCTCGACGAGCCGTCCTCCGGCCTCGACGACCAGGAGCGCCGGGCGCTCGTGGCCACGATGCGACGCGTCCGGGCCGAGCGCGGCACGGCGGTGCTCCTCGTCGAGCACGATCTCGACCTCGTGAGCGCCGTCGTCGACCGGCTCGTCGTGCTCGAGACCGGACGGGTCATCGCGGACGGCGGTGTCGCCGGGGTGCTCGCGGCGGCGGGCGTGCGCCGGGCCTACCTCGGGCCTGCCCGGTGACCGCCCCCCGGACGCTCCCGCCGCCCGCCTCCGACCGCCGCCTTGCCCAGCCCGAGCGCCTCCCGCTGCTCGATGTCCAAGGGGTCGAAGCCGCCTACGGGCCGTACCGGGCGCTCTTCGGTGTCTCCTTCTCGGTCCCTGCCGGCTCCGCCGTCGCCCTCGTCGGCCCGAACGGCGCCGGCAAGACGACGGTCGCCCGGGTGATCTCCGGCCTCCTGCGAGCGAGCGCCGGCACCATCGCCTTCGACGGACAAGAGATCACGCGATGGCCCGCCTGGCGGATCGCCCGCGCCGGGCTCGTCCACGCTCCGGAGGGTCGGTCGGTCTTCGCCTCGCTGAGCGTCGAGGAGAACCTCGTCCTCGCCCTGAAGGGGGTGAACCACCGGGCGCAGGCCGAGGCGCTCGAGCGGGCCTACGGCGCCTTCGAGCACCTCGCCCGACGCAAGGATCAGCAGGCGGGAACTCTGTCCGGCGGCGAGCAGCGCATGCTCTCGCTCGCCAAGGTGCTCGCCCTCCCCCGCCGGCTCCTCGTCGTCGACGAGGTCTCCCTCGGCCTTGCGCCGGCCGTGGTCGACGAGGTCTTCGATGCCATGAGACAGATCCTGCGCGCCGGGACGTCGATCCTCGTCGTGGAGCAGCACGTCGAGCGGGCGCTGGCGCTGGCCGAACGGGTCGTGCTGCTCGCCCACGGACGGGTGCTGCGCGAGGGCCCGACCGCCGAGATCGCGCCCGAGGTATCGAGGCTCCTCCCGACCGGCGCCGGCACCCTCAACACGAGCCCGGCGGCACCTCAGCAACCCGGAGGCGAACCCGATCGGCCCGAAGCGGAGTAGAAGAGGCTGAGCAGGCTGCAGATGGTGGACTTGGCGACGAGCCACCTGCCGCGCGGCGCCACCGCATAGCCCGTCGAGGGAGTCGAGAACAACGGCGTGCCCTTCGGCCCGAGAAGGTCGTAGCTGACCCTGGCACAGGGGTGCGTGACGCCGCCTTGGCGGCAGGCGACCGCCGAGAGCAGCGTGACCGAGTCCACCCTCGCCCCGGTGGCGCTCTTCGCGAGCGCGGAGCCGAGCGCCGCCGTCAGCGCCGCGCGCAGCGACGACCCGTCCTCGATGACCGCCAGCTTGCCGGCGACGGTACCCCTCGTGAAGTCGAACAGCGTCCCGTAGGCACGTGCGACCTCGGCCCTCATGGCGCCGGCAGCCTGGGTCGACCTCGTGGCGCCCCTCCCCGAGCCGCAGGCGCTCGCCGCGAGCGGGAGAACGGCGGCAGCCATTGCCAGCCACCCGATCCGTGCCACCCGCACGCTCACCAGATCACCCTACCGGCGCACCCGCCGCCGGACCTCGACGACGTCCTCTCCGAGTGGCAGGTTGACGGCACGTCGGCGGCGAGCCAGCATCGCCACCATGACCATCACCGAGGCGGAGCCACCGCGCGCCTTCAGCTCTGCGGCATCCTTCGTGGGCATCCCGAGGGTCTCGTCTCTCAGCCTGTCGTCCTCGGGCAACCGCCTGGTCGCCGAGATCGCCCAGCTCGATGAGGCGGGCGCCAAGTTCGTGAGCTCCCTCTGGGAGCTCGATCCCGACGGCGCCCGCCCGGCCCGCCGGCTCACCCGCTCGGAGGAGGGCGAGGGCGGAGCCCAGTTCCTCCCTGACGACTCCCTGTTGTTCGTCTCCCGCCGCCCGAAGCCGGACATGCCCGGTACGGGCGACAACGGCGGGGACGAGGCCGCCCTGTGGGTGCTGCCCGCCGCCGGCGGCGAGCCGTGGGCGGTCGCCCGCCGCCCGGGCGGGGTCCTCGCCGCCGTCACCGGACTTCGCACCTCGACCGTCATCGTGGCCGCCAAGAGCGCGCCCGGCCGAGTCGACGAGGCGGAGGACGCCAGCTGGTGGACGGCCCGGCGCGACCGGAAGATCAGCGCCGTCCTCTACGAGGGCCTGCCGGTCCGGCACTGGGACCACTACCTCGGGCCCGACGAGGTACACCTGTACGCGGCCGACCTCTCCGATCTCGAGCAGTCCTCACCCGCAGCGCTCAGGGATCTCACCCCCGATGCCGCCCAGGCGCTGCACGAGTCCCACCCCGTGCTGTCTCCAGACGGTGCGCTCGTAGCGGTCGACTGGATGGTCCCGATGGAGCAGGGCCGCTCCCGCTACGAGCTCGTCGGGATCGACGTCGCGACCGGTGAGAGGCGGCGGCTGGCGGGCGCCGATGACGGCTCGTTCGACTACACCCACCCGGCGTTCTCCCACGACGGGCGCTACCTGGCGAGCCTGCGCAGCTCTCGGGCGACGACGAGCGAGCCACCGGTCGTCGACGTGTGGGTGCTCGACCTCGCCGATCTGAGAGGCCGGGTGTTCGAGCTCGGGGACGGGCCCTATCCCTCCGCGGCGTGTTTCACCGCGGACGGCACCGGCCTGTTGGTGTCGGCAGACTTCGAGGGTCGGGCGCCGCTGTTCCGGGTGGACCTCGACGACGGGGTCGCCAGGCGCCTCACCGGCGAGGGCGCCTGGAGCTCGCTCCAGGTCGCTCCAGGTGGTGACGCTGTGTTCGCCCTGCAGGCGTCCCCCGAGCTCCCGCCACGGCCCACCCGGCTGGCGCCAGACGGCTCGGACGGCGACGCCACCGTCCTCGAGGCTCCCGGTGGGCTCGAGGGTCTTCCCGGCCGCCTCGAGGAGGTGAGGGCGACTGCGGCCGACGGGACCGGCCTGCGGGCGTGGCTCGTCCTGCCCGACGGGGTCGACGCGCGCTCCCCCGCGCCCGTCGCACTCTTTGTGCACGGGGGTCCGGTCAGCTCGTGGAACACCTGGCACTGGCGATGGAACCCCTGGCTGCTGGCGGCGAGAGGGTGGGCGGTGCTCCTCCCGGACCCGGCCCTGTCGACCGGCTACGGCCAGCAGATGATCCGGCGCGGCTGGAGCCAGTGGGGCGGCGCCCCCTTCGACGACCTGATGGTCCTCACCGACGCCGCCCTTGCCCGAGACGACCTCGACTCCGGGCGGACTGCCGCCATGGGCGGCTCCTACGGGGGCTACATGGCCAACTGGATCGCCGGTCACACGGACCGCTTCTCCGCCATCGTGAGCCACGCCAGCCTCTGGTCACTCGAGCAGTTCGCCGGCACGACCGACTGGCCGGCGGCGTGGGCGGACGAGTGGGGCTACCCGGACACCAACCCGGAGTTCTACGAGCGATGGTCGCCCGACCGCGCAGTCGATCAGATCGCCACGCCGATGCTCCTCATCCACGGGGACCGCGACTACCGCTGCCCCGTGGGCGAGTCGCTCAGGCTCTGGTCCGAGCTCGTCCGGCGGGGGGTGGAGTGCAAGTTCCTGTGGTTCGGGGACGAGAACCACTGGGTGCTCGGCCCGGCCGATGCGGTCGTCTGGTACGAGACCGTCTTCGCCTTCCTCGACGAGCACGTCCGCGGCGAGGCCTGGGAGCGGCCGGAGGGGCTCTGAGGAGGGAGCCGGCGACCTCACGCGGCGAGCGGGCTCAGCGCGCTCGGCACCACCGGAGCCCTCCGTCGGCGCGCGAATCCACGCCGTGCGCCACGCACGAGCCCGCACGCGGCGGCATGTGCGGCAGCGTTCCGACAGCCCGCCTGGTTGGACGACTCGAGATGCCGCCCGGCGACGGAGCCCGTCAGGAGACCTCGGGAGCCACCTCTTCGGCGACGAGGCGGAGATGCTCGAGGTCGGTGAGGTCGAGAACCTGCAGATAAGCACGCTCGGCTCCCGCCACTCGGTAGGCCTCGAGCGTCTCGGCCACCTCCAGAGGCAGTCCGGCGGCCCCGTGCTCGCGCAGCTCGCCCGGCTGACGCCGGATCCGGGCCGCACGTCGCTCGAACTCGCCTTCGTCCTCGCCGCAGCACAGGACGAGCGCCACCGAACAGGTGATCGAGTCCGGGTCCCGACCGACGGTGCCACAGGCCTCTCGCACCCGCTCGAACTGGCGCCCGCACGCCTCGACCGAGGCGAAGGGCACGTTGAACTCGTCGGCGTACCTCGCCGCCAGCTCCGGCGTCCGGCGCCGACCGTGGCCGCCGACGACGACCGGGGGATGTGGCCGCTGGACCGGCTTGGGCAGCGCCGGACTCTCGTTCAAGACGTAGTGCCGCCCCGCGAAGGAGAACGTCTCGCCTTCGGGGGTCGACCAGAGACCGAGGACGATCCCCAGCTGCTCCTCGAGCCGGTCGAAGCGCTCCTCGACCGAGGGGAAGGGGATCCCGTAGGCGCGGTGCTCCTCCTCGTACCACCCGGCCCCGAGGCCGAGCTCGACCCGGCCACCGCTCATGGCGTCCACCTGGGCGACGGTGATCGCGAGCGGTCCCGGCAGCCGGAAGGTCGCGGCGCTGAGCAGCGTGCCGAGCCGTATGCGCTCGGTGTCCCGGGCGAGACCGGCGAGCGTGGTCCAGGCGTCCGTGGGCCCCGGCGACCCATCGCCCTCTCCCATGGAGAGGTAGTGGTCGGACCGGAAGAACGCCCCGAAGCCGGCCGCCTCCGCCGTCCGGGCGACGGCCAGCAACTGGTCGTAGCGTGCCCCCTGCTGGGGCTCGGTGAAGATCCGCAGTTCCATTCGGATCTTCATAGCGGATAGGCGGCCCCGGCCGCCGCCACCGCGGGAGGCTCGCGCTCAGCGGACGAACTCGGCCAGATGCGCGCTCTGACGCAGCCTGCTCTCCTCGTGGAGGTAGGTCATGTGCCCCGACTCGTAGTACCGGAACGAGATGTTCTGGCGCAGGCTGTCGGGGATCCGCAGATGGTTGACGGTGTGCTCGGCGGCGAAGTACGGCGTCGCCCCGTCGTAGTAGCCGGCGCCGATCTGCACCCGGAGATGCGGGTTGGCACGCAGAGCGGCCGCAAGCCGGTCCGCCACGCTCACCTGGCGGCCCTCGAACTCCTTGTAGGACCAGGGCTGGACACGCTCGGTCAGGATCTCGTAGGGGAGGTCGTTGGCGTACCCGAGCTCCGCGCGGACATAGTGGTTGAAGGCGGTCGAGAACGGGCCGCGGATGGCCGTGTAGCTGGGGTCGACCGTGGCCCGTTCGCCGACGGCGTCGGCCTCCCATCCCGTGAAGCGCCCGTCGAGGCGCCCGATCACCCTGCCGTCGCGCTCTCGCAGCAGCTGTCTGAAGAAGCGGTGCGACTCGACCCGGAGACCGCCACGTTCGATCCAGTCGACGTCGAGCCCGGTGAGCTGCGCCATCCGGGTTGCGACCCCGCGCCGCTCGGCTGCCCCGAGGCGGGCGCCGAGGAGGAGGGCTCTCGCGTACTCCCCGGTCGCGAAGTGCTCGGCCTCTCTCCTGACCTCGTCCAGCGGGCGATCCTCGACCAGCCCGTGGTAGCGGGCAAGGCAGGCGAAGGTCGGCAGGCTGAGCACGAAGGCCAGGTCGTTTCCCTCCGACTCGTCGTCCCCGGTCGCGAAGTCGAGCACCGCCGAGACGAGCATCACGCCGTTCAGCGTCAAGCCGTAGCGACTCTGCAGGTGATCGGCGAGCGCTCCCGCCCGAAGCGTCCCGTAGGACTCGCCGATCAGGTACTTCGGCGACAGCCAGCGACGCTCCCGGGAGGTCCACTGCCGGATCACCTCGCCGATCGACTCGAGGTCGCGCTGGTACCCGTGGAATTCGGCCGGCTTGTCCCCCTCGGTGACCCGGGAGTAGCCGGTCGAGACGGGGTCGATGAAGACGAGGTCGGTGTGGGAGAGGAGCGTCTCGGCGTTGTCCACAAGCCCGTAGGGAGGCGGCCGTAGGTCGCCGGCGTCGCCCATCAGCACCCGCCTCGGTCCGAGGAGGCCGAGGTGCAGCCACACGCTCGAGGAGCCGGGGCCTCCGTTGAAGGCGAAGGTCACCGGCCGCGGGGAGCCCTCGGGGGCGTCGGCGACGTAGGACACGACGAAGACCTCCGCCTTCGGACGCGACCCGCGGAAGACGCCGTCTTCGTGCACCTCCTCGCGCAGCACCACCCGCCCGGCGGTCGCCCGGTAGCGCAGGGGCCCGCTCGAGGCGACGACGTCGTGGGCAGAGGTGACGAAGTCGTCGACCGGGGTCGACCGGCTCGCTTCCGGCGGAATCTCCTCGGGCACGTGCAGAGGGTAGCTCGCCGGCTCCCGTCTACCTCTGGGGTCTGCGGCCCGTCGCCGATACTGGTGCGATGCTGCCGGAGACCCGCCCGCCGACACCCCGCGGCTTCCGCAACCTGATGTGGCTGGTCTCCTCGGTCGTCTTCGTCGACACCATCTTCTACATGGCGGTGACGCCGCTGCTGCCCCACTACGTGGCGATGCTCCATCTCACCAAGGCGGGAGCCGGGGTGCTGGTCGCCGCCTACCCCCTCGGCACCCTCCTCGGATCCATCCCCGGCGGGCTCCTCGTGAACCGCCGAGGCGCCAGGAGCGGCGTGCTCTCTGGGCTCGTTCTCATGAGCGCGGCCACCCTCACCTTCGGCCTGGCGAGCCAGGTGGTGCTGCTCGACCTCGCCCGGTTTCTCCAGGGCATCGGCGGAGCCTGCACCTGGGCGGGCGGCCTGGCCTGGCTGGCCACGGCAGCCCCGCCCGACCGGCGGGCACGCTCGCTCAGCACGGCGTTCGCAGCCGCCGTCGGCGGGTCGCTGTTCGGGCCGCTCGTCGGGGCACTCGCCTCGCGGCTCGGCTCGGCTCCGGTCTTCGCGGCCGCCACCGCCTTTGCTGCCGTCCTGATCGTGAGCGCGCTCGTCATCCCCCTCCACGACGACCGCGTGACAGGGCAGAGCGCGGGCGTTCGGACCGCCGTGCGCGACAGCTCCCTCCTCGCAGGTCTGCTCCTCACCGGCCTCGCCGGCCTCGGCTTCGGTGTGGTGGACGTGCTCGTGCCGCTGCGCTTCAGCGCGCTCGGAGCAGGCGCCACCGTGATCGCCGCCGCCTTCCTCGGATCGGCCGCCGTCGAGGCAGGGCTGGCGCCCTTGGTCGGGCGGATGGCCGATGCCCGCGGGCGGAGGCGCCCGCTCGCCATCTCGCTGGCCATCTCCGTCGTCGTGAGCGCGCTCCTGCCGGTGGCGCAACCGACCGCCATCCTGGTGGGGCTCGTCGTCGTCGGGCTCCCGGCCTTCGGCACCCTGTTCGTGCCGGCGGCGGCGCTCGTCGGCGACGGGGCCGAACGCGGCGGCCTCCGCCAGGGCCTCGCCTTCGGACTGTCCAACCTTGCCTGGGCGGGGGGTCAGGCAGTCGCCTCCGCCGGCAGCGGGGCGGTGGCGCAGGCGACATCCGACGTCGTGCCCTACCTCCTCCTCACCTTCGCCTTCGCAGCGACGCTCTTCTTCCTCGTCCGTGCACCGAGGCGCCCACCCATGACGGAGCCGGCGCCGCCACCGAGCCGCGAGGACTGAACGCCCCCACCGCTCGCGTGGCCGGCAGGCCGGCCTGCGGCGCGGACAGGCCCCTCGAGCGAGAGAGCCTCCCGGTCTCCTCAAGCCGCCGGGGTGGCCGGCGACATGTCCTCGAGCTCTCGCCGCGCCGCTCATCTCCGAGCCCAGGGCGCCGCCCCGCCGTTGCGCCGGCCCCGCCGCTCCCCGGCGCCAGCCGGTCTGACGGGCCGCTCCTGTCCCGTCGTCCAGCAGAGGCCGTGTCGTTCACCTAATCTGCCCTCGGGCAGCGCCCGGCGTTCCATCCCCTCGCAGGACGCCGGGCGTTGTCGCGCCCGCCCGCCGGGAGGCGCACCCGCCGAAGGCCCGCAGCGGGGGACGACCGATGGCTCCGGGCCACGCGGACACGGAGGGCTCCCTCGCTGAGGTGCAGGCGGCCGGCCACCTCGTGAAGGAGTGGCGAGAGCTCCCGGCGACAGCTGCTGGGTCGCTGCCATCCGAGCAGCAAGATCCTCTGCTGCCACGAGGCCTCGCTCCTGTTCGGCTGAACGGACGTGACGAGCGCGCCGGTGACCGTCTCGTCGTCGAGGGTGGCGTCGGCACTCTCCCGCCGTGGGGCCCTCGGCCGTCCGCTACGTCGAGAGACACGTCGTGTCCTCGCGAGACCGTCCGGGACGCCCGGGCGAGCTCGTACACGGGCCCGAGGCTCTGACCGCCGGGCAGCTGGAGGCGAGCCGGCAGCTCCTCCCCCGATTGGAAGGCGAGCGCACCTGTGCCATGTGGCATCGCGCTATATAGCATTGCGCCTCTCGGTATCATCCTGTGGTGACGACACGCAACCCCTACCACTACGGCACCCCCGTCGAAGGCGAGCACTTCACCGGACGGCGCAAGGAGCTGTCGGCGCTGCTCGCCAGGATGCGCGACGGGATCAACGTCGTGGTCATCTCGCCGCGCCGCTACGGGAAGACGTCGTTGCTGCGAGCCGCCAGCGCCCGCATGAGCAGATGGCGGCCGTCGCCTGCGGTGGTGGAGGTGAACCTGCAGCGTGCCACGAGCCCGGCTCGCTTCGCCTCACTTCTGACGGTGGCGGCGTACAAGATGCCCGGTGCCCGCTGGGCCCGGGCCCGCCAGGCAGTCCCCGACTTCCTGCGCCGCCTGCGAGTGACCCCGTCGGTGAGCTTCGATCCCGACGGGCATCCCCGCTTCGGCTTCGACACCAGCTTCCAGGCGGCAGAGCTGGACGCGGTCCTGGCCGACGTGTACCAGTTGCTGGCTGACGAGGCCGAGCGCCGGCCGGCGGTCCTCGTCATCGACGAGTTCCAGGTGGCCGCGCGCCTGGGCGAGCGCCTGCCTGACGTCCTGAAGGGTCTGGCTGACGACAACCCGTCCGTCTCCCTCGTGCTGGCTGGGTCCAAACGGCACTTGATGGAGCAGCTGGTCATACGACAGGAAGCCCCGCTGTACGGCTTGGCCCAACATCTGGCGCTCGGACCGATCCCGGATGCCGACATGGTGGCGTACCTCCTCGAGCGAGCCGAGGTGGGTGGCAAACGCCTCTCGGAGGAGGTGGCCCGCTACCTGCTGGACCAGGCCGGGCCGGTCCCCAACGACATCCAGCACCTCGCCTATGACGCGTTCGAGTTGGCCGGCGAGCGCATCGACGCCGCGGCTGTGGACGCCGGCATGGCCGCCGCGGTGGAGCACGACGCCACGCTCTTCGCCGACGCCCTGGGGCGCCTGTCACCAGGCCAGGTCCGGGTGCTCGAAGCGCTGGCCGTCGAGCCGCCCTCCGAGCCGTACGCGGCGGCATTCGCCCGAGCGGTCGGGCTAGCCAACGCCAGCTCCGTGCGCAAGGCTTTGAGCCCGCTGCTGGCCGACGACCTAGTCGTGCAGCGTGGCGGCCGGCTGGTGATCGCCGATCCCTTCTTCGCAGCATGGGTCCGCGCCGGGGCCTGACCTCACTTCCCCGAGGCGTGCCGCGCCGGCTCACTTCGATAGTCGGCGCGATGGCGAGCGCGCCCCACGAGAGGGATCCGATGACGAGGACGCTTCTCGTCAGCCTCGAAGCTCTCCAGCCTCACACCCCGCCAGTCTCGTCCACCGCACTGTGATCGAAGCCACCCAGCGCTCGTTCTGGAGTGACAACCTCAGTCGGCCCATGGCG
>JAJZZB010000061.1 GCA_021797795.1 Actinomycetes bacterium | reverse complement strand
GAGCGCCTCTTTGAGGGCGCACCGACTGACGGGTCGGACTACCAAGGAAGCGTCGGCGTCGCGGGCGTCCCAGCACAACTTTCACATCCAGGACGTCCCCGCCAGGCGAGAGGGAGCCTGACTAGGAAGCCGCGCCCTTCCGCCGCATCCGCGACAGCAGCCCGCCCTTTTGCCCGGTGGCCGCCGGCGGACGTGGCGCCGACGGCGCCGGTGCGGCGGGCGGTTCGTCGGCCGTCTTCTTGCGCCCTGAGCGGCCGGGGGCGCGGCTCGCGCTGGCGAAGAACTCGTCGCGCTCCTTGTCGTTCCAGCTGGCCCCGGGGGGAGGCCGGAAGCCCGGCGGCGGGGCGCCGACGGTGCCGCGCCAGGCACCGGGAGCGGGCTCGGGGGCCGAGCGGCCGACGCCGCCCCCCTCCTCGGCGGCCAAGAGCTCGTCGAGCTCGTCCTGGCTGATGGCCAGCGGCGCCGGTCTCGGTCCGGCCGGCTGGGCGGCCTCCTCGCGGCCCGCCGCCTTCGCCAGGGTCTCCTGCCGGCCCTCGGCGAGGCCGGGGTGGTCCTCCGGCGGGTACCACAGCCCGTCGCTTGCCAACCACCAGCCGGGCGGAGGCTCCTCCTCCACGGCCGGGCGCTGGCGGTCCGGATGCAGCTCGGGCGCGTACCACTTGCCGTCCGAGGCGATCCACCAACCGTCTCCCAGCGGGATGTCGCTCAGTGCCCTCGCCCCCTTCTGCTCGCTACCAGGCCGTGGCGGAATGATATCCCCGCCCCTTGCGACGCGCCCACCCTTTGTGGGGAATTCGACCACGCAGAGTGCTAGGCAAGCCCTGCTACGGTCCCTCGGGTGAGGACCGAAGGGGACGAGCGGGAGCGTCTCGGCGTCCTCGCGTCGGGCACCGGTTCGATCCTGCAGGCCATCCTCGAGAGCGGCCTGCCCGTCGTCGTGGTCCTCGTCGACCGGCCCTGTCGGGCCGAGGAGGTGGCGGCCGCCGCCGGGGTCCCCCTCGAGGCGGTGCTGCGCAGCAGCTTCGGCGGCGACTTTGACCGGGACGCCTACACCGACGAGGTGGTGGCGGCGCTCCGCCGCCACCGGGTCGGCCTCGTGGCGATGGCCGGCTTCGGGACGGTGCTCGGGCGGTCCATCCACGAGGCCTTTCCCGGAAAGGTGGTGAACACCCACCCGGCGCTGCTGCCGGCGTTCAAGGGCTGGCACGCCGTCGAGGCCGCCCTCGGGGCGGGCGTCGCCGAGACGGGCTGTACGGTGCATCTCGCCACCCTCGAGGTGGACGAGGGACCGCTCCTCGCCCAGGAGGCCGTGCCGGTCCTCGAGGGCGACACCGTCGACACCTTGCACGAGCGCATCAAAGAGGTGGAGCGCCGCCTCTACCCGGCGACCCTGTGGAGGCTCGTCCGGGGTGGGCACGAAGAGGGTGCCGGCCCGGCGCCAACCGGCGCGAGAGGAAACGAGTGAGAAAGGGGCGGCCGATGAGGGCGCTCGTGTCGGTGTACGACAAGACCGGGCTCGAGGCGTTCGCGAGGAGCCTCCACGAGCTCGGCGTGGAGCTCGTGGCGAGCGGCAACACCTCCCGGGCCCTCGGGGCCGCCGGCGTCCCGCACGCCACGGTGGAGTCGGTCACCGGCTCGCCCGAGATGCTCGGGGGCCGGGTGAAGACCCTCCACCCGAGGATCCACGGCGGGATCCTGGCCGATCTCGACGAGGAGGACCACCGGGCCGACCTCGCCGCCCAGGGCATCGAGCCGATCGGCCTCGTCGTCTGCAACCTGTACCCCTTCACGAGCGAGCCGTCGGTCGAGATGATCGACATCGGCGGCCCCACGATGGTGCGGGCGGCCGCCAAGAACCACGCCCATGTCACCGTCGTGGTCGACCCGGCCGACTACGGCCCGGTGCTCGACGAGCTGCGGCGGGAGGGCGAGGTCTCGGCCGCCACCCGCCGCCGCCTCGCCCGCGCCGCCTTCGCCCACACGGCCGCCTACGACGCCGCCATCGTCTCGTGGCTCGACGAGACGGGCGCCGGCCCGGACCGGCCGTTCGAGCCGACGCTCCACCTCGCCCTCGAGCGGGCCCGCTCGCTGCGCTACGGGGAGAACCCCCACCAGCGCGCTGCCGTCTACCGGGCGGCGAGCGCACCCGGGCTTCCCGCCGGGCGGCCCGGCTGGTGGGAGGAGGCGGTCCAGCACGGCGGTCGGGAGCTGTCCTACCTGAACTTCTTCGACGCCGACGCCGCCTGGCGCCTCGTCCACGAGATGCTGCTCCTCGACGGCACCGGGGCGGCGGCGGTCATCGTCAAGCACGCCAACCCCTGCGGGGCGGCGGTCGACCCAGGAGACGTGGAGCGCGCCTACGCGAGGGCGATGGAGGCGGACCCGCTGTCGGCCTTCGGGGGGATCGTGGCGCTGACGGGCCGGGTCGACCGCCGCCTCGCTGAGGCGATCGTGGCCGGCCCGCTGGCGGACGTCCTCGTCGCCCCCGGCTACGACGAGGACGCCCTCGAGCTGCTCTCGTCCAAGCGGAAGAACACCCGGACCCTCTCCGCCCCACCTCCGTCCCCGCCCGCGCTGGCGCTTCGCCAGATCGACGGGGGCTACCTTGTCCAGGAGCCCGACTTGCTGGGTCGGCGGCGGGACGAGTGGCGTGTCGTCACCGCCCGGGGCCTCGGGGAGGCCGAGTGGCTCGACGCCGAGCTCGCCTGGCTCGTCTGCGCCCGGACGGGCTCGAACGCCATCGTGCTCGCCAGACACGGGCAGGTGGTGGGGGTGGGGTGCGGCCAGCAGAGCCGGGTCGACGCCGCCGGACTGGCAGCCCGCAAGGCGGCCGGCCGGGCCGAGGGCGGCGCCGGTGCGAGCGACGCCTTCTTTCCCTTCCGGGACGGGCTCGACGCCGTGGCGGACTCGGGCGTGTCGGTCGTCGTCCAGCCCGGGGGCTCGCTCCGCGACGACGAGGTCGTGGCGGCGGCCGACGAGCGCGACCTTGCCATGGTGCTCACCGGCGAGCGCCACTTCCGGCACTGAGGCGACGAGATGACCGCACGGCTGCTCGACGGAAACGCCCTCGCCGAGAGGGTCCTGGAGGACCTCGCCGAGCGGGTGCGCCGCCTGGCCGAGCAGGGCCACGTCCCCGGGCTCGGCACGATCCTCACCGGCGACGACCCGGCCAGCGTGCGCTATGTGGAGATGAAGCGGGAGGACTGCGCGAGGGTCGGGATCCGCTCGGTCCACACCCACCTCCCCTCCGGGGTCTCTCAGGCCGGGCTCATGGAGGTCATCGCCCGCTACAACCGGGACGACGACGTCGATGGCTACATCGTCCAGCTGCCCCTGGCTGGGGAGCTCGACGAGGAGGCGGCGCTGCTCGGGATCGACCCGGACAAGGACGCCGACGGCCTCCACCCGGTCAACCTCGGTCGGCTCGTCATGGGGGCGGAAGGCCCGCTCGCCTGCACGCCGCTCGGCATCGTGGAGCTGCTGGCGGCCTACGACGTGCCTGTCGAGGGACGCCACGTCGTCATCATCGGGCGGGGTCTCACCATCGGTCGGCCGCTCTCGCTCCTTCTCGCCATGAAGCGCCCCGGCTGCAACGCGGCGGTGACGGTAGTCCACACCGGGGTCGCCGCCGCCGACCTCGCCGCCCACGTGCGCCGCGCCGACGTGGTCGTGGCCGCCGCCGGGCGCGCCGGCCTCGTCACCGCCGAGATGGTGAAGCCCGGCGCGGCCGTCGTCGGTGCCGGCACCTCCTTCGAGGGGCGCCGGCTGCTGTCGGACGTGAGGGAGGACGTCGCCGAGGTCGCCGGTTGGATCACGCCCCGGCTCGGCGGGGTCGGTCCGATGACGCGGGCGATGCTGCTCCGCAACGCCGTCGTCGCTGCCGAGCGCCGTGCGGGGCGGCGCCGGCACGCCGCCGGCTCGCACGGCGCATGATCGGGGAGGATGCCCGGCGCACCGCCCCGGCCGGCGTGGTGCGAGCGCCCGCCAGCCTCGGCGGCTGAGTCAGCCCGCTCCGGGAAACTTCGCCACCGGCGCCTCGCCTCGCGAGAGGCGTGCCGCCCGCGCGAGCACCCCGGCCGCCACCTCCTCGTGCGGCAGCACGTAGAAGCGGCGCCGTCGCACGGCCTCGACCACCATGGAGGCGACCTCGGCCGGGTCCATGCCGCCGGCGACGAGGTCGGCGACGAGGTCGCGCATGTCCGGGCCCGCCGTGCCGTCGGCGGAGGAGGAGATGGCCTCGGTGACCGCCGCCGGGGCGTTGCGCTCGGACTCGTGGATCCTCGTCCTCACCCACATCGGGCAGAGGACGGAGGCGCCGACGGCGCCGCCGGCGAGCTCGAGCTCCATCGAGAGGGCCTCGCTCAGGGCGACGACGGCGTGCTTGCTGGCTGTGTAGGGCCCCATGTAGGGGACGGCGACGAGCCCGGCGGCCGAGGCGGTGTTCACCACGTGCCCCTCGCCCTGCTCGAGGAGGAGGGGGACGAACGAGCGGATCCCGTGGACGACTCCGAGGAGGTTCACGCCGAGGACCCACTGCCAGGTCTCGACGGGGACCTCCCACATCGGCCCCCCGCCACCGACCCCGGCGTTGTTGCAGACGACGTGCACGGCCCCGAAGGCGGCCAGCGCCTCTGCTCGCAGGTGGTCGACCGAGGCGGGGTCCGAGACGTCGCAGGCGACGGCCCGGACCTGGGCTCCCTGTCCGGCGAGGTCGGCGGCGGCTCGGGTGAGCGCCTCGACCTCGACGTCGGCGAGCACGACCCGCATGCCCTCCGCGGCGAGGGCCCGGGCGAGGGCGAGGCCGATGCCGCTCGCAGCTCCGGTGACGACGGCGGTCCTGCCGCTCAGCTGCTCCATGCCGGCATTCTTCCAGCAGCTGCAAGACTGGAGCGAGATGACGAAGATCTCCGAGATCCTCCCCGGCAGGCGTTCCGTCTCGATCGAGCTGTGGCCGCCCCGGACGAGCACCGCCGAGGAGCGGCTCGAGGCGGCGCTCGCCGAGCTCGACACCGCCATCCACCCGACCTTCTGCTCCATCACCTACGGGGCTGGCGGGTCCACGCGCGAGCGCACCCACGAGCTCGTGGTCCGCCTCGAAGCGGCTGGCAGGTGCGTCCCGATGGCGCACCTCGTCTGCGCGGCCCACTCGCGTGCCGAGCTCGTCGAGATCCTCGGCCGCTACCGGGCGGCCGGGATCGAGAACCTCCTCGCCCTGCGGGGCGACCCGCCGCTCGACGCCCCGGCCGAGCTCGCCACCGGCGAGCTCGTGCACGCCGTCGAGCTCGTCGAGCTGGCCAAGTCCGTCGGCGACTTCTGCGTCGCGGTCGCCGCCCACCCCGAAGGCCACCCCGACTCGCCGGACCGGGAGAGCGACCGCCGCCACCTCGCCGAGAAGCTGGCCATCGCCGATCTCGCCATCACGCAGTTCTTCTTCGAGGTCGAGGACTACCTGTCCCTCGTCGATGACCTGTCCCGGCGCGGGCTCTCCAAGCCGGTCATCCCCGGGATCCAGCCGATCACCAATCCCCGGACCCTCGTCCGGATGGCGGAGATGTCGGGGTGCGCCGTCCCCGAGGAGCTCGCCGCCAGGATCGACGCCGTCGCCGACCGCCCCGAGGAGGTACGCAAGATCGGGGTGGAGGTCGCCACGGATCTCGGCGCCCGGCTTCTCGAGCAGGGGGCACCCGGCCTGCACTTCTACACGATGAACGTCGCCGCCGCGACCGTCGAGGTCTGCCAGAACCTCGGCATCGGCGTCCGCTGAGGGCTCAGGGGATCCTGACGCGCTCGAGCAGCTCGCTCGAGCGGCCCGCCACGAGCGCCAGGCACTCGCGCTCGCTCGGGCAGCTGACCGACGACGCGGCCGACAGGGCGGCGCCGCCGGATCCGGTGAGGGAGAGCAAGGACCAGTCGAGGCCGCCGTCGAAGGAGCGGAGCAGACCGGCAAAGCCGCCGACGAGGACCGGGGCCCAGCAGCGGAGGTGGACGCAGCGGGGCGGCGCCCGCAGCACGCCGCGCGAGGCGGCGACGCTCAGGACCCTGAGGCGCCGGGCGGCAGCCGGGAGGATGCCGAGCGAGGTCCCTCCGCCACCGCTCGCCTCGAGAGCGCAGTCGCCGCGCTCGTCGCAGCCGAGCGACTCGAGGCGGTCGCGCCCGGGGATCACCGGGCGGACGAGGTGCCAGGACCGACCGCCGTCGCGGGTTCGAACGAGGCTCGTGGTCCCGCCGCGGGCCACGGCCATCAGGCAGTCGTGCGGGCTCCAGCACGCAGCCAGCTCGCCTGCCCGGGACCCGGCGAGCCAGGGCGGCCCGCCGAGCCGCCGCCAGCGGCGCCCCCCGTCGACGGTGAGCTCGAGCCCGGGTCGGCCGCCCGCCCCGGCCGCCAAGGTGCACAGGTGCCGTGTCGTGCAGGACTCGCCGGCACCGGCTCCGGAGCCGGGTGGCCCGGGCACCGTGACGGTGCCACCGGCCGCCGGCCAGCCGTCGAGCGCCGGGCGACCGGTGTGCCGGCTCCGCCCGGCGGCGCCCGGGCGCTCGTCCACCCAGCAGAGCGAGCCGGAGCAACCGAGGGAGGCCACGACGAGGAGCCGTCCCGGCCGCCTCGAAAGGGCGACCCGCCGGAGCCCGTCCCCGCCGGGGGCGGGGTCGAGGGTGGCGAGGAAGCTGCTCCCGACGGCGCCGACGAGGCAGCGTCGCGCCGAGGTGCAGCTGAGCGTGGCGGGCGACTCGCCACCTTCCCGCCGGCCGATGCGCAACCCGCCGGCGTGGGCGGCGCCGGCAGCCATGAGCGCCCGGGCGGGTCCTGTTGCGAGGCCGGTGCGGGCGGGTGAGGCGGTGCTCCAGGAGACCACGCAGCTCGCGCTCGCCGGGCCTGGCGAGCAGGAGATGGAGCGGACGTCGACGTGGGGGACGCCGAGCAGTCGGTCGGCCTGCGCCCAGGCGAAGCGCCGGCCGGCGTCTGTCGTGACGAGCAGCCTCCAGCCGCCCCAGGCGAGGATGCAGTCCTCCGGCGAGGGGCAGGCGAGGGCAGGCGGGACCGTCGTGTCCCTGGCGGCAGCGACGGGCAGTCGCGTAGAGACGGTCGACCACGTCGCTCCGGCATCGGCGGAGCGGTAGAGCGACCCGTACGGGGCGAGGCGGTGCGCCCCTTTCGACCCGGGGGCGGCGACGGCGTAGCAGACGCTCTCCCCGGCGCAGGTGAGCCCGGCCGGCTCCATCTCCGACACGCCCTCCGGGCCGGGCAGGGGCTCGTCGACGCGCCGCCAGCTGCCGGCGAAGTCGCCCGAGCGCACGATGGCGCCGACGGCTCCGCCGCCGGGCCGGCCGGTCGTCCCTCCCATGAGGCAGGTGTCGGCCGTCGGGCAGGTGAGCGTCGTGGCGGTCTCGAGGCCGGGGGAGCGGGACCGGGCGACGAACTGCCTGCCGCCGTCGGTCGTGACCGCCACCTCGACCTCACCGGCCGAGAAGAGGCCGCCCTGGCCGGCGACGACACATCGGCTCGGGGAGGGGCAGGCCATGGCGGTCAGGCTGTCGAGGCTCGTCGGCAGCACCGCCTGGTGCCAGCTGGAGCCCTGGTCGTGCGTCTCGTCGAGCACGGGCCGGCCTGCGGTGGTGCCGCCGAGGTAGCAGGTCGAGGCACTCGCGCAAGTGAGCAGGCTGACGCTGTGCGGGGAGCCGCCCGGCCGAAGGCGCTCCACCCGCCACGAGGACCCGCCGTCGGTCGTCGCCAGCAGCACGAGGGCGGCGCCCATGAGTCCGAGGGCGAGGCAGCGGCGCGGGGCACCGCAGGCGACCGGGCCGGTCGGCTGGACCGGGTACGGGAGGGTGCCGACCGCTGCCGAGCTGGCCGTGCGGGAGGCCGTCGGGATGCCGAGGCCCCCCGCCACCGGTGGGCTCGCCTGTGACGCACTCGTCGCGGGCGTCGCCACCGAGGTGACCGAGGTGACCGGGGCGGCCGCCCGCGCCGGCGGAGCCGGGAGCCGGGAGGTGACGAGACCGGCGACACCACCGACGACCGCGGCGGTCATGAGGATGGCGAGGCTCACCTTCACCCACTCCCGGCCGAGCGGCGTCTCGGCCGGACGGGGGAGACTCCGCCTCACGAGGCTTCGGCCGCCCCCGGCGGCCGGCCTCGCCGAGCCGTCGCCTGGGCGAGTCGGGTGGGCCCGCCGGCGACGCTGCGCCGGGGTCGCGCTCCCGCCCGGGGAACGACCATCTCTGTCAGGACTTCGACCTTCCTCGACATGACGGGCTGGTGGGCGGAGCGTACCGTCCCCGTCCCGGCCGACCTGCCGGCGGGGGTCACCGCCGCCTCGGCGCGGCGATTGTGGGTCCGAGCAGAGGCGCCACTATTGTCGAAATCGTGAGCGATACCTCCACCTCCGCCGCCTCGGGCAACCCACTGCACGTCACCGTCACGGGAGCAGCCGGACAGATCGGCTACTCCCTGCTCTTCAGGATCGCCTCCGGCGCCGTGTTCGGCCCGGACCAGCCGATCGTCCTGCACCTTCTCGAGATCGAGCCGGCCATGAAGGCCCTCGAGGGGGTCGTCATGGAGCTCGACGACTGCGCCTTCCCGCTGCTGGGCGACATCATTGCCACCTCCGAGCTGAAGGCCGCCTTCGACGGCACCTCCTGGGCGCTGCTCGTCGGGTCGGTGCCCCGCAAGGCGGGGATGGAGCGCAAGGACCTGCTCGGCATCAACGGCTCCATCTTCAAGCCCCAGGGCCGGGCCGTCGCCGAGCACGCCGCCTCCGATGTCCGCGTCCTCGTCGTCGGCAACCCGTGCAACACCAACTGCCTGATCGCCAGGTCGAATGCCCCCGAAGTGCCGGCGGACCGGTTCTTCGCCATGACCCGCCTCGACGAGAACCGGGCGAAGACCCAGCTCGCGAGGAGGGCCGGCGTCCCGGTGTCGCAGGTCACGAACATGGCGATCTGGGGCAATCACTCCTCGACCCAATTCCCCGACTTCGAGAACGCCCTCGTCGGCGGCCGGCCGGCCCCGGAGGTCATCGGCGACGACGCCTTCCTGCAGGGCGAGTTCCTCACCACCGTGCAAAAGCGGGGTGCCGCCATCATCGACGCCCGTGGCGCATCCTCGGCCGCCTCGGCCGCCAACGCCGCCATCGACGCCGTGGTGAGCGCCCGGACGGCCACCCCAGAGGGGGACTGGACCTCGCTCGCCGTCGTGTCGCGCGGGGAGTACGGCGTGCCCGAGGGGCTGCAGTTCGGCTTCCCGGTGCGGGCCGACGGCAAGGGCGGGTGGAGCGTGGTCGAGGGGATCGAGCACTCCGGCTTCGCCGCCGAGCGGATCCGCCTCACGACCGAGGAGCTGCTCGAGGAGCGTGCCGACGTCGAGGGCCTGATCGGCTCCTGAGCCGCCGGCGGTCGCTCAGGCTCGGCGGGCCAGCACGGCGACGGTGTCGTAGACGACGTCCACCCGGTCGCCGTTGGCGGTGACGACGTCCCGGACCGCCTGGAGGAGCCGCCGGCGGGTCTCCGGCTCCAGCATCCGGTGGTCCGAGTGGGTCTCGAGAACCGCCAGCCACTCCTCGGTGCCGTGGCGCGACGTCCAGGTGACCGACTCGGACCGCGGCCGGGTGAACAACCCCGTGGCCTCGAGCTCGACGACGTACCGCCGCCGCGCCTCCTCGGTGAGCCCGGCGGCGTACGGCTGCGGGGAGGTCGGCGAAGCGGGAGCGCCGCCGCCCCACTCCGGCAGGATCGAGCGGTAGGCGGCGCCGAGCTCGCTGCGGAGGGGCTCGTCATGGGCCCGGGCGACGTTCCAGACGAGGGCGAGGGTGCCCCCGGGCCGGAGGACGGCCGCAGCCGCCCCTGCTCGGTGTTCCGGCGAGAGCCAGTGCCAGCACTGGGCAGCGAGGAGCAGCGAGAAGCCCTCGCCGAACTCACCGGCGGCGAAGTCCTCGAAGCCGCCCACGACGACCGACGACGAGAGGCCCGGGACGCCGGAGAGGTGCCCGGACAAGACGGCTGCCATCTCCTCGTCCGGCTCCACACAGGTGAGGCTCCAGCCCGCCTCTGCTGCCCTCCGGGCGTAGCCCATCGTCGCTTTGCCGGTGCCGGCACCGCACTCGACGAGCCGGGCCCCTCCACCGGGCGCGAGGCCTGCGTAGGAGAAGATGCGCTCGAACAGCTCGTCTGGGTAGCCGGGCCTCACGCGATCGTAGGTGGCCGCCACCTCGCCGAACACGAGCCGCGGTTCCCGGGCCGGCCCGCCGGGGGCGCCCGGTGCGGGAGTTGGGCTCAGGCGAACTTCAGATCGAGGCCGAGCCGCTGAAGGTAGGCGAGACGCCGCTGGGCGCACACCGCCCACTGGCTCAGATCCGCCTCGAAGTGATGTCGATCCCCGTCCTCGTAGGCATGCTCGAGCTCGTCGAAGGCAGCATCTTCCTGATCGAGGAGCTCCCTGTAGTGCTGGAGAACGTGGTCGTCGATCACTCCGGTGAGGGTCATAGCCGCTCCTTCCGTGCAGGCCGAGTTGTCCGAAGATTACCTGCCCAGCCTGTGAAAGGGTGAGGACGCCGATGACGGTTCCGTGACGGGCGCTCTAGCCCGAACCGTCACCCTCGACGGTGCGCCTCAGCCCGGCGCCGAGCGCCTCGAGCTGCTCGCTGGAGGCGACGAGGCGGCTGGCGTCACCGCGCAGCGTGATCTCGCCCGCCTCGAGCAGCTCGGCAGCAGTCGCCTCGCCCGAGGCAAGGGCGCGGGCCGCCTCGTAGCTCTCGATGAGGACCACCTCGGCGTCCTCGAGCGAGCCGCGCTCGAGGCGGGGCGGTGCGCCGGCCTCGAGCGCGATCGTCCAGCTGCGCTCCTCGCCGTCGTGGTCTGTCACGAGCTGGCCGATCCGGAGCGAGCCGTCTCCGGGCAGCGGCGGGACCGACGCCAGGGTGGCGGCGAGCTCCTCGAACCACTCCTCCGACAGCAAGGGCGCGCCCATCTCTCCTAGCCGGGGCCGGCGCCGTCGCGATCGGATCCGGCCGCCCGGCCCTGTCCGGCGGCGGCGGCGCCGGTGTGAGCCGCCACCTGTTCCGCGCTCATCGGCGAGGGTCGCCCCAGGATCTTGCGCCCGAGCCAGGCGACCGGGTCGTAGCGGCTGTCGACGATCCGCTCTTTCAAGGGGATGATGGCGTTGTCGGTGATGTGGATGTCCTCCGGGCAGACCTCGGTGCAGCACTTGGTGATGTTGCAGTAGCCGACGCCCATGCGCTCTCTGACGTAGGCCCTGCGGTCCAAGGTGTCGAGCGGGTGCATCTC
This sequence comes from Actinomycetes bacterium, assembly GCA_021797795.1. Taxonomy (GTDB): domain Bacteria; phylum Actinomycetota; class Acidimicrobiia; order Acidimicrobiales; family Bog-793; genus JAKACF01. Next base: position 7,077 of record JAJZZB010000061.1, on the reverse strand, counting down.
GAGCTCGGCCAGCCTCACGAAAAAGCGGGGTCCGGCATAGTGGACCTTGTTGTCCTCGTGGTCACGGATGACGTGGCAGACGTTCTGGCAGAGGAAGCACTCGATGCACTTGCGGAACTCCTGGCCCCGCTCGACGTCCACCTGCTGCATCCGGTAGCCCTCCGGCGGCTTCGGCCCGGGGGTGAACGACGGGATGAGCTTGGCCACCTCGAAGTTGAACGAGACGTCGGTGACGAGGTCCCGCATCACCGGGAAGGTGCGCATCGGCGAGATGGTGATCGGCTCGTCGGTCGGCAGCGTGGACATCCGCGTCATGCACATGAGGCGGGGCCGGCCGTTGATCTCGGCCGAGCAGGAGCCGCACTTGCCCGCCTTGCAGTTCCACCGGACGGCGAGGTCGGGTGCCTGGTCCGCCTGGATGCGGTGGACGACGTCGAGGACGACCTCGCCCTCTTGGGCCTGGAGGCGGTACTCGACGAAGTCGCCGCCGTGCTCGTCGCCCCGCCACAGCCGGATGCGCAGCTCCTGGCCGGTCGAGGCCGTCTCGGTGCTCGCCGGCGAGCCGCTCGTGCTCGAGGCGGTGTCGATCGCCATTACTTGCTCGCCTCCTTGGCGTCGCCTTCGGACTCTTCGAACAGCATCATCAGCTCCGGCGGCATCACCGGCTTGTCCTCGGCAGTGACGCGGTAGCTGCCGTCCACGTACCGGCTGACGAAGTTGACCTTCTCGAACTCCGGGTCGGCCTTCGGGAAGTCGTCCCGGGTGTGGCCTCCCCGGCTCTCCCGGCGCTCGATGGCGGACAGGGTCGTGCAGTTCGCCACCGCCAGCATCGACTCGAGGTCGAGGGACATGTGCCACCCCGGGTTGAACCGGACCCCTCCGGCGGCGGCCACCTTCTTCGAACGCTCGCCGAGCTCGACCAGGCGCTCTTTTGCCTCGAGGAGCTCGGACTCGGTGCGGATGATGCCGACGAGCGACTGCATCGTGTCCTGGAGATCACGGTGGAGCTCGTAGGGCTGCTCGCCGCTCTCGCGCTCGAGATAGGAGAAGGCGTGGGAGACGACGGCCTCCACCTGCGCCTCGTCGACCGTGGTGTCGACCGGCTCCCCGAGGGCGCGGTCGGCGGCCGCCATCCCGGCCCGGCGACCGAACACGAGCAGGTCCGACAGCGAATTGCCCCCGAGGCGGTTGGCACCGTGCATCCCGCCGGCGACCTCGCCCGCCGCGAACAGGCCGGCGACGGTCGTCTGGGCGGTGTCGGCGTCCACCCGGACGCCACCCATCATGTAGTGGCAGGTCGGGCCGATCTCCATCGGCACGGCCGTGATGTCGACATCGGCGAGCTGCTTGAACTGGTGGTACATCGAGGGCAGGCGGCGCTTGATGTCCTCGGCGGAGCGGCGGGAGGCGATGTCGAGGAAGATGCCGCCGTGCGGGCTGCCCCTGCCGGACTTCACCTCGGTGTTGATGGCCCGGGCGACCTCGTCGCGGGGGAGCAGCTCAGGCGGGCGCCGGTAGTTGACCTTGTCCTCGTACCACTTGTCCGCCTCCTCGATGGAGGAGGCCGTCTCGGCGGCAAAGTAGGGCGAGATGTAGTTGAACATGAACCGCTCGCCGTCGCTGTTCTTCAGCACCCCGCCGTCGCCCCGGACTCCCTCGGTGACGAGGATCCCCCGCGCAGAAGGCGGCCAGACCATCCCTGTCGGGTGGAACTGGACGCACTCCATGTCGATGGCGTCGGCGCCCGCCCAGAGGGCGAGGGCATGGCCGTCGCCGGTCGACTCCCAGGAGTTCGAGGTGAACTTCCAGGTCTTGCCGATGCCGCCGGTGGCGAGGACGACCGACTTGGCGCTGAAGACGACCACGCCGCCGGTCTCCCGGTAGATGCCGACGGCGCCGTTGACGGCGCCGCTCGGACCCTGCAGCAGGCGGAGGACCTTGCACTCCATGTAGACGTCGACGCCGAGGCTGACCGCCCGCTGCTGGGTGGTGCGGATCAGCTCGAGTCCGGTGCGGTCGCCGACATGGGCGAGCCGGGCGTAGCGATGGCCGCCGAAGTCGCGCTGCAGGATGCGTCCGTCGGGCGTGCGGTCGAACAGCGCCCCCCACTCCTCGAGCTCGAGGACGCGGTCGGGGGACTCCTGGGCGTGCAGCTGTGCCATCCGCCAGTTGTTGAGCATCTTGCCGCCGCGCATCGTGTCGCGGAAGTGGACCTGCCAGTTGTCCTGCGGCCAGACGTTCCCGAGTGCGGCGGCGACGCCGCCCTCGGCCATGACGGTGTGCGCCTTGCCGAGAAGGGACTTGCAGACGAGCGCCGTACGGCAGCCCCGCTGGATCGCCTCGACGGCCGCCCGCATGCCGGCACCGCCGGCGCCGATGACGATGACGTCGTACTCGTGGCGCTCGTAGTCGCTCGGGGCGGGCCTGTCCGTCATCAGAAGAACCTCGGGTCGTGGATGGTGCCGGTCGCCACGAGATAGACGTAGAAGTCCGTCCAGGCGATCCAGATGAGCGAGAGCCAGGCAAACAGCTGGTGGTGGGCGTTGAGCGGCGTCACCACCTTGCGCCAGATGGCGTAGCGGGCAGGCGCCTTGGAGAACTTCCTGAGCCCGCCGCCGCAGAGGTGGCGGCAGGCGTGGCAGCCGAGCGTGTAGCTCCAGATGAGGACGGCGTTCACGACGAAGATGAGCGACCCGAGGCCCATCCCCCAGCCGTTTCCGAACCGGAAGGCCTCGACGGCGTCGTAGGTGAGGATGCCGGCGAAGATGAAGGCGGCGTACCAGAAGTAGCGGTGGAGGTTCTGCAGGACGAGCGGGAAGCGGGTCTCACCGCTGTAGCGGGAGCGGGCGCCGCCCGGTGTCGTCGAGCCGACGTCGGCGACGGCGCAGGCGGGCGGGGACGCCCAGAAGGAGCGGTAGTAGGTCTTCCGGTAGTAGTAGCAGGTGACCCGGAAGCCCATCGGGAAGATGAGGACGAGCAGGGCCGGCGAGACGGTCCCGATGCTGCCGGCCGGGCCCCAGGTCTCGGCCGGCGGGCAGCTCGAGACGAAGCAGGGGGAGTAGAAGGGCGACAGGTAGTGGTGGGCGAAGTAGAAGTCGCCACGGAAGGCCGTCCACACGCCGTAGACGACGAAGGCGAGCAGGCCGAGGCCTGTCACGAGCGGCTGCAGCCACCAGCGGTCCTTGCGAAGGATCACCGATCGGGGAGGCCCGCCCCGGACTCCGCCGATCTCGACCGGGATAGGTGCGGGCCTCGTGGCCCCTTGCACGACGCTCAAGGAAGTCCTCCCTGTCATTCGCCACTAGAGCTCGCCGTCCGGCGCCACACCGGGCAGCTCCCGCTACGGCCCCGGGTCGGACGACACCGATCTTTCCACCATCTGCTCGCCGGAGGCGAACCGGCGGCAGGGCCGCGGCGAGCCGATGCCGCTCGTAGTCTCGATGGGGATGAACCAGCCCCGCTCCGAAGCCGCCCGCCCGGTCTCCGTCCTGCCCGCCGGCGTGACCCCCGAGACCGATCCGCCGGGCGCCGCCACCGTCGGGGAGCTACGGGCCGTCGGCTGGCAGCCGCTGGCGGTGAAGGCCGAGCTCCGCAAGAACCTGCTCGCCCGTCTCGCCGCGCGACGCCCGATCGTGGACGGCGTGCTCGGCTACGACGACACGGTGCTGCCCGCCATCGAGCAGGCGATCATCGCCGGCCACGACGTCATCCTCCTCGGAGAGCGGGGTCAGGCGAAGAGCCGGATCATCCGCTCGCTCGTCGGACTGCTCGACGAGTGGACGCCGATGATCGCCGGATCGGAGATCAACGACGACCCCTACGCACCCGTCAGCCGGCAGTCCCGCGACCTCGTCGCCGAGCGCGGCGACGACGCCCCGGTCTCCTGGGTGCACCGCAGCGCCCGTTACGGGGAGAAGCTCGCCACGCCCGACACCTCGATCGCCGACATCATCGGCGAGGTGGACCCCATCAAGGTCGCAGAGGGCCGCTACCTGTCCGATGAGCTCACGATCCACTACGGCCTCGTGCCCCGGAGCAACCGGGGCATCTTCGCCATCAACGAGCTGCCGGATCTCGCCGAACGGATCCAGGTCGGCCTCCTCGACGTCCTCGAGGAGCGGGACGTCCAGATCCGGGGCCACAAGGTCCGCCTGCCGCTCGACGTCATGTTCGTCGCCTCGGCGAACCCGGAGGACTACACGAACAGAGGCAGGATCATCACCCCGCTGAAGGACCGCTTCGGGACGCGGATCCGCACCCACTATCCCCTCGACGTCGACACCGAGCTGACCATCGTCGGCCAGGAGGCGCGGCGCCTCGAGGACGTCGGGGTGCGGGTCGAGATGCCGGGTTTCATGGCCGAGGTGGTGGCCCGCATCAGCCAGCTCGCCCGGCGCTCACCTCGGGTGAGCCAGCGCTCGGGGGTCTCGGTCCGGCTCAGCGTCGCCAACTACGAGACCCTGGCCGCCGCTGCGGTGAGGCGGGCGGTGCTCCACCACGAGGCCGAGGCGGTGCCCCGGGTGAGCGACCTCGAGTCCCTCATGTCATCGACGCTCGGCAAGCTCGAGATCGAGTCGCTCGAGGAGGGAGAGGACGAGGAGGTGGTCGACAAGCTCATGAAGGCCGCCGTCCTCCAGGCGTTCCGGGAGAACTGCCCGACCGAGCAGCTCGGCCAGGTGGTGGGCGGCTTCGAGGACGGGGCGATCGTGCACGCCGGGCCGGACCTCGCATCGAGCGACTACGTCGCCGTGCTCGACGCCGTGCCGGCGCTCCGCCAGCCCGTCCTCGCCATGGCCGGATCCGAGAGCCCGGGAATGCTGGCGAGCGCCGTCGAGCTCGTGCTGGAGGGGCTCCACCTCACCAAGCGGCTGAACAAGGACGCCGCCGGCGCCCGGGCGACCTACCGGTCCAGGGCATGAGGCGATGAGCCGGTTCCGGTACTCGCGCTGGGACGGTACTCAGGCCGGCTTCGACCTCGACGCGGACGCCATCTTGGCGGAGATCAACGACGACCTCCTCTACCACGGGGACGTCAACGCGGCGCTCCGCCGACTCATGCAGCAGGGCTTCCGGGACCGCCAGGGACGGGAGGTCGCCGGGATGCGCGAGCTGCTCGAGCGCCTGCGGGAGCGGCGCCGGGCCGAGCGGGAGCAGTTCGACCTCGGGGGCGTCTACTCCGAGATCGCCGAGCAGCTGGATGAGATCGTCGCCGAGGAGCGGCGGTCGCTCGAGGAGCTGGCGCAAGAGGCGGGCGAGTCGGGGGACGAGCGCCGCAAGGAGGTGACCGACGAGGTCGTCGCCGAGCGCAGCAGCGAGCTCTCGCTGCTCCCCGACGACCTGGCGGGGAAGGTACGGGGGCTCTCGGCCTACGAGTTCACCTCGAGCGAGGCGCGGGAGCGCTTCGAGGAGCTCCTGGAGCGCCTCCGACAGGAGGTCGTCCAGTCCTACCTCGACCAGGCAGCCGGGGCGGTGCAGTCGATGGGCCCCGAGGAGCGCGACCGGCTCCGCCAGGCGCTCGACCGGCTGAACCAGATGATGGAGCAGCAGGCCCGCGGTGAGCCGCTCGACCCGAGCTTCGCGGAGTTCATGTCCGAGTTCGGCGACTTCTTCCCCGGTGACCCGCAGAACCTCGACGAGCTGCTGGCCCAGCTGGCCGAGCGCATGGCCGCCACCTCGGCCATGCTCTCCTCGATGTCGCCCGGCCAGCGCCAGCAGCTGCAGTCGCTCATGGACGAGCTGCTCGGCGACATGGATCTGCAGTGGCAGATCGACCGGCTCGGCACCAATCTCCGCTCGATGTTCCCTGACGCCCCTTGGGAGCGCCGGGTGGGCTTCTCGGGGACGGAGGCGCCCGGCCTGGCAGAGGCCTCCGACATCTTCCAGCGCATGGCGGAGCTCGACCAGCTGGAGCATCTGCTCTCGGGCTCGCCCCAGCCGGGTGCCCTCGCCGAGGTCGATCTCGACCGGATCCGAGAGCTCCTCGGGCCGGAGGCGGCCTCCTCGCTCGGTGAGCTGGCACGCCTCGCCCGGCGGCTCGAGGAGGCGGGCCTCGTCGAGAACCGTGAGGGACGCCTCGAGCTCACCCCTCGTGGGCTGCGCCGCATCGGCCAGCGTGCGCTGCGCGAGCTGTTCTCACGACTCGCGAAGGACCGCCTCGGCGGCCACGAGCTCGCACGGAGCGGCTCGGGGCACGAGCGCGCCGAGGCGACCAAGCCCTACGAGCTCGGCGACCCGTTCAACCTCCACATCGAGCGGACGGTCCGCAACGCGATCCGCCGGGAGGCCGAGCGGCTCGAGCCCGGCGCGGACGGGAGCGGGCCGGCGTCGGCCGGCGTCCGCTTCCCGGTCCGGCTCCGCCCGGAGGACTTCGAGATCGAGCAGACCGAGCACCTCACCCATGCCGCCACGGTGCTGCTGCTCGACCTCTCGCTGTCGATGCCGATGCGGGACAACTTCCTCGCCGCGAAGAAGGTGGCGATGGCCCTCCACTCCCTCATCTCGAGCCAGTTTCCCCGCGACTACCTCGGGATCGTCGGGTTCTCGGAGACCGCCAGGGAGATCAAGCCGAGCGAGCTGCCGGAGGTCTCGTGGGACTTCGTCTACGGGACCAACATGCAGCACGCGTTCATGCTCGCCCGGCGGATGCTCGCCCGGGAGCATGGCACGAAGCAGATCGTGATGATCACCGACGGAGAGCCGACAGCGCACCTCATGGAGGACGGTGAGGTCTTCTTCAACTACCCGCCGGTGCGCGCCACCGTCGACGCCACGCTCGCCGAGGTGCTCCGCCTCACGCGGGAGGGGGTGCTGCTCAACACCTTCGCCCTCGACGCCACCGGGCATCTCCGGGACTTCGTCGAGAAGCTGACCGAGCTCAATCACGGGCGCGCCTTCTTCACCACGCCCGAGACGCTCGGCGACTACGTCCTCGTGGACTTCATCGAGCACCGGCGCGCTCCCGGCACCCGCACTCCTGGTCCCCGTCGCCGCCTCGCCTGAACGACCTCCAAAACGGCCTCTCGAGGCACCGACGGACGGCACCGGGGCCGTCGCGGCGCTGGCGCCCCCCTCTTGCGA
>JAJZZB010000273.1 GCA_021797795.1 Actinomycetes bacterium | reverse complement strand
GGCGTTCCTGGAATGGTTGATCGATGAGGACGCCGGACCATTCAAAGCAGCTTGAGCAGTGGTCCATGAAGTCACCGAGGGAGCTTGGGGAAGCGGTGCCGTCGCGGCGCTGCGCGTCCTGGACCCGCACCGCCGTCTCGAGAGTCACGCGTTCGCCCGCCTCGGTGAGCTGCACCTTCCAGACACCTTCCCCACCGTTCCCGCGACCCTGCTTGACGACGAGACGACCGCAGCGCTGAAGACGGCGCGGGAAGCGTGCCGCGAAGTCCGCGGGTGAGCGGTAGAGCTCGGTGTCGCTGCCCCAGCCGAGGTTCCGCGTGGAGTAAAGGACTTCTTTCGTCCCGATCTTGGCGATCACGGCCGGGTTGGCGGACACGAAGATACGACGGGTGGAGGCCTCTCGGATCAGCTCGTCGACGCGTCCCCGATTCGCCCCATCTTGGATCGGGTTCACCCAGACGAGCAGTCCGTCGAGGCGCGAGATCTGGGCGCGGACCTCGTCAACCCGGTGGTCTTCGAATGCTACGGGCTCGACCTCGGCGCCCTGGTCGCTCAGTGCGTCGAAGAGCGGGTCGAGTTTTCGGGAAGCGTCTGGTCGGGGCGTTCCGCTCGGACCACGCCAGAGGATGCCGATGCACGGACGCTTGGTCGCGGAGCCGAACACCGCCAAACCCTATCGCTGGGTCGTGGCCAGCAGGCCGACGCTGCGGTCGTGCGTCGGTTCCCCGTCGTCGCGCCGGACCTTGGGGTGATCGAGACAAGGTCGCTGGCGGACGCCTCACCGCGGCGTTCGACCTGGCGCAGGATCACTCGAGCCGCCCAAGTGCAAAACGAACGCCTCGTCGGCAGAGCGCGCCGAGCACGCGGCGAATGTGCGCGAGTTCGAGGAGCTCTGCGCCGCCATCGCCGAGCGCCGCACCTGGGCGGCGCGCACCTGGGGACCGCAGCAACCCGCTCACGCAGCTCGATCCCGAGGACTGCGGCTCTCGAGGAGATCGACCCGGCGGCCGCCCCACCAGCGAACACCGGGCCACAAGCAGCCGCGTGAGCTCTCGCCGCACCGCATCGCACCAGCCCACCCGCCGGCGGGCTCCTCGTGTTGGTGCCCTGCGTGCGGATCCACACCCGGAGTCGCCGAGATCCCCGGCTGCGCACCCGTGAGCGGCTGGACGAGCTGCCGCGCGCCATCGCGGTCACGGTCCCCGACGGAAGCCCCGCAGGCGCCTCCGGCCGGGAGAATCGTCACTTGCGGGGGCTGGGTTTCGTCAGGACCCCCGAGCAACTCCGATGCCGCTGGCAGAAGTAGCCCGGTGAAACTCCTGCGTTCGGTGCTGCACACGAATACGGCCCGGGCGTGCACATCGTGCTCCCCTAACTGGTTGGCGAGGCAGGCTGACCGAGCCTGTTGGCGCGGGCTCGACCCTTCGCGGTGAGCCGGAAGGTCTTCGTCCGGTCATAGGGCCGGTCGGTGGACGGTGCGATCAGGCTGGCGTCGAGCGCCCGGCGGAGCCAGCGGTAGCGGGCGGCCGTCGAGCTGAGCCCCAGCGCCTGCTGGATCGCCATCGCGCTCAGCCCGGCGGCGGGCCCCTCCACGAGGACGTGCAGAAGGTCGTCGACCCGGTCGACCTTCGTCTGGGCGACAGAGGCCCGGGCGGTGGTTCGTGCGCCGTCTGGTGGCGCCATCGGCGCTGGCGCGAGCACCCATGCCGGAGCGCGGTGCACACGGGTGCGACGGAGGACGCCGGCGCGCTCCAACGCGCTCAGCTCGCTCGCGGCGTCCTCCAGCGTGCAGGGGGCAAGCGCTCGGGCGCACAAACGGGCGTCGAAGATCGGTGCGCCGAGCTCCGACGAATCAGACGCCTTGGCCTCCTCGAGGCGGGCCAGGACCGACAGGATCCGGAGCGCAGCGGGGGTCTCGGCCACGCCGGCGGCGGAAAGAACTTGACGGGCCGGTTCCTCGTCCAGGCTGTGGCGGAGGAGCACCACGCAGAATCGGGCAGGCAGGTCGACGAAGAGCGCTGGCGCGGTCCGGTTCTGGTGGCAGGCTTGGTCCGCCCGGGCGATGCCGAGCGCCTGGTGCTCGACCACCCTCGCCCCCGATGGGGTGCGCAGGTGCTCGGCGATGCGTACCAAGGTGTGGTTGCGCACCCCGGCGATGGGGTCGAGCCCCAGCTGTCGAGGGTCGGCGGCCACGTGCAGCCCGCCGGGGCTCGTGACCGTCACGGCCTCGCCGGTGACCTCCACGAGGACACTCTCGTTCTTGGCCCCGTTCGCGAAGCTGCGGTGGACGAGCGCGTTGGATACGACCTCCCGGAGCGCCTCCCGGGGCACGTCGAGCTCGTCGAGGAGCCGGCCGGCTCGCTCGACCTGGACGTGGCCGAGCCTCGTGCCCAGCGCGCCGACCACGCCGTCGAGCAGCTCGCCGACGCGTCCCTCGATCTTGATGGCGTCGTGGCGGGTCCCGGGCGGGTCTGTCGCGCCGGGCTCGCGCCGGAGGCTGACGCGGGCCGCGTCGAGGAACCCTTCGGGGTGGTCTCCGAGGCTAAGCAGGCCGGCCAGGGTGAGCTCGGACCGGTCGTCGCCGGCGAGGACGCCGTAGCGGTAGAGGAGCTCCTGGTCGGAGACGTCGCCGAAGCGGTCGCTCGACTCGCGGACCGCGGCCACAAAGCCGGCCACGGCGCTCGCATCGAGCGCCGTGGCCTCTGGTGCACCAGCTCGGCCGGTGTCGACCGGCGTCCGGTTGGCCAGCATGCTCGCCACCTCGTGCTCGGTCAGCTGGTGGTCGCCGTCGCCGACCCGGACGTACGACGAGGCGTACGGGCCCTCGCTGCGGCGGTGGCATGGCCGCTGGTCGCGAGGGATGGGCGGGACCCGGGCCATCACGATCGCCCCCTCGGGATGGGCGACAACGTCGATGACCGGCCGCAGCGGCGGCTCCATCTGCTCCGCCGCGGCCTGGAGGGCGGCCGTCATGCGCCTCGGGTCCTCGACACCGGTGACCTGGAAGGCCGCCGACTCCTCCGCCACCCCGAGCAGGATCAGCCCCCCGTTGGTGTTGGCGAACGCGCCCAGGGTGTCGGTGATGCCGGACGGGAGCTCTCCTCGGGCAGTCTTCGCCTCGACGCTGCGGTGGTCCGACCCGGTGGCGCGCAGCTCCTCGAGGAGCGCCTCGAGCTGGCCGACAGCATCTTCCTCTCCCTCGTCCAGCATCTTGGCATC
>JAJZZB010000272.1 GCA_021797795.1 Actinomycetes bacterium | reverse complement strand
CCACGAGACCGCAGCAGGGCTGATGCGCACGCCGGGGCGTGCGACGGCCGCCGAGGCGCTCCGGCTGATGCGGCGCTACGTGGGTCCGGAGGAAGGGAGCTCGGTCGACCCGGTCGCCTTCGAGCACGCCGCCGTCCGCTCCTACGCCGAGGCACTCGGCCGGGAGCCGTCCGAGGGCAGGCTCACCGGCGTCGAGCGCGAGGCGCTCGCCAGGTGGGACCGGCGGCTGGCGTCGCCAGAGTGGCAGGCGGGCCCGGCTCGCCGGCGGTCGAGCGCATGGCAGCTCAAGGTCCGCTCGGGCGTCTACGTGGTCGCAGCCGAGCACGCTGGTGCTCGCGTCGAGGCGAGCGTCGTCGACGGCCGCCTCGACGCCCTGCGGCTCGAGGATCCCGAGGCCTCCGGCGGCGCCTCGGCGGCCGTGCAGGCCCTGCGCGGTCGCCCGCTGGCGGAGGTGCCGGCCGTCCTCGCCGACCTCGGAGCTGCCGGCCGCCGGCTCACCGCCGCCTTCGCGGCCGCGAGCGGCGGCGAGGTGGCCGTGACGAGCCGCGCTCGGGCGGCGACCAGCCAGGAGGCACGATGAGCACAGAGCACGGGCAGCAACTGGCCGACATCTCCGGTTACCGGGTGCGCCTGGACCTCGCCTACTTCCGGGAGGCCGATCTCTGGGTGGAGACCCTGGCCGGGGGGCGGGCGCGCGTGGGACTCGATCCACTCGGTGCCGAGACGAGCGGTACTTTGGCCCAGCTGGCCCTCGTCGCCGTCGGGACGGCCGTCACGAGGGGTCAGCCGCTCGGCTCGCTCGAGGCCGAGAAGTTCGTCGGCCCGCTCGTGACGCCGCTCAGCGGATCGGTCGTGGCGACGAACGAAGCCGTGGTCGCCCGCCCGTCGCTCGTCGAGCAGGACCCGTACGGCTCCTGGCTGGTCGAGATCGAGCTCGCCCGCGTGGAGGAGCTCGACGAGCTCGTGTCGGGTGAGACGGTCGCCGGATACTTCGCCGACCGTGTCGAGCGGTACCGGCGAGAGGGGGTGCTCGCCGAGTGACGAGCGTCTCGCCCTCAGGACCGGTCGAGGCGCTCGCCGTCCGGCGCGCCCACTTCCCAGATGTGATGGAGTTCTACGCCCCCGGTCTCAAGCGCTGGGAGACCGCCGAGTGGAGGCCGTCGAACCCGCGCCGTTTCCTTCCTGTCTCGGTGACGGGAAGCGCCTGCGCCCTGCAGTGCGACCACTGCCAGGCCAAGGTGCTCGAGGGGATGGTCTCGGTGCGTGCCGGGACGGACCTGTACGACCTCGCACGCTCCCTCAAGCACAAGGGCAGCGACGGCCTTCTCGTCTCGGGTGGCTCGACCCGCTCGGGCGGGGTGCCGCTCCGCCGTCATCTCGTCCATGTCCCCCGCATCCGCGACGAGCTCGGCATGAAGGTGATCGTCCACTCCGGGGTCGTCTCGCCCGCTCTCGCCCGCGACCTCGCGGCTGCCGGGGTGGACGGGGTCATGCTCGACATCATCGGGGCCGACGAGACGATCCGGGACGTCTACCACCTCGACCTGAGGGCGGCGGACTTCGAGACCTCCCTCGCGGTGCTGGCCGACGCCGGCCTGCGGATCATTCCCCACATCGTCCTCGGCCTGCACTACGGCCGCTTCCTCGGAGAGCAGGCGGCGCTCGAGATGGTACGACGCCATCCCGTCTCCACCCTCATCCTCGTGGTGCTCGTCCCGCTCGTCGGCACGCCGATGGCCCATCTGCCTCCGCCTCCGGTCGGCGAGGTCGTCTCGTTCTTCGAGACCGCCCGCCTCGCCATGCCGGGCACGAAGGTGAACCTCGGCTGCGCCCGCCCCATGGGGGCGATGAAGGCCGAGCTCGACACGGCCGCCGTCGACCTCGGGCTGAACGGGATCGCCTACCCCGCCGAGGGAACGATCGCATACGCCCGCTCGCGCGGGCTCGAGCCCCGCTTGTACGAGTGGTGCTGCTCGTTGACCTGGGCGGGCGACGAGGGTGCTGACTACGCCGAGGTCAGGCTCGGCGAGGGCGCCACGGACCGGGCATCCCGGTGGCGGGTGTGACAGGGCGATGAGCCTCCCCTGGCGACTCCTCGCCGATGACGGTGCCGGCGCCGGAGAGGGCCTCGCCCTCGACGAGGCGCTGATGGCCGGCTACGCCAGAGGCGCTCCGCCGCGGCCACCGACCCTCCGGCTGTACACCTACGCCGACCATGCCGCCCTCGTCGGCCGGTACCAGCATCTCGACGCCGAGGTCGACCGCGAAGCGTGCCGCTCGCTCGGAGTGCAGGTGAACAGGCGCCCGACAGGAGGGGGCGCCATCATCATGGGGCGGGCCCAGCTCGGGGTTGCCGTCGTGACCCGGGCGCCGGCGGCGGAGCGCCCCCGCGAGCTCCTCGAGCGCTTCTCGGGGGGGATCATCGCCGGCCTGGCACGTCTCGGGCTCACCGTCGGGTTCAGGGGCAAGAACGACCTCGAGGTCGACGGACGCAAGATCGCCGGCCTCGGCCTCTACCTCGACGGCTCGGGCGCCCTGTTGTTCCACGCGAGCGTCCTCGCCGACCTCGACATCCGGCGGATGCTCGCCGTGCTGAAGGTGCCGGCCGCCAAGCTCGGAGACAAGGCGGTCGGCCTCGTCGCCGAGCGCGTGACGACGGTCACCCGCGAGACCCGGCACGACGTCGACGGCCCGGGCCTGCGCCGGGTGATCACCGACGGATTCGCCGAGGCGGTCGGGATCGAGCTCACACCAGATGTGCCCGACGAGATCGAGCGACGCCACGCCCGCCACCTGGCCGCCTCCAAGTACGGCACCGACGGGTGGCTCGCCCAGCGGAGCCCACAGCCCGACGCCACCGCGACCGCGGTCTTGAAGACGCCTGCCGGACTCGTCCGCCTGTATCTCAGCATGCAGGGCGACACGATCAAGAGTGTCCTGTTCACCGGCGACCTGAACGACCTGCCCGCCCCCCTCGTCCGCCTCGAAGCCGCCCTCACCTGGAAGCGGCTCGAGGAGAGCACCCTCGCCCCGCTCGTGGAGGCGGCCCTCGAGGGCGGTCCGGGCGCAGACGGCATCGAACCCGACGTCCTCGTCGCTGCCCTCCTCGAGGCGGGCAGCCGTGCCACCGGCCGGGACCTGGCCGCGCCGAACCGCCTCGGGTCCTGCTACTTCCCGGAGGTCGCCACCCCGCGATGACACGAGTCAGTCTTCCGCTCCTCCCCCCGAAGCCCGCTGACC
>JAJZZB010000271.1 GCA_021797795.1 Actinomycetes bacterium | reverse complement strand
CGGCTCTGGCCGCTGCGCCGAGGGCGGCCTGGAGCTCCCACACGTCGCAGGCGATCTCGCCGGGTGCAGGCCGGTAGCGCTCGCCGGACTTCTCGAGCACTTCTGGGGTCTCGCCTCCCGGGCCGCGCAGCCCGGCGCGCAGGTCGCCGAGCGCCCGCCAGAACTGGCGCAGCACCGCCTCGGGCGGCGTGTCGGGCCACAGGGCGTCGACGGCCTGCTCGGCACTCGCGCCCTCGGGCCGGCACAGGTACCAGGCGAGCAGCGCCTTGGCCCGGCTGCGGATCCCCGTCGCCATCGGCTGGCCAAACGCGGTGATCTGCATGGCCCCGAGGACCTCGACGCGGATTGGGATTGTGGCCTGCTCGCCTGTGTCGTCGCCAGAAGCCGGCTCGGGCCACACGACATCCGAGACTTGACGAGAACGCGCTGCCCCGCCGCTGCCGCCATGGTCGCCGCCGCCACGGTCACCGACGCCGGTGTGATCGGGCGCGGCGGACTGCCCGCTGTCGCTGTCGCTGCCGGCTGCGGCGGCATCGGCGAGCGCGCCGAGCAGCTCGACGCCCTCCTCGGCCCGGAGGCCAAACAGCTCGGCACCGCGGAGACGGTCCGCGAGCGCAGCCGGCTCGGCCCCGGTGACCGTGCGGGTATCGCCGAAGACGACCCGGCCGCAGGCCGCAGGCGTGTCGGCGAGGTAGATGACCGCGACACCGAGCCGTGGCGCGCCGGCCCCGAGCGCCGCCCACCTGCCCGCCGACGCGTCGTTCGGGGTATCGGCGAGCACGAGGAGCAACGGCAGCGGGTTCTCGGGGTGCTCGTCCCGGAACCACTTGACGTCGGGGGCGCCGGCGGCCTCCAGGCGGCGGGTCCGGGTGATCCGCTCGGCCTCGACCGCCCTCGCGAGATCCTCGGACGTCGGGACTAGGCGAGCACGTTGCGGACGACCATCGCCGAAAAGCCCCAGGCACGTGAGTACCCGGCACAGCGCGTCAGGGTCGTGTCGAGCACCGCCTCGTCGGCCACAGACGGGTTCGCGAGCACCCAGCAGACCGTTCCCCGCGTCGCCTCGGCCTCGCCGAAGAGCCTCGCCGGTGCCTCGAGGTCGCGGGTCAGCTCGTAGCGGTAGCGGCCACAGGCTGAGAAGACCGCGCTCCCCTGAGGGTCTGTGCGCAGGTCGAGCTCGTCAGCCCCGGCATTCGTAGCCGCCACGCCTCAGCTCTGACCGGGCTCGACAGGAGGCATCGCCCCATACGCCCGGCACCAGCCGCTCCCCGTGTGCCGCCGGTGGCCGTACGGGCCGTAGACGGTCCACCGGCACGACCACGACGTCGTGCTCGCCGCGCCGGCGGCGTGCGAGCTGGGACTCGACGTAGGCGAGCTCCCCCGCCATTGGCACCGGCGACTGCCAGGGCCGGCTCATCCCCGTCGGGGCTTGACGCGTCCTCTTCGTAGCGCCATCGGTTGGCACGCTCCGGCGAGTGTCGGGTCCTCTGGGGCGACCCGGCAACGGGCCACGACAGCACGCCCGTGCCTACCGGGGACACCACCACTAGCGGTCGGAGCACTACTATTGGTGACTACGACTGCCAACTCACCGGACCGACGCGGCCTGTGGGGGTGCGATGTCGAAAGAGAGCCGGGAACGCGACGGCCCCGGCGACGAGGCGAGGGTGGCCGGCCCGTGCGACACGGGCGGGGCGTTCCGGCTGCTGCTTGCCGCGAACCCGCTGCCGATGTGGATCTATGACCTCCAAAGCCTCCGTTTCCTCGAGGTCAACGACGCTGCGCTCGCCCACTACGGCTACTCGCGGGCGGAGTTCTTGG
Source organism: Actinomycetes bacterium (assembly GCA_021797795.1). Classification (GTDB taxonomy): domain Bacteria; phylum Actinomycetota; class Acidimicrobiia; order Acidimicrobiales; family Bog-793; genus JAKACF01. Next base: position 1,430 of record JAJZZB010000271.1, on the reverse strand, counting down.
CGATGTCGATCGCCGACATCCGCCCCGCGGAGGACCTGGGACGACTGCATGAGAGCGTCGCTTCGCGCCAGGACGTCCTGCAGTACTCGGGGACCTGGCGCCATCGGCGAGCTGGCGGGGAGCTGCGGGAGGTGGAGGTGACGTCTCATCTGCTCGACTGGGAGGGCCGACCGGCAGCGTTGGTGGTCGCCCACGACGTGACCGAGACGCGGCGCCTGCAGGCGGAGCTCGCCCGGCGCGCCCTCTACGACGAGCCGACCGGCCTCGCCAACGCGGCCCTGTTCTTCGACCGGGTAGCCGCGGCGCTCGCTTCGCCGAGGGGCGAGGGCCGCGAGCTCGGCGTCTTGGTCATCGGCCTTGGCGCGTTGGAGGCGGTGGCGTCGTCGGTGGGGGACGCTGCCGGTGACGCGATGCTGGCCGAGACGGCGAGGCGCCTGGCGGCATGCTGCGGGGCAGGGGCGATGCCCGCTCGCCTCGGCGGCGGGCGCTTTGCGGTGCTCGCCGAGGCCGCCGACGGGCACGCGATCTTGCAGCTGGCGAGCGCGATCGTGACCGCGCTCGCCCGGCCCGTGGCGGTGGCGAGCTGGGGCGAGCTCAGGACCGGCGCATCGGTCGGCGTCGCGCTCGCGGATGGTCAGCTCGAGGACGGGGCGAGCCTTGTCCGCGACGCCGCCTCGGCGATGCGCCATGCGGCCGAGCGCGGCGGGGGCCACTTCGCGCTCTTCAACGCCGAGCTGCGCAGGGCGGCGCTCGAGGCCTTCGAGACCGAGCGGGCGCTCGAGGTCGCGCTGCGACGCGGGCAGCTGCGCCTTTACTACCAGCCGGTCGTCGATCTCCGCCGCGGCGAGATCATCGCCTGTGAGTCGCTCCTGCGCTGGCAGCGCCCCGGGCTCGGCCTCGTCGGGCCCGACCGCTTCATCCCCATCGCGGAGCGCAGCGGCCTCATCATCGAGCTCGGGGCCTGGGTGATCGACCGCGCGATCGCCGAGGCGGCGAGCTGGCCGGCACGGACGGGCGCACAGCCGATGGTGTCGGTGAACCTGTCGGCTCGCCAGCTCCACGACGCGCGCCTCCTCGAGCGCTTCGCCGCGGCCTGCGGCGCGTCCGGGTTGGCGCCGAGTTCGGTGTGCGCCGAGCTGACCGAGTCGGCCTTCGTCGCGACCGACGACTACGACGCCTACCGGGTCCTCGCCGGCCTGCGCGAGACCGGGATCGAGGTCGCCATCGACGACTTCGGCACGGGCTACTCCTCGCTCGCCTACCTGAAGCACCTGCCGGTCGACGTGGTCAAGATCGACCGCGGCTTCATCGCCGGGCTCGGAGAGGACCGGGCCGACACGCTCGTGGTCGAGGCCGCAATCCGCGTCGCCCATGGCCTCGGGCTTCGCGTCGTGGCCGAGGGCGTCGAGGCCGGTCAGGGGTACCTCCTC
>JAJZZB010000060.1 GCA_021797795.1 Actinomycetes bacterium | reverse complement strand
AAGCTACGTCACCACGTCATCGACACCATCGAACACGGCGACCCCGAAGCCCAGAAGGGACTCCTCCAAGCACTGGTCGCCCGAATCGAAGTCGAAAGCCGCACGTCGGTGCGCCCCTACTTCCGAGTCCCGCTCGATGGAGGTGGCCTGACGGAGCCGAACCCTTCCGACATCGGAAAGGTTCGACCACCGTCAGGGTCGGCGCCCCCGGCAGGACTCGAACCTGCGCACCCGGCTCCGGAGGCCGGTGCTCTATCCACTGAGCTACGAGGGCAAGCTGGGTTTGCGGGGACCCCGCGTCGTCGGCGGCCCGTTTGGTGCCCAGTTGCATGCTAGTCGCCGTTCGGCCATCCTCATCGTGGCATGGCGACCGAATCAGATCTGGCAGGAGCAATCGCGTCGGCCCTCGCCGGTCTCGGGGTGGAGGTCCTGCCCGACGAGATCCGACTCGAGCGTCCTCAGCGTCTCGAGCACGGCGATTGGTCGACCAATGTCGCGCTGGTCGCCGCCAAGCGCAGCGGACGTCAACCCCGGGCGCTCGCCGATGAGCTCGCGGCGGCCCTCATGGCCGCCCCGTCACGCCACGTCGAGGCGGTCGAGGTGGCCGGTCCCGGCTTCGTCAACTTCCGGCTCGCCCCGGGATGGCTGCACGACGCCCTCGGTGAGGTGGTCACCGAAGGGGAAGGTGGTTACGCCGCCCCGGACCTCGGCCACGACGAGCACGTGCAGATCGAGTTCGTCTCGGCCAATCCCACCGGCCCCCTGCACGTCGGGAACGGCTGGTTCGCTTCCTATGGCGACGCTCTGGCCCGCATCATGGGGCGGACAGGCTGGCGGGTGGAACGGGAGTACTACGTCAATGACACCGGCGGCCAGATCCGGATGCTTGGTGAGAGCATCCTCGCCCGGCGTCGCCGGGAACAGGTCCCCGAAGGCGGTTACCAGGGCGAGTACGTCGCCGAGCTGGCCGAGCACTACGACGGGCCGGAGGACGTCGTCGCTGCCGGACGGTTCGCGGCCGCACGGATCCTCGCCAACATCAAAGAGACCCTCGACCAGATCCACGTCCGTTTCGACGAGTGGTACTCGCAAGCTTCGATCGAAGAGAGCGGACAGGTCGCCGAGACGATCGAGCTCCTCAGGGGCAAAGGCCACGTCTACGAGGAGGACGGGGCCGTCTGGCTCCGCTCGACCGAGTTCGGCGACGTCCGCAACCGGGTGCTCGTGAAGTCGAACGGCGACGCCACCTACCTCGCCGGAGACCTCGCCTATCACCGCAACAAGTTCCTCGTCCGTGGCTTCGACCGGGTGATCAACGTCTGGGGCGCCGACCACCACGGACAGGTCGCCTCGCTCAAGGCGGGCGTCGAGGCACTCGGGGTCGAGCGCGACCGGCTCGAGGTCCGCCTCGGGCAGCTCATCTCGCTCGTGAACGGCCGAATGTCGAAGCGCGCCGGCCACTACGTCGCCCTCTCGGAGCTGATCGGCATCCTCGGGCCGGACGCCACCCGGCTCGTCTCCCTCCTCTCCTCGATCGATCAGGCGACGACGCTCGACCTCGGCAAGGTGACGGCGGAGTCGGCCGAGAACCCCGTCTACTACGTCCAGTACGCCCACGCCCGAATCGCCTCGATCGGCCGCGTGGCAGCCGAGAGGGGAATCGAGCGCGTGCCGCTCGAGGCCGCCGACCTCTCGCTCCTCGTCCACCCCCGCGAACTTGACGTGCTCCGCGTCCTCGTCGAGCTGCCGAGGGTGGTGACCGAGGCGGCGCTCGAACGTGCCCCCTACAAGGTGACGAACTGGGTCAGGGGGTTGGCGGCGGCCTTCCACGGCTTCTACCACGACTGCTACGTCATGGGCGAGGGCGTCCCGGCCGAGCTCACCCAGGCCCGCCTCTGGCTGGTCGAGGCGGCGCGCGTGGGGCTGTCCGTCGGCCTCGGCCTGCTCGGGGTGGACGCGCCGGACTCGATGTGAGATGACGCTCCAGACGGCTCCGATCGCCCGTCACCTGCTGCCCCTCACAGCAGCCCAGTCGCCGAGGGGCTCGCTCTCGGTCGGTGGGGTCGACCTTGTCGAGCTCGCCGAGGAGTACGGGACGCCGGCGTTCGTCTACGACGAGGAGCACCTGCGCGCCCGCTGCCAGGAGGCCGTGGCGGCCTTCGGCCCAGGTGTGGCCTACGGGACGAAGGCCTTCCTCTGCAAGGCGATGGCATCGCTTGCGGCTGACGAGGGCCTCCTCCTCGACGTCGCCACCGGCGGCGAGCTCGCCGTCGTGCTGGCGGCCGGGGTCACGGGCGACCGCCTCGTCATGCACGGCAACAACAAGTCCGAGGAGGAGCTCGCCGCCGCGCTCGAGGCCGGTATCGGCCGCATCGTCGTCGACTCCTTCGACGAGATCGCCCGGCTCCGCCGGCTCCTCCGAGGGCGCGGCGGCCAGGGGGAGCCGGTCGGCCTGCTCGTGAGGGTGACGCCGGGCGTCGAGGCGCACACCCACGAGCACGTGATGACCGGGCAGGAGGACTCCAAGTTCGGCTTCTCGCTCGCCTCGGGAGCCGCAGACGAAGCCGTGGCGGAGCTCGCCACCCTCGGGGGCGCCCGCCTTGTCGGCGCCCACGCCCACGTCGGCAGCCAGATCTTCCGGACCGACGTCTTCGCGAAGGAGGTTGCCGTCGTGGCCCCTTTCGTCCGGCGCCATGGGCTCAGGGAGTTCTGCGTCGGCGGTGGCCTCGGCGTGGCCTACCGCAACCACGAGCACGCCCCGGCTCTCACCGAGTGGGCGGCGGTGGTCCGCTCGGCCTGCGTCGCCGCCCACATGCCGGTCGACGTGCTGGTGACCGCCGAGCCTGGCCGGGCCATCGTCGCGACGGCTGCCATCACCGTGTACCGCGTCGGGACGATGAAGCGGCTCAACGGCCTCAGGCTCTACGTCGCCGTGGACGGCGGGATGAGTGACAACCCGCGCCATGTGCTCTACGGGAGCGGCTACGAGGCCTTCCTCCCCCGGGAGCCGGACGCCGAGCGCCCCCTCGCCGCCAGGGTGGTGGGCAAGCACTGCGAGTCCGGGGACGTCGTCATCGACGAGGCGCGGCTGCCGGCCGACCTCGCGGTCGGCGACGTCCTCGCCACCCCGGTCACCGGTGCCTACGGCTTCTCCATGGCGTCCAACTACAACCGCCTCGGCCGTCCGCCCGCGCTGTTCGTCGGCGGCGGCACGGTCCGCCAGGTCGTCCGGCGGGAGACCGTCGAGGACCTGCTGCGCCTCGAGCCGTAGCCCCTCTTGACGAACGCGCCGTCTTGTACCGTTGTACATGGCCGTCTCCCCTCCTGCGCCGGCGAGCGCGCCATCGGGTGTGCCGGCACCCGCGCCATTGCCGGAAGCCGGCGTGGCGGCCCGCTCGGCTGAGCCGGTCCGCGTGGGACTCCTCGGCTGCGGCAACGTCGGGGCCGCTTTCGTCTCGCTCGTCGACGCCGAGGTGGAGGCAATCACCGCCCGCACCGGCATCCACCTCGACATCGTCAAGGTGGCCGTCCGGGACCCAGGGCGCCGCCGTGCCGAGGGGATCTCGACCGAGCAGCTCGCCGGCCGACTCACGACCGACGGGGCAGCCGTCGTGGACGATCCCGAGGTCGCGGTCGTAGTGGAGCTCATCGGGGGCGTCGAGCCCGCCCGCACGCTCGTGCGGGCCGCCCTCGCGGCAGGAAAGCCGGTCATCACCGCCAACAAGGAGCTGATGGCCGCCCACGGTGCCGAGCTGCTGGCGGCGGCCGACGAGGCGGGCGTGGACCTTCTGTTCGAGGCCTCCGTCGCCGGCGCCATCCCGCTCGTCCGGCTCCTCAAGGAGTCGCTCGCCGGCGAGCGCATCCTTCGCCTCACGGGCATCGTGAACGGCACGACCAACTACGTCCTCACCCGCATGAGCGAGGACGGCCTCGGCTACGCGGAGGCCGTGGGTGAGGCGCAGTCGCTCGGCTACGCCGAGGCCGACCCGACGGCCGACGTCGAGGGCTACGATGCCGCCGCCAAAGCGGCGATCCTGGCTGGGATCGCCTTCGATGCCGACGTCGTGGCGTCCGACGTCCATCGCGAGGGCATCACCGCCATCGGGGCGAGCGACATCGGCTTCGCCCACCGGCTCGGCTACGAGGTGAAGCTCGTGGCGGTGGTCGAGAGCGAGAACGGGGCCGTCTCGGCGAGGGTCCACCCGGCCATGCTGGCGAGGGAGCACCCACTGGCGAGCGTGCGCGGACCGTTCAACGCGGTCTTCGTCGAGGGGGAGGCTGCCGGCGAGCTCATGGTCTACGGCCGGGGCGCCGGCGGCCGGCCGACGGCGAGCGCCGTGCTCGGCGACGTCCTCGAGGCGGCGCACCACCTGAGCGAGAAGACGACCGCCCGATCGGCGAGGCGCCGCCGGGTGCGCCTCCGGCCCATCTCGGAGCTGTCGACGCAGTACTACCTCTCCCTCGACGTGGTCGACCGCCCCGGGGTGCTGGCCGCGGTGGCGTCAGTCTTCGGCGAGCACCATGTCTCGATCCGCTCGATGGAGCAGGTCGGCCTCGGGGCGGAGGCGCGCCTCGTCTTCATCACCCACACCGCCCGCGAGGCGGACCTGCAGGCGACGATCGCCGAGCTCGCCGGCCTCGACAGCGTCGAGCGCATCGGGTGCGTCCTCCGGGTGATCGGCCAGGAGCCCCCCGCCGGTGAGCCCGCCTGACCGTCCCGGCGCGCCGGGCGGAACCCCGCTTCGGGCCTGGCGGGGGCTGATCGAGGAGTACCGCTCGTTCCTCCCCGTAAGCGACGCCACCCCCGTCGTCACCCTGCAGGAGGGGGCGACGCCGCTCCTGCAGGCGCCGAGGCTCTCCGAGAGGGTCTCGGCCGAGGTCTACCTGAAGCTCGAGGGGATGAACCCGACCGGCTCGTTCAAGGACCGGGGCATGACCGTCGCCATCTCCAAGGCGGCCGAGGAGGGGGCCGAGGCGGTCGTCTGCGCCTCCACCGGCAACACCTCGGCCTCGGCCGCCGCCTACGCGGCCCGGGCCGCCATGACCTGTGTCGTCCTGATCCCCGAGGGCCACATCGCCCTCGGCAAGCTTGCCCAGGCGCTCGTGCACGGAGCCCGGGTGCTCCAAGTGAGGGGGAACTTCGACGCCGCCCTCGCCGTGGTCCGGCAGCTGCCGGACCACGCCCCGGTGGTCGTCGTCAACTCGATCAACCCCCACCGGATTGCCGGGCAGATGACGGGAGCCTTCGAGATCGTCGACGTCCTCGGGGAAGCACCCGACGTCCACTGCATCCCGGTCGGCAACGCCGGGAATATCACGGCCTATTGGCGGGGTTATCTCGAGTACCGGGCCGCCGGGCGCTCGTCGAAGTTGCCGCGCATGCTCGGCTTCCAGGCGGCCGGTGCGGCTCCGATCGTGAACGGTGCCCCCGTCGGGGAACCCGAGACGATCGCAACCGCCATCCGGATCGGCAATCCCGCCTCCTGGTACGGGGCGACGGCTGCCGCCAGCGAGTCGGGTGGCGGCATCTACGCCGTCACCGACGAGGAGATCCTCGCCGCCTACCGGTTCCTCGCCACCGAGGAGTCGGTCTTCTGCGAGGCGGCCTCGGCTGCCTCGGTCGCCGGGCTCATGAAGCTCGGCGTCCCGGCGGGTTCGAGAGTCGTCTGCGTCCTGACCGGGCACGGGCTGAAGGACCCGGACCTTGCCATCAGCCAGTCGAGCGTGCCGCCAGCGGTCGACGCCGACATGGATGCGGTCCTGGCGGCGATCGGCATCTGAGGTGTGCGTGCAATCAGGTTCGGGCAAGGTATCCTGTGGGTGGGCAGCGTGCCGGGTCGGGGGCCAGACTGGTCACCCGAGGGTTGTTGTCAGTGCAGGCGGCCCGCACTACCATCAGTTCCACCTTCGCTAGTCGTTCGCGAAAGCACCTGTACCGAGCACCTCGCCAAACGAGGAGGCGACCGTAGAGGCGGGGGGAACCGCTGGGGGACGTTTCGGTCTGCGCGCCTTCGGCGATTCCACCCAACTGCTCGACCGGCGACGAGCCGAGCGCTCGGCCCCGTGGAGTTCGGATCACCATCCGGGCTCCAGGCGCCCTGCACCCCGGCCGCGGAGGTGCCCGCCGACTTGACCTCGCGGTCGGGCATCCGGCGAAGCTCGCGAGGCCTTTGCAGGCCGTACCAGAGAGAGAGAGAGGAAGTCGATGAGCGCAGAGCAGCTCGAGCGTTCGATCTTGGAGCGCAAGGCAAGCGATGAGCTGCGAGCCATTGCCACCGCAATGTCGCTCGAACCCGCCGCCCGGGTGAAGAAGGCGGACCTCGTCAACCAGATCCTGCGAGCTGCGGGCGTCGAGGTCGACGCTCCGTCGCAGAACGGCAACGGGAACGGGAACGGCAAGGCCGCGGCCGCCGAGGCCGTGGCGGCGCCTGCGGCTGAGGCGGGCGAGCCCGCCGCCAGCAACGGCAGGGCCACCAAGCCCAGGACCAACAGGTCGAGGGCGAAGAAGGAGACCGCCACCCCGGACGCCGCACAGGCGGCGGGCGAGGCTACTCCTGCCGTGGCCGCCCCGACCGAGGTACCGTCCACCGAGGCGACCGCACCCGAGAGCACCACCGCTGCGGGCCAGTCCTCGACAGCCGCAGAGCCCGCCCCGGCCGCCGGGGATGCCAACGGCGACCGCGCCGGCGAGCAGAAGCCTGTCGAGCAGCGATCCTTCAGCGCCGACCACGCCGGCGGCTCGCCCTCGGGCGACGGTGCCCAGGGCTCGGTCCAGACCCAGAACCGCCCCCAGCGGGACCGCCAGCAGTTCCAGGGCGGTGCCGGCAACCAGCAGGGCGGCGAGCCCGGCAACCGCCGCGGCCGCCGCCGCCGCGGCCGCGACCGCGAGCGCGGCGAGCGGGACCTCCAGGGCGGCGGGCAGGGGGAGACTCCCTACCAGGGCGAGCTCGTCTCCGTGAAGGGCCTGCTCGACCTGCGGGACGAGGGCTACGGCTTCCTCCGGACGAGCGGCTACCTGCCGAGCCAGAAGGACGTCTATGTCTCGGTGAGCCAGGCGAGGCGCTTCGGCCTCCGTCGTGGCGACGCAATCGAGGGCGCCTGCCGGCCGGCCGGGCCGAGCGAGAAGTACCCGGCGCTGCTCCGGATCGACACGATCTGCGGCATGACGCCGGAGGAGGCGAGCCACCGCCGTCGCTTCGAGGACCTGACGCCGCTCTTCCCCGACGAGCGTCTCCGCCTCGAGCGCGTCGACGACCCGGCGAACGTCACCGCCCGCATCGTCGACCTCATCTCGCCGATCGGCAAGGGCCAGCGCGGGCTCATCGTCTCGCCCCCGAAAGCGGGCAAGACGACCGTGCTGAAGCAGATCGCCCACTCCATCGAGGCGAACAACCCCGACGTCCACCTCATGGTGCTCCTCGTCGAGGAGCGCCCCGAGGAGGTCACCGACATGCGGCGGTCGGTCCGCGGCGAGGTGATCGCCTCCACCTTCGACCGTCCCTCCGACGAGCACACGGCCGTCTCCGAGCTCGCCATCGAGCGGGCCAAGCGGCTCGTCGAGCTCGGCAAGGACGTCGTCATCATCCTCGACGGCATCACCCGCCTCGCCCGTGCCTACAACCTCGCCCAGCCGGCAACGGGTCGGATCATGTCCGGTGGTGTCGACTCGGGCGCCCTCTACCCGCCGCGGAAGTTCTTCGGCGCAGCCCGCAACATCGAGGAGGGCGGTTCGCTCACGATCCTCGCCACGGCACTCGTCGAGACCGGGTCGAAGATGGACGAGGTCATCTTCGAGGAGTTCAAGGGGACGGGCAACATGGAGCTCCGCCTCGACCGGAAGCTGGCCGAGCGGCGCATCTACCCGGCGATCGACGTCAACGCGAGCTCGACCCGCCACGAGGAGCTGCTCTTCGACCGCGGTCAGCTCCAGCAGGTCTGGAAGCTCCGCCGGGTGCTGAACGCCCTCGGAGCCGAGGGCAACGCGGCCGCCGGGCTCGAGCTGCTGATGGACAAGATCAAGACGACTCGCTCGAACGACGAGTTCCTCCTCGAGATCGCCAAGGCTCCGACGGTCTGACCCGAGCACGACCCGGCGAGCGAGCCGGGCCGGAACGCGGACGAGCCCGGCGGTCTCCCGCCGGGCTCGTTGCGTCGAGCGGCAGCTGTCAGCCGGCGTTCTCGTGGAAGATGAAGGTCCCCCAGTTCGTGTAGAAATCGCGCGCCGTCTGTCCGCTGTTCGGCGGGATGTACTCGGTCGCCATCCAGACGTTCTTGCCGACGGCGATGGCGCCCGAGAAGTCGCCCCAGCGGCAGCCGCCGTAGTTGGGGCCGACGTAGTAGGCGTAGCAGGTGAAGCCGTCCTCCGGCCCGCTGCCGACGCCGGTGACGGTGACGTTTCCGGTGGGGCCCGAGCTCCCGAAGGAGACATAGGCGGCGCTCGGGTAGTACTTCGTGCCCGTGAGCGTGAAGACCATGTCACCGACGCCGGAGCTGTTCACCGCCAGGTCGGGGTAGAGCAGGCTCTGCCCGGCGACGGCGACGTTGCCCTGGTTGGCGAGCGTGGCCGAGACACCCGACGAGCCGACCGACGGAGTCAGCTCGAACCACTCGGCCGTGGTCGTGCCGACCGGAGCCGTCGGGCTCGTCGCGTTCGAGAGCTCGGTGTAGAGGTGCCCGGCGGCGTAGGTCGTCTCCTGGACGGCGTCGAAGTCGGCCTGGAGGACGCCTTCGGGAACGCTCGTACCGGTCTGGCTCTCGATGTAGGAGAGCAGCGGCGGCGGACTCTTTGCCGGGAACGCCTTCTGGGCGACGCCGAGTCCCGTCTCGGGGAACTGGTAGCTCTGGACGGTCACCAGCGTTGAGGTGAGCGACACCGACGGGCTCGACGAGGCGAGCGAGGCGGTGTTCGTCATCGCGTAGGTTGCGAGCAGGTCCGAGGTGACCGGGAAGGCGTCCGACATCGTGAAGTACTCGGTGCCGTTCTGCGACATGTCGAAGGCTCCGCCGTTCGGGACCAGGGCCGGTGACAGGTGGTAGGTCTCGCCGACGCTCTCGGCCGGGAAGGGCGAGGGGAGGTTGGAGAAGTGGAGCACCGTCGGTGCGCTTCCTCCGTCGGCTGCGCTGGCCAGCTCCTGCTTCGACATGGCGTACAGCTGGACACCGTTGAAGTTCGGCCTGTAGATCGAGAACTCGTTCGTGGTCAGGTAGAAGCCGTAGGCGTCGGTGCCGATCATCGGGTAGTCGCCGAAGCACGGGCATCCCGGGTCGCTCGGGTCGGTCGAGTCGATGGCGAAGGTCGTGAAGGCCCCCGTCGGGCTCGAGGTGTCACTGACGGAGATCAGCTCGTAGGACCTCGTGGCGCGCCTGTGCGCCGCGAACAGGTTCGGGATCGAGAGCTCGACGACGAACCAGCGATTGAGGGACTGGTCGTAGTAGCAGTGCGGGTCCGACACGAAGCTGCCGGCGTTCTCGCTCGGGATGCCGAGCAGGGACGTGGTGGCGATTGGGCCGAGCAGAATGGTGCCGCTCGTCGAGTAGACGGCGTAGGCGTTGTTCACCACTTCGACGACGTAGGTGCCGTTCGAGCAGAGCCCCTGGTCAGGTGGCTCGAGGTCGTAGGCGTTGTTGGCCGATGCCTGCTGGGAGCCGGTGATGCCGGCGAAGCCCGCGCTGGACGGCGCGTTGGAGGGTGCCTTCGTCTTCACCGGGAAGTTCGTCGGCACCGACGGCGCCGCGCTGGAGGAGCCCTTCGTTCTCGTGATGGTCTGAGTGTCACCGATGAGTACCTTTTCGGTGGACTTGCTCAGCTTGATGTGCGTCGTGCTCGCTGCCAGCACGGTGGCGTTCTTGGTTCCGATGCGCTGGAGCGCGACGTGGGAGACCGAGGCGCGGACCACCGCCGAGGACGAAGCGGGCGGACGGGCGCTCTCGTTCTTTGCCGCACCGGCGGCGCCGGTGGAGACGGCAAGGGTGGCAGAAGCGAGCGCTCCTGCACCGAGAACGGCTGCCAGCCGCCTGACGAAGGATCGGTTCATAGACCAACCTCCTCTGAATCAGGGACGCGTCACCGTCCCGCCGAGATGACAAGGCGAACCTACAAACGAAAGCGTCGCTTGGCAATGAATAATCGGCAGTGGGCCTGTCCGGTCCGTCAGATGACCGCGCTCCGAGGCGGTGGGGCGCCGACCGCCCACCAAGCGTGGCGCTCGGCAGCGAGGTCGCCCCGGCGAGCGCCGCCTACGAGGTGGCGAGGAGGAGGATGTCGAGTGTCGTCAGCAGCACCGCCACAGAGACCGCGAGGACCGTCACAGCGCGTCAGCTGGCCGCCCGGCCCCTGACCGCCGGTCGACTGGGCGCCACGAGCGGCACGCCAAGGCCGGCACCACCTTGTGGCGGTGGAGCGGTCCAGTGCCGACCCGGCTGCGAGCAGCGTCATCGAGCACGGCGCCGGCACCAGCCTTCTCCGCCACGGGCAGGCGCGGCGGCGTGAGGCTCCCATGACGATCGGACCGGGCCTGCCGAGGGCTCGGGAGCCAACCGGCCGCGAGAGCGACAGGGCGAAGACGAGGGTGCAGCCGTCCGGCCCGAAGGTGGTCGCCGGCGAGCGGGGAGAGGCCCGAGCGGCGGGTGGGCACCGGCCCAAGGTGCGCCACGACCGTCACGACGTTGACGACGACGGCCAGGCAGCGGGCAGAGACGCCGACCCGTTGAAGGGCTGCCGGCCCCCCTCGGCCAAGCGCCGGGACGGCGGCGACGAGCGCCGCCCCAGCGCGAGGCCACGACAACCCGGAGGAGAGGTCGCGCGTCTTCGTACCCTCCTCGAGGTTCGTGGCGGAGGTGCCGGCGGAGACGACCGAGGCGACGCCACCAGGGACGAGCATGGAGACGATCCGGGCACGCCGGGTGCCCGGATCGCCGTCGCCCCGTCGCCGTCAGAGGATGGTCTGGTCCGCCGCCCGCGCGATCGGGTCCTCGTCGAGCTCGAAGCCCCATTCGCCCTTGTGGCGCTCTGCGAGGGCGAACCCGTCCGCCGGGGAGGACGGGCCCGAGCCGTCCGAGTCGTGGACGTAGAGGTGCCCGAGCCGCTCGTCGCCCGGGAGCGTGCCGGGCGGGAAGTTGTCGGTGATCGAGGCGAGGGCCGCCTCGAACATCTGCTGGTGGGCGATCTCGCGGGTCATGAGGAAGTTGAGGCTGGCCTTCAGCGCGGCGTCGTTGCACTGCTTGATGAGCCGCTCGTAGACGATCTTGGCCCGCGCCTCGGCGGCGATGTCGCTCCGCAGGTCGGCGCTCGGCTCGCCGAGTGTGTCGATCCAGTCGGCCGTGAAGCGGTTCCCGGCCGAGTCCGTGAGCGCCGGGCCGCCGCCCGAGAGAACCGAAGCCGGGGCCGCCGTCGACAGCGCGACGTAGTCCTCGTGCTTGCCATCGAGGAGGTCCCCCAGGTAGTCGCCCTCGACCTTGTCGAGCTCGGACGCGGGGGAGCCCTTCATCAGCATGACGATCGCCTGCCCCACCATCTCGAGGTGCGACAGCTCCTCGGTGGCGATGTCGGCCAGCATGGAGCGGCGCTCGCCGTCGGGCTCGTTCCAGGCCTGGGTGAAGTAGCGCATCGCAGCCGCCAGCTCGCCGTTCGGCCCGCCGAACTGCTCGAGCAGCAGCTGGCCGAATTGCGGGTTCGGGCTGTCCACCCTGACGGTGTGCATGAGGCGCTTATTGTGAAGGAACACGGGGGCCTCCCCTCGATCGCGGTCAGTCGCGGCCGACTACCCGGGCCAAGAAGGCAGCAAACGACGGCGCAGTCCGACTCTTTTGCCCGGATGTGCGTCATCGGGTGGCCGCCCGCAAGGAGGACTTCGGCGCCAGCGCCGGGCGGCGCCAGCAGGAAGGGGGGCGGCCGCCTCCAGTCCCGTGCTCGCCCGCACGCCCAGCTTTGCGCGCCCCGCCGAGGGACCGGCACGCCCCCCGTCGCTCACCGTGGCCGGGTGCGGCGGGGCGTGAGCGGGAGCCTGGCTCCCCGGCGGCGAAAACACCCTAGAATGGTCGGGCCATGAAAGCCGACATCCACCCGAACTACGTGATCGCGACCGTCCACTGCTCGTGCGGCAACACCTTCACCACACGCTCGACCAAGTCCGACCTGCACGTCGAGCTGTGCAACGAGTGCCACCCCTTCTACACGGGCAAGCAGAAGCTGGTCGACACCGGCGGCCGGGTGGAGCGCTTCGAGCGCCGCTACGGCCAGCGCAAGACCAAGAGGTCCTGACGCCGACGGGTCGCGCCTCGTTGCCCGCCGCACCCTGACCCGTGCTCGAACGCCTTGAGGAGTTCGAGGCGGAGTACGAGGACGTCCTCGCCCGCCTTTCCGAGCCCGGCATCGGCAGCGACCCGCCGCGACTGAGGGACCTCTCCCGCCGCCACAAGGAGCTCGAGGCGCTCGTCTCCACCATGCGCGAGCTCAGGTCGGCGACAGACGACGCCGAGACGGCCCGCGAGCTGCACGCCGAGTCGACGGGCTCCGACCGGGAGCTCGCCCAGCAGGAGCTCGAGGCCGCCAACGCCCGCATCGCCCGTCTGGAGGACGAGCTGCGCACCCTGCTCCTGCCCCGCGACCCGAACGACGGCCGCAACGTCATCGTGGAGATCCGGGGTGCCGAGGGGGGCGAGGAGGCGAACCTGTTCGCGAAGGACCTCTTCGACATGTACCAGCGCTACGCCGACCGGCGGTCGTGGCGCCTCGAGCTGCTCGATGTCCGGCCCTCCGAGCTGAACGGGATCGACTCGGCCACCTTCGTCGTGAAGGGCGAGGACGCCTGGCTGCGCCTGAAGCACGAAGCCGGGACCCACCGCGTGCAGCGGGTGCCGGTCACCGAGTCCCAGGGCCGGGTCCACACCTCCTCGGCGACGGTGAACGTCCTGCCCGAGGCCGACGAGGTCGAGATCGAGATCGACCAGAACGACCTGCGTGTCGACGTCTACCGCTCGACCGGGCCGGGCGGCCAATCGGTCAACACGACGGACTCGGCGGTCCGCATCACCCACCTGCCGACGGGCCTCGTCGTCTCGATGCAGGACGAGAAGAGCCAGATCCAGAACAGGGCCCGCGCGATGCAGGTGCTCCGGGCCCGCCTGCTCGAGCTCGAGCAGAGCCGCCAGCAGGCCGAGCTCGCCACCCAGCGGAAGGCGCAGGTCGGAAGCGGCGGACGCTCGGAGAAGATCCGGACCTACAACTTCAAGGAGAACCGGGTCACCGACCACCGGATCAACCTGACCCTCTACAAGCTCGACCGGATCCTCATGGGCGACCTCGACGAGCTCGTGGACGCCCTGATCGGCGATGAGCGCCTCCGCCAGCTGGCGACGGTCTGACCGCCGCCGCCAGCTCGCCCGCCTGCTGACCGATGAGCTCGGCGGGCAGGTCGCCTCGCCCCGCGAGGCGCGCTGGATCGTCGAGGACGCCCTCTCCTCCTCCGAGGACGAGGCCGCCGTGACAGCCTTCGCCCGCCAGGCGGCCGGCCGCCGCCAGCGGGGCGAACCCCTCCAGCACGTCCTCGGCCACTGGTCCTTCCGCCACCTCGACGTGCTCGTCGACGAGCGGGCGCTCGTGCCGCGCCCGGAGACCGAGGTCCTCGTCGAGGTGGCCCTCGGCGAGCTCGCCCGTCTCGCACGCCGGCGGCCTCTCTCGGCCGTCGCCGACCTCGGCACGGGCTCGGGGGTGATCGCCCTCTCGCTCGCGGTCGAGGTCCCCGACCCCGGAGTCCCGGTCCTCTACGCGACCGACGCCTCGGGCCCCGCCCTCTCGCTGGCGTCGGAGAACGCCCGCCGGGTGCTCGGGACCAGCCGGCGGGACCGGCTCCAGCTCCTTCTCGGGTCGTGGTACGCCGCCCTCCCCACCGAGGCGGCCGGCGGCCTCGACCTCGTCGTCTCCAACCCGCCCTACCTGTCCAGAGACGAGTGGGCCGAGCTCGAGCCGGTCGTGAAGGACTTCGATCCCTACGACGCCCTCGTCGCCGGCCCCTCGGGGACCGAGTGCCTGCAGGCCGTGGTGGCAGGCGCCCCCCACTGGCTCGCCCCTGACGGGTCCCTCGTGGTCGAGATCGCTCCCCACCAGGCGCAGGCGGCGAGCGAGCTCGCCCGTGCCGCCGGCTTTCGGACCGCCGAGGTCCGAGACGACCTGGCCGGGCGCCTCCGGGTGCTCGTCGCAGCCCGATGAGCGCTCGAGGCGAGCTCGAGGCGGAGCTCGAGGGTGCCGTCCGGGCGGTGCGGGCGGGCGAGGTGATCGGCATCCCGACCGACACCGTCTACGGGATCGGGATCGACCCCTCCCGGCCCGACGCCACGCGGCGCCTCTTTGCTGCCAAGGGCCGGCCCGAGCACCTCGCCCTCCCTGTCCTCGTGGCGACCGTGCAGGATGCCGGAGACTTGGCCGAGCTCGACGAGCGCGCCCGGCGCCTCATCGCCTCGTTCTGGCCCGGGCCGCTCACGCTCGTCCTCCGCCGGCGCCCGGGAGTCGTCCTGCACCTCGGCGGTGACGAGACGACTGTCGGGCTCCGCTGCCCCGGCCAGCCGATCGCCCGTCGCCTCCTCGAGCGGACCGGCCCGCTGGCGGTGACGAGCGCCAACCGTCACGGCGAGCCGCCGGCGACCACCGCCGAGGCGCTCGCCGCCGTCCTCGGGGGCGCCGTCGCCGTCGTCGTCGACGGCGGCACCTGCGGGGGCGCCCCCTCGAGCGTCCTCTCGCTCGTGGGCCCGGAGCCGGTGCTACTGAGAAACGGGGCGCTGTCGGCCGCTGAGCTCGAGCCCGTCTGGTCGACCGCCCCTCCCGGCGACGTCGGGTAGCGGCCTCCGGCATCGCCGGAGGCGTCATGCGCGCCCGGCGGGCGTCGAGGAGGAGTCCGCCACCGCTGCCGGCGTCGTGCCGGCGGGCGCGTCCTCTCGTCCGCCGCGTCTCGTCCGCCGCCGGCCGCTCGCGCCGGCTGCAAGGATGGCGGCCGTGGAGGTGCTCGGGCGGGTCGTCGAGCTGTGGCGCTACCCGGTGAAGTCGCTCGGGGGCGAGCGCCTCGACGCGGCGGCCTTGTGCGCCCGCGGCCTTTACGGCGACCGTCGCCTGGCGGTGGCGGGAAGTGACGGCAAGCTCGGAAGCGGCAAGACGACGAGGCGCTTCCGGCGGATGCCGGGGTTGCTGTCGCTCTCCTCGTTCACCGATCCCGCGGGCGAGGTGTGGGTCCGGTTTCCCGATGGGGAGTGCGAGAGGGCGGTCGAGGCCCGCACGGCTGCCCGGATCGGGCAGGTCGTCGGGGAGGGGGTCTCCCTCGTAAAGGAGGGCGCTGTCTCGCACTTCGACGACGCCCCTCTCCACCTCGTCACGACGTCGTCGCTCGCCTGGCTGGAGAGCCTGGGCCGGGACGAGGGGATCGACGTCCGGCGCCTCCGCCCCAACCTCCTCGTCGAGACCGAGGGCGAGGGGCGGCCCGAAGAGGCCTGGCTCGGCGCCTCGCTCCGGGTCGGCGGCGCCGTGGTCGAGGTCGTGAGCCGGACCGAGCGGTGCGCGATGACCACGATGGCCCAGGGCGGTCTCGGCTCCGCCCCGGGGATCCTGCGCCAGCTCACGGCGTCGAGCGACGCCTGCCTCGGCGTCTACGGCGTCGTCGTCCGCCCCGGGGTCGTCCGCGCCGGCGACCCTGTCGCGCGCGACCAGCCCCTCAGCTCTGCTCGTCGGTGACCGCCAGCTCCGCCTCGAGCCTCGCGAGGGCCCGGGCGGCGGCATCCTCCTCGTCGAAAGGGTCCTCGACGACCACCTCCGCCCGGTCAGCTGGTCCGGGTGGCTCGTCCTCGAGCTCCCGCTCCCGGGCGGCCGCCGCCGTGGCGGCCCGGAGGGCCTCCTCTGCCAACCCCTGCAGCTCGGACTCGAAGCCGCCCGGCGGGTCGCTCTCACCACTTTCTGTGGCCATTCGCACAGTCTAAGTGGTCGGCGGCGATGGCGCCGGGGAGCCTGGCGGTCGGGGAATCCCGGGGGAGTGCTGGTTAGACTTGCCACGATGACCACGGCCTCGCCAGACGGGCCGGAGCGGCTCCTCGCCCGCACCGTCTCGGACATCCTCGCCTCGGACCCCGACGTGCGGGACCTGCTCGAGCGGGAGTCGGGCCGCCAGCGCTCGACGCTGCAGCTCATCGCCTCGGAGAACTTCACCTCTCCGGCCGTCATGGCGGCAGGCGCATCGGTGCTCACCAACAAGTACTCCGAGGGCTATCCCGGGCGGCGCTACTACGGCGGCAACGCCGTGGCGGACGAGGTCGAGAGCCTCGCCCGCAACCGGGCGACCACCCTGTTCGGGGCCGAGCACGCGAACGTCCAGCCCCACTCGGGGGCCTCGGCCAACCTCGGCGCCTACATGGCCCTCGTCGAGCCGGGCGACACGATCCTGGCCATGCGCCTCGACCAGGGCGGCCACCTCACCCACGGCTCGCCGGTGAGCATCACCGGCAAGCTCTACCGCTTCGTCGCCTACGGCGTCACCCCGGCCACGCCGGACGGCTCCGGGGAGCGCATCGACCTCGACCAGGTGCGGGACCTCGCCAAGCGGGAACGCCCGCGGCTCATCGTGGCCGGGACGACGGCCTACTCGCGCACCATCGAGCCGGCGGCCTTCCGGGAGATCGCCGACGACGTCGGGGCGAGGTTCATGTTCGACGCCGCCCACCCCGCCGGCCTCATCGCGGCGGGCGAGCACCCGAGCCCCGTCGGTGTGGCCGACATCGTCACCTTCACGACGCACAAGACCCTGCGCGGCCCGCGGGGCGGGGCCATCCTCACCGGCGGCGAGCTCGCCAAGGCGGTCGACTCCGCCATCTTCCCCGGGCTGCAGGGCGGCCCCCTCGAGCACATCATCGCCGCCAAGGCGGTCGCCTTCGCCGAGGCGGCGAGGCCCGAGTTCAAGGCGTACGCCGTCCAGGTGCGGGCGAACGCCTCGGCCCTCGCCGCCGCCCTCACCGGGGAGGGGTTCCGGATCGTCGCCGGAGGGACCGACAACCACCTCATGCTCGTCGACCTGCGCGACTTCGACGCCGAGCTCACCGGCAAGGTGGCCCAGGAGGTCCTCGACCGCGCCGGGATCACCTGCAACCGCAACCAGATCCCCGACGACCCGCGCCCGCCCTTTGTGACGAGCGGGCTGCGCCTCGGGACGGCGGCCGAGACCACGGCCGGGATGCGCGAGCTGGAGATGGGACGGATCGCCTCGCTCATCGCCCGGGCGCTCCGCCACCGTGGTGACGAGGCCGAATTGGCCTCGGTCCG
This sequence comes from Actinomycetes bacterium, assembly GCA_021797795.1. Classification (GTDB taxonomy): domain Bacteria; phylum Actinomycetota; class Acidimicrobiia; order Acidimicrobiales; family Bog-793; genus JAKACF01. The sequence continues at coordinate 1,219 of JAJZZB010000060.1, read as the reverse complement.
CCGGGACGTCGCTGACCTCTGCAGGGAGTTCGACCCCTACCCCGACGGCCGCGCCGTCTCCTGATCGGGCAGGCGTATGAGCCTGGAAACCGGCTGCGTGGCCGTGGTGGTCGTCGCAGCGGTGGTCACCTACGTGCTGACCTTCGCCATCCGCAAGGTGGCGGTCGGCCGCGGGGTCGTCGTCCCGCCGGACGCCGAGCGGGTCCACACCCAGACCACGCCGACCGCCGGCGGCGTCGCCATGGCCGTCGGCTTCGCCGGGGCCGTGCTCCTCGCCGGCCAGCTCGGAGCGTTCCGCGCCGACTTCCTCAACACGACCGCGCCGGCAGGGGTGCTGGCCGCCGTCGGGGTGATGGCGCTGCTCGGCCTCGTCGACGACGTCCGCCCGGTCTCACCGCCCGCCAAGGTGGCCGGGCAGGTGCTCGCCGCCATGGTGCTGTACTTCTTCGGCGTCACCATGACTCAGATCAAGGTGCCCTTCTTCCCGGGCTACCTCGTGCTCGGCGCCTCGGTCCTCCCCCTCGTGACGGCGCTGTGGGTCGTCGGCATCGCCAACGCCGTCAACCTGATCGACGGGCTGGACGGCCTGGCGGCCGGCGTGGTGGCCATCGCCTCGGGCGCCCTGTGCGTCTACGGGCTGCGTCTCATCCACCTCGGGGCGCTGGCCGGCAACAACATCGGGCCGTTGCTGGCGGCCGCCACCTGCGGGATCTGCATCGGCTTCCTCCCCCACAACTTCCACCGTGCCAAGGTCTTCATGGGCGACACCGGGGCCATGGTGATCGGCCTGCTCATGGCGGCGGCCACGATGGAGATCGGCGGGCAGGCGAGCTACGTCCTCTCGGGCGCCACTTACTTCTTCCTCGCCCCCCTCGCCGTCCCGGTCGTGATCCTCGCCGTCCCGCTCCTCGACACGGCCTTCGCCGTCGTCCGCAGGATGATCCGGCGGACAAAGGTGACCGAGCGGGACCTCGAGCACCTCCACTACCGCCTGATGCGCCTCGGGCACGGGCACCGCCGGGCCGTGCTGCTGCTCTGGGCGTGGACCTTCGTGCTGTCGGCCCTCGTGCTCTATCCGACCTTCTATCCGCGCTGGAACGCCGTGGTGCCCTTCGTCGTGGCGATCCTGGCGGTCGCCCTCGTCACGATCTTCCGGCCCGGTGTGCGGCGCCGGGGCACCGAGCACCTCGCCGTGGCGGTCGCCAACGAGGCCGAGTGC
>JAJZZB010000270.1 GCA_021797795.1 Actinomycetes bacterium | reverse complement strand
GACCGGGGGCTGCGGATGGCCGAGGGGGCCTGAGCCTCCGCTTCACGAGGGCCGGCACCGTGCCGGCCGACAGTCCGTACCCATGAGAAAGGGAACCAAGACGTGGCGACGCTGTACTACGAGAAGGACGCCGACCAGAGCCTCATCCGGTCGCGCAAGGTGGGGATCATCGTCTACGGCTCCCTCTGCCACGCGCACGCGCTCAACCTGCGGGACTCGGGGGTCGACGTCCGGGTGGGGCTTCGTGAGGGCTCCTCGTCCTGGCAGAAGGCCGAGGCCACAGGGCTCAGGGTGCTATCGGTCGCCGAGGCGGCGGCCGAGGCCGACCTCGTCATGATGCTGCTGCCCGACACCGAGCAGGCTGGCGTCTACGAGGCGCAGATCGCCCCGAGGCTCGGGGCGGGCGACGCCCTCTTCTTCGCCCACGGGTTCAACATCCGCTTCGGGCTGATCGAGGCGCCGGCCGGCGTCGACGTGGCCATGGTGGCGCCGAAGGGCCCCGGCCACCTCGTACGCCGCACCTACGAGGAGGGCGGCGGCGTCCCCTCGCTCATCGCCGTGGCGAAGGACGACTCCGCCAAGGCCATGCAGCTCGCCCTCAGCTATGCCGATGCCATCGGCGCCACGCGGGCCGGCGTGCTCGAGACCACCTTCGAGGAGGAGACCGAGACCGACCTCTTCGGCGAGCAGGTCGTCCTCTGCGGCGGGATGAGCGCCCTCGTCATGGCGGGCTTCGAGACCCTCGTGGAAGCGGGCTACCAGCCCGAGTCGGCCTACTTCGAGTGCCTGCACGAGCTGAAGCTCATCGTCGACCTCATGTACGAGCAGGGGATCGCCGGCATGCGGTACTCGATCTCCGACACCGCCGAGTACGGGGACCTCACCCGCGGCCCGCGGGTCATCGACGACCACGTCCGAGCCGAGATGCGGCGCATCCTCGGCGAGATCCGCGACGGCTCGTTCGCCCGCGAGTGGGTGGAGGAGAACAAGGCGGGCCGTCCCCGCTTCGCCGCGCTGCGCCGGGCGGGCCGGGAGCACCCGATCGAGAAGGTGGGGGCCGAGCTGCGGGCGATGATGCCGTTCGTCTCCGCCGGTCGCCAGCGGCTCGAAGACGTCTCGGGGGGCTGACCTACCAGGCGGCAGGGTCGAGCTCGTAGGCACGCTCGCCCCTCGAGACGATCCAGCGCTCGAGGGGCGAGTCGGCTGCCAGCTGGTAGGGCTTGATCCCCGTCAACACCGACAGCGTGCGCACCACGTTGGCCGCGATGCGAAGGTTGCGCTCCATGAGCAGGTCGCGCCGCTCGAGGGTCGGACGGCCGACGCCGATCGGCTCGATGTCGATGACCTGGTGCCAGGGCTCGGGGAGGCTGCCGATGGCGTCGTCCCACAGCTCCCGTCTCCGCCGCAGCTGCTTCCAGACCTCCTTCGAGAACTCGTCGCCGTAGGCGTCCTCGATGGCGTCGTCGCTCTCGCGGAGGTACACGACGGCACAGCCGGAAGCCGGTTTGAGCCCCTGACCCTCGGCGAGGGGGTCGGGGCGGCCGGCGACTCCCGGGGCGAAATGGGTCCAGACGTAGCGTTCGGGCGGGTTGCGCAGCATCTCGCTGAGGAACTGCTCCCGCCGCCCGATCCGCAGCCACAGGTCCTCGAGGCGCCCGTAGTGCACGTCGACGAGGCGGTCGGTGCTGGCGAAGCCGTAGCTGATGCTCTGGGCGATGAGGGATGCGACGTTGTGGGCCCAGGCCCGTCGGGTCAAGCTGCAGACGAGCAGGCAGTTCAGCGCGCCGGCAGCTGTCACCCGGCGCGGCCGGCGGGGAGCTGTGTGGTGGAGTATCGAGAAGTGCAGCTCGTCGTCGTGGCGGTCTGAGGGCCATCCCGGGGTGACCCGAGGGTGGTACTCGACGGCGGGCATTCGAGCGAGGTCGGATCCGATGTCCTCCAGCAGCAGCTGGTAGGCGTCGGACGGCTCGACCTTCGCCGGCGGGAGCAGCCGAAAGCTCAACCGGTCGGAGCTGTGGATGCGGACGTCGGCCGGTCCCTCGAACGCTGGCCAGAGAGCGACCGCCCAGCGCCCCGTCTGCAGCGCCGCCCGGGCGAGATCGCTCGCCGCTGCGCTCGTCTGTCCGGCTCCTGCCTGCTCGGCGAGCCTCTGGCGGAGCTCGAGGACGAGCAGGCTGAGGCGCGTGGGGTCGTCCGGCTCAGCCGGCGGGTCGAGGATCCCCATGTCGGCCAGCAGCTCGCCGGTTGAGATCCCGAGTGCTCGGGCCACCCTCCCGAGGTCGCGGAGCGCCGGTCGCGAACGCAGCCGGAGCCAGTCCGCCAGCTCTGTCGGCTGCATGCCGAGACGCTGAGCCAGTGAGGTGTGGCTTCCTCGAGTCGGACCCAAACGCCGGCGGAGCGAAGCGGCGAACGCTTCCCACGCCGGGTCCCCTCTGGCCATGGCGGATTCTCCATCTAATTTGTCGGAACTTTCACCATTGTGATGGATTTGCGTCCACGTTAGCGTGACGCTCACAAGTCGGGGAAGAGGGATGTCGCGCCAGCGGCGTTACTCGAGAGAGGCGACCCAGCGTAGCAGCACGTCGAGAAGTCGGCAGTGAGGTGGCAACTGTTGCGATGGGGCTCCTCTCGTTCCCCGCGACGTCGGCCAACCTTGGCGGGAATCGGTCGGCGGCTCGCGAGCAGGAACGGCGGCTCTCCTGCTCGCGGTTTTTGGGGGTTGCTGTGACCACGCTCAGTGGGGCATTATCACCGAGCGTGGCGAAGTGGTACGGTGCAGATACCGAGCCAAGCTCGGCGGGACAGAAGGAGGAGTTCCGGTGCGTAGGTCGGTCGTAGTTGGAGCAGTCGCGGCGGCACTCGTGGCCGCAGGAGTAACGAGCGCCGTCGTGCGTCCGGAGACCCAGCCCACTGCGTCGTCAACCTGCTACGGGAGCTACAGCTGTCCGCCGGCGGTGCTCGGCTATGACCTCGTCTCGTCGTCCGGCACCGTCTACACCTTCAGTAACCCGAGCTACGGCTCGATCAAGAACCCGGCCGCTCCGGTCGTCGGCATGGCCGTGACGTCGAGCGGCGGCTACTACGTGACCACGACCAAGGGCAACGTCTACACACGCGGCGGCGCCCCGTGGTACGGCTCGACGGCTGGCCGCAAGCTCGCCTCCAAGGTCGTCGGCATCGCCGTGGCGGCGAACGGCGGCTACTACCTGGCCACGGACAACGGGACGGTCTTCGCCTTCCACGCGCCCTTCTACGGCTCGCGCTACCAC
>JAJZZB010000059.1 GCA_021797795.1 Actinomycetes bacterium | reverse complement strand
TCCATCGTCGACAAGGTCTTCGAGCACGTGCCGCGGGACGTCACGGTGACGGTCACCACTTCCCCGCGCAAGGGCTTGGAGGCGACGGTCGCCGTCGCGGAGCAGCTCGCACGCGAAGGGTACTCGGTGGTGCCGCACGTCTCCGCCCGCCTCGTGCGCGACGCCGGCCACCTCCACGAGGTCGCAAGCCGCCTGCAGGCCGCCGGGGTCGACAACGTCTTCGTCCCGGCAGGCGACGCCGACCCGCCGGCGGGCACCTACGACGCAGCGCTGCCCGTCCTCGTCGAGCTCGCGAACCTCGACAGGCGATTCACGCGGGTCGGGATCACGGGATACCCCGAGAGCCATCCGCAGATCTCCGACGACGTCACGATCCAGGCGATGTGGGACAAGCGTCTGTACGCCGACTACATCGTCTCCAACTTGTGCTTCGACCCCGGGGCGCTCCGGGGATGGATCCGGCGCGTCCGCGCCCGGGGGGTCGCCCTGCCACTGTTCCTCGGGATCGCAGGTCCCACCGACCCTGCCAAGCTGCTCGACATGGCGCGCCGCATCGGGATCGCCGAGTCGGCGCGCTTCGCCGGCAAGCACCTTCGGTGGATGGCGCGCCTGTCGGCGAGCCCCGGCGGCTACCAGCCCGAGCGGTTCATCGAGCGGCTCGCGTCGGCGCTCGCCGACCCCGCGCTCGGGGTCGAGGGACTCCACCTGTTCACGTTCAACCAGCTCGCCGAGGCGGAGGCATGGCGACGGTCGCTTCTCGTGTCAGCCACCTGACCGGCGTCGACGGAGCGCCGCCACGAGCGCCGGGAGGACGGCCGAGACGTCCCCGATGAGGGCGTAGTCCGCCCGAGCCATGATCGGCGCGTCAGGGTCGGTGTTGATCGCGACCATGTGCTTCGCGCCCTGGCACCCGGCCAGGTGCTGGATCGCGCCAGAGATGCCACAGGCGAGGTAGAGGTCCGGCGTCACCTTGGTGCCCGTCTGGCCGACCTGCTCCCGATGGGGCCGCCACCCGGCGCTGGTGACCGCCCGCGAGACGCCGACCGCCCCCCCGAGCAGCTCCGCGAGCTCCTCGAGGACCGCGAAGCCTTCGGCGCTGCCGACACCGCGTCCCCCGCTGACGACCACCTTGGCGCTCGCGAGGGAGACGCCTGCCTGAGTCGAACGAGTCTCGACGGCCTGAAGGGCACGCTCCTCGGGGCCGATCGAGGGGGAGACGGGGCGGACCGAGGGCTCCCGGGTCGCGGCGGGCGGGCTTGCCGGCTCGGGCACGACGGCATCGGGCGCCACGCTGAACAGGCCGCGCGGGGCATGCAGCACCGCGTCCTCGAGCAGGCTCCCGCCCCATCGGTGTCGCACGACAGCGAAGCCCCCACCGTCGAGCGGGCTCACCTCGACGCAGTTGGCGACGAGGTCGAGCTCGCTGCGGGCGCCGAGATGGGCGAGCACCTCGTTGCCGTGGTCGGTGGCGGCCGCGACCACGGCCGTGTCGCCCTCTGCTCCCGCTGGCGCCTGTGCCGCCGCGATCCCTGCCAGCTCCGCGAGGGCCGACGCGAGGACGGCCGGCGCGTAGCCCGTCACCCCGTCGGCGGCGAGGTACCGGACGTCCGCTGCGCCGTAGGCGGCTAGTTGCCGCGTGACTGCCGGCCCGGGCGCGGCCTCGACGAACGCCTCGACGCCGTCGACGCCGTCCCCTCGAGGGGCGAGGCGGCGAGCGAACGTGAGGGCGCGCAGCGAAGTGTCTGCGACCTCGTCGCCGTCGCATTCCACGAAGCAGACGACGCGTGTCATCCGACGATCCCCCACTCGGCGAGCAGAGCGACGAGGGCGGGGACGGCCTCTTCGCCGTTTCCGAGGATCTCGGCGGACCGGCGCTCGGCCCGCGGCACGCGGAGCCGCTCCATCTGGAGCCGGTCCGGTTGGAAGTCCGGCGTCTCGGTCGTCACCGGCGCTTTCTTGGCGCGCATCCGCCCGGGAAGGGACGGGTAGCGCGGGAGGTTGATGCCCTCCTTCACGGTCACGACCGCGGGCAGGGTCAGCACGAACAGCTCCTCGACCCCCCGGTACTCTCGCCGCGCCTCCACCCGGTCGTTCGCGACCGCCAGGTGCTTCACCCCGGTCGCGCACGGACGCCCGAGAGCGTGGGCCACGCGAACGCCGACCTGGTGGTCGCCCGTGTCCGCAGCCTCGTTCCCGAAGAGGAGGAGATCGAAGGGGAGCCCCCTGCTGGCCTCGAGCCCCCGGACCGCCTCGGTGATCGCGCGTGCCGTGCCGACCGGACCGAAGTCGTCGCGCGCGGTCTCGAGGAGGTGCGCAGCGTGCGCCCCCACGGCCATCGCCGCGCGCAGCTGCTCGGCTGCCTCGTAGGGGCCGAGCGTGCAGACCGTGACGGTGCCGCCATGCGACTCGGTGATCTCTACCGCCTCCTCCACTGCGCACTCCTCATGAGGGCTCACCGTGAAGCCGAGCATCGTCGTGTCGACGTGGCGCTCGTCTTCGGTGAGGGCAATCCGCCCGCCGACCATCGGCACCCGCTTCACGCAGACGAGGACGTCCACCGGGCTACGCGCGCACGCGCTCGTTGGCGGGGTCGAAGAGCGGACGGGACCCGGCCACCGCGACCGTGACCGGGAGCCGCTCGGACATGCACTCGACCAGGAACCGCTGGCCCTCCACGGCGAGGTCCGTCGGCAGGTAGGCGAAGAGGAGGTGCCGGCCGACCGACGGGCCGGACCCGGCGCTCGTCACGTACGAGGGCCGCCCCTTCGCGTCGACGATCCGCTCGCCTGCCGGGGTGAGGACCGGCTCCCCGCCGAGGGGGTGGCGCAGCCGCCCGTCCGAGGCGCGGTGGTCGTCCACGACGAGGGTGCAGAGCGTCGCGACCGGCGGGCGCTCGCGCTGCGCGAGGTAGGCCTCTTTCCCCACGAACGGCTGCGGCTTGACCGACGGCCGCGTCATCCCGGCCTCCACGAGGTCGTAGTCGGCGGACAGCTCGTTGCCGTACGCGCGGTAGCCCTTCTCGAGCCGCCCCGTCGTTCCGTACACTCCGATGCCGACAGGGACCAGGCCGTGGGGACCGCCGGCGTCGGCCAGCACCTCCCAGAGCCGGGCACCCTGCTCCATCGGGACGTAGAGCTCCCAGCCGAGCTCGCCGACGTAGGAGATGCGCGACGCGAGGACGGCGATCCCGTCGACCTCGATGTTCCGACAAGTCGCGAAGGGGAAGCCTTCGTGGGAGACGTCGTCGGGGGTCACCGAGGTGAGGATGTCGCGGGCGCGCGGCCCCCACAGGCCGATCGTGCTCCACGCCGAGGTGAGGTCGCAGAGGTGGGCCCTGCCGTCGTCGGGAAGGTGGTCGGCAATCCACTTCTTGTCGGCCATTCCGTGCGCGCCGCCCGTCACCACCCGGAAGTGCTCGGGACCGAGCCGCATGATCGTCAGGTCGGCCTTGAACCCGCCGCGTCCGTCGAGGAGCGAGGTGTAGACCACCCGCCCGACCGGGACGTCCATCTGGGCGACGGCGAGCTGCTGGACCGTCTCGAGCGCGCCGGGCCCGGTGACGTCGATCTCGACGAAGGCGGTGAGGTCGACCAGGCCGCACGCCTCCCGCATCGCGAGGTGCTCGGCGTTGATGATCGGCGACCACCACCGGGACTCCCACTCGGCCTCTCGCGGCAGGACGGCGTCGCCGTAGCGCTCGAGGAGCGGCGCGTTGCTCTCGTACCAGTGGGGGCGCTCCCAACCGGCGGTCTGGTAGAAGAACGCGCCGAGGGCGACCTCCTGCTCGTACATCGGCGGCAGCCGCACCCTGCGCTCGTCGGACCACTGCTCTGCTGGGTGCACGATGCCGTACATCTTGTTGAAGCCCTCGGCCGCCCGCGCTTCGACGTGCCGGCGCGTTCGCTGGAAGTCGTAGAAGCGGGCGATGTCCGCCTCGGCGATGTCGATCTCGGACACGCCTTCGGTCATCAGCTCGGCGACCGCCCGTCCGATGCCGGGGCCCTCCTTGATCCAGCTGGCGGCGACGGACCACAGCCCCTTGACCTCCGGGGTCTCTCCCAGCACAGGGTGGCCGTCGGGCGTCATGGAGATGAGCCCGTTGATCGCGTAGCGGATGCCGACGCGTTCGTCGCCGAGCAGCTCGGGCATCAGCTCGAGCGCCTGCTCGAGCTGGGGGTCGAAGTCCTCCTGGGTGAACGGCATCTCCGTGGGGGAGAGCGCGGCCTCTTCGTTGGAAGGGATGGCGTCGGGTCTCACGATCATCGGTCGGTGGGCGTACGACCCGACCTCGAGGTCGCCGCCGTGCTGACGCTCGTACATGTTGGTGTCGACGTCGCGCACGATCGGGTACGCGATCTCGCCGGACGTGTCGGCGAACAGCGGCACCGGCCCTACGGAGATCATCTGGTGGACGATGGGCGTGAGCGGGATCGACGCTCCCGCCATTCTCGCGATGCGCGGGCTCCACACGCCGCAGCACACGGCGACCGTCTCCGTCGCGAAGTCGCCCGAGGTGGTGCGGACGCCCCGGACGCGGCGCGTCACGGGGTCCACCTCGATGCCGAGGACCTCCGTGCCAGCTCTCACGGTGAGCGCGCCCAGGAGCTCCGCGCGCTCACGCATGATGGTGCCCGCACGCAGCGAGTCGACGACGCCGACCTCGGGGAAGTAGATGGCGCCGACCACCACCGAAGGGTCCACGTAGGGAACGAGCTCGTGCACCTCTCCGGGCGAGACGATCTCGCGTCGGACGCCCCATGCCGTCGCGGCAGACGCTCGGCGCCGGACCTCCTCCATCCGGGCGGCGGTACGCGCCACCTCCAGGCCACCCGACTCGATGAAGACCCCGAGCTCCTTGTACTGCCTGGTGGAGTCGGCCGTCAGGTCCGCCATCATCTTCGAGTACTCGATGCCGTAGATGAAGTTGGACGCGTGTCCGGTCGACCCTCCCGGATTGGGCATCGGGCCCTTGTCGACGAGCACGAGGTCCCGCCAACCCAACTTGGCCAGGTGGTAGGCGAGGCTGTTGCCGACGATGCCGGCGCCGATGATGACGGCGGCGGCTTGCTCGAGTTCGCTCATGTCGCTGGTGCTCCGTGCCCTTTCCGGTGTGCGGTCGTGGTCTCGTGCGCCGGGCCAGGCGCCCTCCTTCCCGGGCTCCTACTCGACCGGGATCTCCTTGTTGATCAACGCGAGATCGACACCCTGGCGCTTGCGGATGAGCCGCGCCGTCACGTAGACGACGATCGCCAGCGCGTACATGATGCCCATGAACACGAGCGAGTCCACGTTGTTGACCCCGTACGCGCTGTTCGACAGCCATTCCACGAGGTTGTAGATCAGCAGCCCCATCGTCACGAGCCCGCAGAGCGGCACCAGCGGCACGCCGAGCACCTTGAAGCGGCTCGCCGGCGACGCCTTCCACAGGTCGGGCTTGCGCCACGGGAGGATCACCGCGGCGAACGAGGTGACGAGGTAGGTGACGGCGATCACCAGCGTGGCGTCGAGGGTGTAGGTGGAGAACTTCCCCCAGTACGCGTAGAGGGCCGAGAGGCCCACCGCGGGAAGCAGCATGAGCACCAGGGAGGCCACGGGCACCTTGCGCTTCTCGGAGACGGTCGCCGCGGCGTCGGGCAGCACCCGGTCGAACGCCGCGGCGAAGATCACCCGCGTCGAGGAGAGGAACAGGGTGCCGACCCAGCCGATGAACCACAGCCCCATCACGAGGATGAGGGCGACCTGGAATGCCTGGTTGTGCACCAGCCATCCCGCGAGCATGGCCGGGTACGGGAAGATGTGGAAGACGCCCGAGAAGTTGCTCGCCCATGCGGCGTTGGCGTTGTTGTAGAAGTTCCAGCCGAACGTCTTGGCGACGACGAGCAGGAAGACCACGGACAAGGCCACGGTGACCCAGAGGCCCGTGAACATGCCGGTGAACACACGTTTGAAGTCGCTCGCCCCGCGGATCTCGCCGTAGAGGGTCGATCCCCAGTTGGGCCACAGGAGGTAGAACATCATCATCGGGACGAGCAGCATGCTCGGACCGAGCGGGGTGAAGCCGAACGTGAAGGACCCGCCCCCCGTCTTGATCGCGGTCTTGTAGGCGTTGTTCACGCCGAACAGCGACTTGCCGTAGTGGTCGACGGAGCTCACGAAGCTCCCGTGGCTCGAGACGAGCAGAATGATGACCATGACGGCGAACCCGAGCAGGCCGCCCGCGAAGCACCACTTCTGCACCTTCGCGTACCCCGCCATGCCGATCGAGACGAGGACGCCGGCGAGCGCGATCGTGATGAGGCACACGACGAAGATGCCGTTGTGGCTCGCGAACCATGCAGCCGCGCCCGGGTGCCCGAGGTCGGCCGCGACCGGTTGGAACAGCTCCTCCGACAGGATGGCGCCGTAGATCGGCGCCCAGAGCCACAGGATGAACCACCACCCCGTCGCTGACATCACGAAGCCGATCGGGCCACCGAGGATGCGGCTCTGCCACACGTAGTCGCCACCTGCACGCGGGATGGTGACGATGAGGCCTGCATAGGTGACCACGAGGAACGAGACCCACACGCCGGAGATGAGGATCGAGGTGATCAGCTGTCCCCTCGGGATGAAGGAGTTGTAGGCGAACTCCACGATGCCGAGCGTGACGATGTTCGTCGACAGCGCCGCGTAGATGATCGCGTCGCGCACCGACCATCCTCGGACCAACCCCGTCGCCTTTCGGAGGAACAGGGTCGGCGCTTCACTTCCTCCAGTGGTGGCGCCGATCCCGCTTGCCTCGTCGATCGTCGACATTTGCCCCCCCTTTCTTCCTCTTGTTGCTCTTGTTGCCGCCAGCCGGCTGTCGCTACCCGTTGACGAGGATGTACCTCGCCACCTTGCCTTTCTTCGCATTGAGCTCGAGGACGGCGCCCTGGAGCACGCCGTCGCCGTAGACGCTCCCGGGGTTGATCGCGAGCGTGCGGCCGATCCTCCTCACCCCGCGGCTCTCGTGGATGTGGCCGTGGACCGACAGCATCGGCTGGTGCCGCAGGATCGCCTCGCGCACCGCGGTCGAGCCCACTGGCTTCATGACCGCGCCGCCGTGGATCGGGCGCATGTTCTCGTCGAGGGCCGGTGCCTCGTCGAGGCCCGAGCCGTAGGGGGGCGCGTGGAAGTTGAAGATGGCGCGGCCCATGTCCGGGACCTGGCTGACCACCGCCTCGATCCGGCGAGCGAGATCCTCCTCCGGCGCCTCCCGGAACGTGTCCCACGGCGTCGGGTTGGTGAACCCCATCGACGCGAGCGAGAAGCCGTCGAGATCGAGGACCTTGCCCTCGGCGAAGGTGACGGACGACGAAGCTTCGACGACGTGGTCGATCTCGAAGGTGTCGTCGTTACCGCCGTTCACGATGCAGGGGATCTCCCCGCCGCGGAGCTTCCCGTCCGCCATGTCCAGCCAGCGGTCGAGCGTGGCGACGATCTCGGCGGTGAACCGGCGGTCGATGGAGCCGTCCTCCTCCTTGAGCTCGGAGAGCTCGTCCGGCGCGAGACGCGTCGGGTAGTACCCGCGGTTGCGGATCTGGCGTTCGATCTCCTCCACCGCTTGGAGGGAGTCGAGCTGGTGCGTCTGGCCGGAGATGGTCACCTGCCAGTAGGCGCCGTGGTTCACGACGGGCACCATGACCTTCCCCGTGACGTCACCCCCCAGGACCACGAGGTCCGCCTTGTAGAACTCGGCCGAGTTGAGGAATTTGCGCCAGCAGACCTCGGAGCCGTGGATGTCGGTCGCGAAGAAGATCTTCATCGTGCCCACTCCCCCGCGGCTGCCCGCGAGGCGCCGAACCGCCCATAGACCTCAGCCACGCTCAATGTGCGACCTCCTCGGGCAGCTCGTACCACCGCACCTTCTCCCCGATCCGCGCGCGCACCTTCCACTGGAGGCTCTTCGGCGCGTGCTCTGCGATCTCGAGAAGGCGGGAGGCGTTCGCGAGCGGGTCGATGTGGGCGCCGTCAGGGACGTAGTCGTCGCACGACTCCGCGAGCGTCGGCAGCTTGGCGAGGTTGCCCGTGACCGTGCGCCACCAGCCCCAGTCCGACCCGAGGACCTTCTCGAACCGCGCACGGTCGATCGCGATCGGTGGACCCGCCTCGTCGGGCGTCACGCGCCAACCGCCGGGGGGTGTCTCACCGCTGACCGGGAAGCGAGCCAGCAGGTGGAAGATGTCGCGCGCGTCCTTCGGGTTGAGCTCGACGATCTGGAGCTTCGACAAGAGCACGTCCACGACGTCGACGGTGGTGGGCAAGGCGCCGAAGGCCGGGCGCAGGTCGATGGTGTGGCACATCGCCAGCCGATCGACCATGACGTCGATCGGACGGCCGGAGGGAGCAGTGAAGTACATCTGCCGGTCGCCGTTGAGGCTGTTGAAGCGCCGGTCAGGTTCGCAGCCGACGCCATCGAGGTATGCCACGACGTCCTTGCGCCCCCTGGAGAGGCAGGCGAGGTCGATGTCCTGGTCTCGCCGAAGCCGAGGGGGGTAAGAGCGGCAGAGCGCACGGACGGCGAGCCCTCCGAGCAGCCGCAGGCCGACCCCTCGCCGCGCCGCTCCATCCACGAGGGCGAGGGCCTCGACGAGAGGGTCGTGCTCGGTCCCCACGAGCGAGAGGTCTCCCGCGAGGCTCGCCCCGCTCGCTGCGGGGCTCCCCGCGTCGGGTGCCCCGGCGGCGTCCACAGGATCCGCGGTGTCAGCCATGCCGGCCTCCATGCCTCGGGAGGCTGCGAGGTCCCAGCGACCCCGCCTCACGGTACCAATCTCCCCGGCCACGCCGGTGCCGACCCCCTCGGCGCCGGGAACACGACGGTCTTGGGCTCGCTCAACGCGTCGAGCACGCATCGCCCGCCGACGCGCCCCCTCCCACTCGAGCTGCCCGAACGGCCGCCGAAGGGGAGGTGCGACTCCCACAGATTGGTCGACGCGTTGACGTTCACCCATCCGGCACGTGCCGCCTCCGCGAACGCGAGGCCGCGCTCGAGGTCCTCGGTGAAGACCGCGGCGGTGAGCCCGAACGGGGAGAGGTTGGTCAGTTCCAGGGCCTCGGCGGCCGACGCCACCGCGACGACCGGCACGACTGGACCGAACGTCTCCTCCCTGGCGATGAGCATGTCGGGCGTGACTGCCTCGAGCACGGTCGGCTCTGCGAACAGCGACGTCGGGTACCCACCGGCACGCTGCCCGCCGTGGCACAGCCGCGCTCCGTGGTCGACGGCCTCTGCGACGTGGCGGTCGAACTTCTCGGCCGTCGGCTCGTTGTTGAGCGGACCCATCGTCGTGGTGTCGTCGAACGGGTCGCCGAGCCGCACATGCGCACGGGTGAGCTCGACCACTCGCTCCACGAACGCCGCGACGACGGGACGCTCGACGAGGAACCGCTCGCCGGCCGTGCAGCTCTGCCCGGCGCAGAGGAAAGCCGCCTCGAGGGACTCGTGCGCCGCGAGGTCCAGGTCCGCGTCTGCCAGCACCACCATCGGTCCGTTCCCGCCGAGCTCGAGGATCTGCGCCTTACCCGCCGCGCGGGCAGCCACGGTCGCTCCGGTGGCGACCGAGCCGACGAAACCCACGCCGGCGACGAGCGGGTGGGAGACCACCGCGTCGCCGACCACCGGTCCGGGTCCCGGGACGAAGTTGAACACCCCCGGCGGCAACCCTGACTCGGCGACGAGCTCCGCGAGGACGCCCGAGCACGCACTGGTGGTGGGGGCTGGCACCCACACGACGGTGTTGCCCGCAGCGATCGCGGGCGCGAACAGCTCAGCGCCCATGGTGTAGGGCCAATTCCACGGGCTCACTACGCCGACGACGCCGAGCGGCACGCGCCTCACCATCACGCGTCGAGCCGCCGAGACGGAGTCCGGCAGGGAGCCGGCGACCCGCTCGGCGTCGTGCGCGGCCATCGAGAAGTACTGAGCGAGCTCGTCGACCTCGGCGAAGGCCTCGGTGTGGAGCGGCTTGCCCTGGTCGGTCGTGAGCATCAGGGCAAGCTCGTCGCGCCGCGCGCGAACGAGCCCGGCGACCTCCTCCAGGTGCGCGGCCCGCTCCGCGGGGGGCGTGGCCGCCCATGCGGCCGCCGCGTCAGCCGCGGCGCGCACGGCGGCGTCAGCAAGCGCGGTGTCGCCCAGTGCGACCTTCGCGAACGTCTCGCCGGTCGACGGGCTCACGGCCGGGAATGTGGTGTCTGCCCCGAGCCACCTCCCCCCGACGAGGGCTCGCACCTCGCGCAGCTCAGGCACTGCCCACCAGCTTCCCCAAGCGTTCCAGGTGCTCGGGCCCGAGCCGCGACTCGGGCCCCGACACCGACAGCGCGGCCACGCATCGACCGTCCGCGTCGAGCACGGGCGCGGCGACGGCGACGAGCCCCTCTTCGAGCTCGCAGACGGCGGTCGCGTACCCTCGGTCGCGGGCGGCCGCCAGCTCGGCCGCCAGCTCGGCCCGGCTCGTGATCGTGCGCGGCGTGTAGCGCTCGAGAACCGCGCCGTCCGGCAGTCGGAGCGCGCCGTACGCGAGCAGCACCTTCCCGTTGGCGACGGCGTGCGGCGCCGTCCGCCGCCCACTCCACCCCCCGGACGACGAGAGGATGTAGGTGCTCGGCACCTCTGCGATGTTGAGGACCCAGTCGCCGTCCGCGACGGCGAGGTTGATGGTCTCGCCACAGAGCTCAGAGATCCGCTCCATCGCCGGGCGCATCGAGGTGACGAGGTCGAAGCTGGCCAGGGCGACCGCGCCCAACCGGACCACCTCGGTGCCCAGCCGGTACCGGTCCTTGTGGCGGCGCAGGAACCTGCTGCGCTCGAGGGTGGCCGCGAGGCGCGACACCGTCGACTTGTGGAGCCCGAGCGAGCGGGAGAGCTCCCCTACCCCGAGCTCGGCCCGCACGTCGTCGAACGCGGCGAGGACGGCGAGCGCCCGCTCCACCGACTGGTGGCGGGGCGCGACGTGCTGCTCGTCTCCCGTCCCGTCCTCCGGCTCCCCACCCTTCACCTGCCCGCTCACCGCCCGCTGGGCGACAGGGCGCGTGTCCCCGGCGACGAGGGGGCTAGGCACGGGTGCCCCTGCGGGCATGCCGGCCGCCGGTACGCTCAGGCATCGGAGCTCACCGCGTCGTCCTCGGCGCGGCCCGGTCGGTCCCGCCGGAAGAACTCCACGTGCTCCGGCTGCAACGGCGTGTTACCGAGGATGAGGTCGGCCGACTTCTCCGCCGTCATCATCACGGGCGCGTAGATGTTGCCGTTCGTCACGTAGGGCATCACGGAAGCATCGACGACGCGAAGTCCCCGGGTGCCGTGCACGCGCATCGACCCGGGGTCAACGACGGCCTCCTCGCCGATTCCCATCTTGCAAGTGCACGACGGATGGAGCGCCGTCTCTCCGTCGCGTGCGACCCAGGCGAGGATCTCCTCGTCCGACTCGACCGACTCGCCCGGGGAGAGCTCGCCGCCGTTGAACTCGTCCATGGCCGGCTGGCTGAGAATGCGTCGGCCGAGGCGGACGGCCTCGACCCACTCGCGGCGGTCCTGCGCGGTCGAGAGGTAGTTGAACCGGAGCGCCGGGTGGACCATGGGGTCAGTGGACCGGACCTTCACCGACCCGCGTGCGTCCGAGTACATGGGGCCGATGTGGATCTGGTAGCCGTGCCCCGCGGCCGGGGCCGAGCCGTCGTAGCGCACGGCGATGGGAAGGAAGTGGAACATGAGGTTGGGGTAGGCGACGTCCTCGTTGCTCCGGGCGAAGCCGCCCCCCTCGAAGTGGTTGGTCGCACCAGGGCCGGTGTGGAAGAGCAGCCACTGCAGGGCAACGAACGGCCGGCGGCGCCATGCCAGCGCGGGCGCGACCGACACCGGCTGGGTGCACGCGTACTGGATGTACACCTCGAGATGGTCCTGGAGGTTCTCGCCCACCCCCGGGAGGTCGACCACCGGGGTGACGCCGAGCCGCTCGAGGTCGGCCGCCCTGCCGACGCCGGAGAGCTGGAGCAGCTGCGGCGAGTTGATCGCGCCGCCGCAGCAGACGATCTCGCCGGCGCGCACCGTCTCGGTCCTGCCCCGGGACCGGTACTCCACGCCCACCGCCCGGTCGCCCTCGAACAGGATCCTCGTCGCGAGCACGCGCGTGCGCACGTCGAGGTTGGGCCGGTCCATCACCGGATGGAGGTAGGCGCGGGCCGCGCTGAGACGCCGGCCCCGGTGCACATTGCGGTCGAAGGGAGCGAACCCTTCCTGGCGGTAGCCGTTGACGTCGTCGGTCAGGCTGAGGCCCGCCTGCTGGACGGCTGCGAAGAAGGCGCCGAAGAGCGGGTTGGTGGCCGGGCCGCGCTCGAGCACCAGGGGGCCGCTCGTCCCGCGGAACGCGTCGCCCCCGGCGAGGCACGTCTCCATCTTCTTGAAGTACGGCAGGCAGTGGGCGTAGTCCCACTCCTCCATGCCCGGGTCGGACGCCCAGCGCTCGTAGTCGAGCGGGTTGCCCCGCTGGAAGATCATCCCGTTGATCGAGCTCGACCCCCCGAGGACCTTGCCGCGGGCGTGATAGATCCGGCGGCCTCCCATGAAAGGCTCCGGCTCCGACTCGTAGCGCCAGTCGTAGAAGCGGCTGCCGATCGGGAAGGTCAGGGCCGCCGGCATGTGAATGAGCAGGTCGAAGCGGTAGTCCGGCCGGCCGGCTTCGAGCACGAGGACCCTCGTCCCCCGATCGGCGCTCAGCCGGTTGGCGAGGCAGGACCCCGCCGAGCCGCCCCCCACGATCACGACGTCGTAGACCACTGTTGCACATACTGCGACTTCGGTGCGTAGAATGCAACACATCACGACCGCACTCGAGATCTCGCGGGCCGCGAAGCTGGCGCCGATCGCCGACGTCGCCGCCGAGATGGGGCTGGGACCGCACCTCCTGGAGCCCTACGGCGAGCACGTCGCCAAGATCCGCCTGGACGCGATCGAGGAGCTGGCGGACTGGCCCCGGGCACGCTACGTGGTCGTGACCGCCGTGACCCCCACCCCGCTCGGCGA
This sequence comes from Actinomycetes bacterium, assembly GCA_021797795.1. Classification (GTDB taxonomy): domain Bacteria; phylum Actinomycetota; class Acidimicrobiia; order Acidimicrobiales; family Bog-793; genus JAKACF01. The sequence continues at coordinate 5,506 of JAJZZB010000059.1, read as the reverse complement.
GGGCAAGACGACGACCACCATCGGACTGGGTCAGGGGATGGCCAGGATCGGGCGGCGTGCGACCGTCGCGATCCGCCAGGGGTCCATGGGCCCGACCTTCGGGATCAAGGGCGGAGCGGCCGGCGGCGGGTACAGCCAGGCGGTCCCGTTCGAGTCGCTCAACCTGCATCTCACGGGTGACATGCACGCGGTCACCTCCGCGCACAACATGCTGTCGGCGATCCTGGACAACCACCTCTACCAGGGGAACCAGCTGGGGCTCGACCCGGCCAACATCACCTGGCGCCGGGTGCTCGACGTGAACGACCGGGCCCTGCGCAACATCGTGGTCGGGCTCGGCGGAGCCGAAGACGGGGTGCCGCGCCAGACCGGGTTCGACATCACGGCCGCCTCCGAGGTGATGGCGGTGCTCGCGCTGTCGACGTCGCTCCAGGATCTACGCCGGCGTCTCGGGCGGGTGGTGGTGGGCTACACGCGCTCTGGCGAGCCCGTGACCGCCGAGGAGCTGCGCGGGGCGGGGGCGATGGCGGTGATCCTTCGGGAGGCCCTCAAGCCCAACCTCGTCCAGACCCTCGAGCACACCCCGGTGCTGGTGCACGCCGGCCCCTTCGGCAACATCGCCCACGGGAACTCCTCGGTCGTCGCCGACCTGATCGGCATCCACTCGGGAGATGTCCTCATCACCGAGGCCGGCTTCGGGGCGGACATGGGTGCCGAACGCTTCTTCAACATCAAGTGCCGCGCCTCGGGACTCGTCCCCGACGCGGCGGTGGTCGTGACGACCGTCCGGGCGCTCAAGGCACACTCGGGAAAGTACCGGGTGGTCGCCGGCCGCCCTCTTCCCCCGGCACTGCTCGAGGAGAACCCCGACGACGTGCTGGCCGGGGGAGCCAACCTCGTGAAGCAGGTGGAGAACGTGCGCCTGCACGGCGTGACCCCGGTGGTCGCGATCAACGGCTTCCCCGAGGACCACCGGTCGGAGCACGCCGCCATCGCAGAGCTCGCATCATCCCTCGGGGTGCGCGCCGTGGTCTCGACGCCCTTCGCGAACGGCGGGGAGGGCGCCGCGGAGCTCGCCGAGGCGGTGATCGAGGCGGCGGAAGCCGACAGCGAGTTCGCGTTGTTGTACCCCGACGACTCCAGCCTCCGCGAGAAGATCGAGACGGTGGCGACGAAGGTCTACGGCGCCGACGGGGTCGACTACTCCCCCACCGCCGGGCGCCAGCTCGACACCTACGAGCGCAACGGGTTCGGCCGGCTGCCGGTGTGCATCGCGAAGACGCACCTGTCCATCTCGTCGGACCCCGCCCTGAAGGGCGCACCGACCGGCTGGCGTCTGCCGGTCCGCGAGGTCCGTGCCTCGGTAGGGGCGGGGTTCGTGTACCCGATCTGCGGCGACATGCGGACCATGCCCGGGCTCGGCTCCGACCCGGCCGCGTTCCACATCGACATCGACGAGCACGGCGAGATCGTCGGCCTCGCCTGAGAGGCAAGGCGGTGACCAGGAAGTGACGGGCACCGGGGCTCCCCTCGACGACTGGCTCGCGGCCCTGGCCGCACGCGCCCCTACCCCGAGCGGCGGTGCCGCGGCCGCGGTGGGCCTCGCCGCAGCGGCCGCGCTCGCGTCGATGGTGGCCCGCTTCTCCTCGGAGCTGCTCGCAGACTCGGACGAGCTGGCCGACGAGGCGGACTCGATCCGGCTCCGCGCCCTCGAGCTCGCGTCGGCGGACGAGGCAGCGGTGGCCGCCGTCCTCCCGGCATCCGCCGGCGCGGGCGACCAGGACGGCTCCCGCACCCGCCCGCAAGACCCGGGCGCAGCCGCGTTGCGGGCCGCCCAGGTCCCGCTCGACATGGTGACACTCGCCGCGGAGCTCCGCCCCCTTCTCGACCGGCTTCGCCGTGACGGCAACCAGCGCCTCGCGGGAGACGCCCAGGTCGGGCTCGAGCTCCTGATCGGCGCGGCGGCCGGCGCGGCAGCCCTCGTGCGCATCGACGCAGAGCGGCTCGACCCGGCTGACCGCCGGCAGCTCCTGGCGGCGCTGGCGGCCGCAGAGGAGCCGGCCCGAGGGGCACGCCCCGGGCCGTCGCGCCGACCCGTGGGCCGGTAGCGGGCCGCTCGACGGCATGTGCCACTCCCGCCGAGCAGCGCGCAGTGGCCAGCACCTCGTCGTCCGCAGGACCGCACAGCCCAGTAGTTGCGCACTTGGGACTTTGGCCGACTCGCTGGCCGGGGGTGGGACCGTCAACGCTGCGGGACGTGCGCACGGACCCAGGCTGCGACCTCCCCGAGGGCGACGATCTCGCCCGTCCGCGAACCGTCCGAGCGCAGCTCGACCTCCGCGCCCCCTGCCGCGATCGACCGCTTCGAGAGCGTCACTCGGACCGGGCAACCGATGAGCTCGGCGTCGGCGAACTGCACCCCGGGGCGCTCGTCACGGTCGTCGAGGAGGACGTCGATGTGGATTGCCGCGAGCGCGTCGGCGACGGGAGCCGCAGCCTCGAGGCCCTCGGCCCCGAGCGCGCAGACGTGCGCGGCGAACGGGGCGATGGACGCGGGCCACACGAGGCCCCGGTCGTCGTGGTGCTCCTCGGCGACGCACGCCATCAGGCGGTCGACGCCGATGCCGTAGGAACCCACCACGACGGGCTGCTCGGTGCCGTCCTCGGCGAGGTAGGTCGCTCCGAGCCCCGCGTACCGGGTACCGAGCTTGAAGATCTTCCCCACCTCCACCGCGCGCTCCGTGCGAACTGGGCACCCGCACACGACGCAGGGCTGCCCGGCGTCGACAGCGACGAGGTCGGTCACTTCGTCGGGCTGGAAATCCCGCCCCACGTTGACGTTGCGGAGGTGGAAGCCTGCCTCGTTGGCGCCGGCGACGAGGTTCGGGGAGCGGGCGGCGAGGTCGTCGACCACCACGACGGCGCGTCCGGTGAGACCGACGGGGGAGGCGTACCCCGGCACTGCGCCGACTCGCTGCATCTCGTCGGCGGTCATGGGCCGCAGCTCGGCGGCTCCGAGTGCGCTCGCGAGCTTGGCCTCGTTGAGCTGCGTGTCCCCGCGGACCACGGCAACGGCGAACCGGCCGTCCGACGTCGACACGAAGAGGGCCTTCGCCGTACGCTCCGGGGGGATCCCGAGCAGATCGGCGAGCGCGTCGATGGTGGTGGCGTCCGGGGTGTGCACCCGCTCGACCGGCAACGGGTCCTCGTGTGCGACGGAGACGGCAGCGGCAGCGGCGACCCGGCGGTTGCGGGCACAGCCGCAGGAGTCGCAGAGCACGACGATGTCCTCGCCGACCGGCGACAGGTACATGAGCTCGTGCGCCTCGATGCCGCCCATCATGCCCGTGCCCGCCGCGACCGGGACGACAGGGAGGCCGCACCGGCGGAAGATCTCGAGGTACGCGCCGTGGATGCGGTCGTACTGCACGCCGAGCCCTGCCGCGTCCCGGTCGAGGGAGTACGCGTCCTTCATGGTGAGCTCGCGCATGCGGAGCAGTCCTGCCCGCGGCCGGGGGTCGTCGCGGAACTTGAGCTGGATCTGGTAGACGAGCTTGGGCAGCTGGCGCCAGGACTGGATCTCGCTGGCCGCGAGCGTCGCCACGACCTCCTCGTGGGCCATGGCGAGCACGTGTGCGCGGTCCCTCCGGTCTCTGAAGCGCACCATCTCGGGGCCCATCGACTCGTAGCGGCCGCTGCGGCGCCAGACGTCGGCGGGATGGACGAGCGGCATCTGCAGCTCCACACCGCCTACGGCGTCCATCTCCTCCCGAAGCACCTGCTCGATACGGCGCACAACCCGCCAGCCGAGGGGGAGGTAGGAGAAGATGCCCTGCCCGAGCTGGCGCACGAAGGCCCCTCGCAAGAGGAGGCGGTATCCGGGCGTCTCTGCGCCCGCAGGGGCCTCGCGCAGCGTGGAGCCGAGGAGCTGGGACATCCGGACGGGGGGCATCCGGAAAGGGTAGGTGACGCCCGCCTGCATCACAGCCCGATGGGCAAGACGCAGCTCGAACCCGCTCGAGCTGCGGGAACGGCCAGTGATGCTGGTCGACACCTGTCTCGCGTCGCAGAGCGGCTGCTGCGCCTTCCGTGGTCGAGCCGCCACGCTCGCCTGGTGCGCCAACGAGACCGGTTGCCAGACTCGTCCCAGTGGGAACCAGGCGCCGTCGCCACCTTGTTCTGCCAGGTTGGCAATGCTGGTTCTTCGGTAACCGCCTCGTCAGCCTGCCGGCTCGGTGGTTGCGCCTCGCCGGCCAGCACGGATAAGGACCGGCACAGCCACGCGTCGAGTCGGGAGCGAGTCGTGGAGATTCGCCCACGACATCGACCAGACCCTCCAGACCCTCCTCTACCTCCGCGACGCCCTCGGCGCCGAAGTCGACCGCAGTGGTCGTCGCTATCGGCGTCCCGCACTCCAAGTCCTGAGCTGGCTACGATCGGCGTGCCCCGAGAACTGAGCCTGAACCGGCCTGCCGGGTAGGTGGCGGGAGATCGGTAACGCCCCTGCACAGTTTCGTGATACGATTCCCTCGTGTGGAGATCGCCCCATCCGCGCGTCGTCATCAGGCCGAGGACCGCTTCGAAGACGCTGACATCCTCCACGCGATCGAACACGCCTTGTATGTCGGCGACGACGGTGACGACCCCGACAAGGCTCTCTATCTGGGCCCTGATCGGGCGGCGCGCCTCCTTGAGGTCGTGGTCGCCGTGCGCTCCGACGGTAGCGAGGTGGTGATCCACGCCATGAAGATGCGATCGAGGTACCAGATCCTGCTCGAGCAGCTTCGGAGCAGCGATGGCTGAGCCACGCTCCTACGGGACGTCGCGCAGCGGAGTCGAGTTGACCGAACAGGTCGTCGAGCGCATGGCCGACGAGGCCGAAGCGGGGCTGGACGTCTCAAAGCTCCGTCGACGGCCCGGACGACCCTCCATGGGCGCCGAGCCGGCCACGGCATTGCCGGTGCGCTTCGACGCGGAGCTTCGCCGAGCCATCGAGCGCCGAGCCGAGGCCGAGGGTGTCAGCGCTGGCGAGGTGGTCCGACGGGCGCTTCGCGAGTACCTGCGAAGCGCTTGAAGGCGTCTGGCGATCTGGTGGTCTGCGCAGCCGACCGCAGGGGACGCGGCAAGATCCGCCGAGCATGCCAGGTGGACGTCCTGCGGTGACCACGACGGTGGCGTAGTCCATCCTGCACCTACCGCCGACCCGCCGAAGGAAAGGACTGGGGAACGACCCCAGAACCGGACCGCCATTCTCAGCTGGCCACCTATCTTGGCTCGTCCGCGATTGTGAAGCTCGCGGGGAGAGCCCGAGACCGACGCCCTGAGGCGACACCTGCGGCGGCGACGCACGCTGATCACGAGCGCCCTCGTTCGTGTCACCGACCAGGTGCTCGGTGGGGCCGGAGTGTTGTTGCCGATCGAGCTCCGCTCACTTGACGCCATCCACCTGGCGACCGCCGGGCGTATCGGCAGAGATCTCGGCGAGATCGTGACCTATGACCAGAAG
>JAJZZB010000058.1 GCA_021797795.1 Actinomycetes bacterium | reverse complement strand
CAGAACATGGAGCTCAGCACGCTCTCGCAGGCCATGTACCAGGCCCGCGAGTTCGCCATGACAAGGATGGAGGCCGAGGCCGACGCCCTCGGGGCCGACGGGATCGTCGGGGTCCGCCTCGAGATCGAGTTCAAGGAGTTCGGCAACGACCTCGCCGAGTTCGTCGCGGTCGGCACGGCCGTGAAGTCCGACGACGGCGGGCAGTGGCGCAACAACAAGAGCCAGCCCTTCACCTCCGACCTCTCGGGGCAGGACTTCTGGACGCTCGTCCAGGCGGGCTACGCGCCCCTCGGCATGGTGATGGGCAGCTGCGTGTACCACATCGCCCACCAGGGCGCCTTCAGGGCGCTCGGCAACGTCGGCAAGAACGTTGAGATCCCCCAGTTCACCGAGGCGCTCTACGACGCCCGCGAGCTCGCCATGAGCAGGATGCAGGCCGAGGCCGAGCAGCTGAACGCCGAGGGCATCGTCGGCGTCCAGCTGCTGTCGCTTCCGCACCGCTGGGGTGGTCACACGACCGAGTTCTTCGCCATCGGTACAGCCGTCCGCCCGCTTCGCGCCGACCACGTCATCGCGAAGCCTCAGATGGTGCTTCCCCTCACCGACAAGTAGCAGCGGGCGGCGGCACCCATGACGACCGGCGGGAGCGGCGAGGGCGGCGAGAGGCAGGACCTCGTCGAGAGCGTGGCGGCCGCCCTGCGGGCCGACACCGCCGACCTCGACGCCTACCACCGCGTCCTCTCCTCGACGATCGGCGACCTGCTCCCGGCGGGCATGGTGGAGGTCGACTACGAGCGCTCCCTGAGCGACCGGGTGTCAGGGCGCCCCGGAAAGGCGACCGCCATCCGGCTGCGAATCGCCGACTCGACCCTCGAGCTCGTCTCCCGCCACGGCCGCCTCGTCTCGACGGTGGCGAAGGAGGTCCGCGGGGTGACGATCTCGAGGCGCGAGGTCCCGGTCTCCGAATGGGTGCGCGAGCTCGCCACCTACCTCGCCGCTGCCGCCGCCGAGAGCGCGAACGCCCGGGACGCCCTCGGGAAGCTGCTCGGCAGCGACTGAGCGCCGCTTCGCGACCCGCATCCTCAGTAGCGCGTCGCCGGGGCACGTCCGGCGAGCTGGGCGACGGCGGCCGCCAGCGCGGGCGCCTCGGCGGGCTCGAGGCTCGCCGTCGTGATGCGGATTCCTGGAGCGCTGGCGAGGCGGAAGGGCCGGCCGGGCGCCACCCTCCAACCGGCCGACAGCAGCCCCGAGACGGCGGCCGCCTCGTCGGCCACCGGGACCCACACGTTGAGCCCGCTCCGGCCGACGCAGGCGATGCCGAGCCGCTGCAGCGCCTCGACGAGCGCCCGGCGCCGGAGGTCGTAGGTGGCGGCGGCCGTCCCGGTCGTGCCGGCTCTTGACCAGGCCTTCGCCACCAGCTGCTGGAGCAGGTAGCTCACCCAGCCCTGTCCGGCGGCCAGGCTGGTATCGAGCCGGTGCAGCGTGGCGTCGTCTCCTGCGACGACCGCCACCCGGAGGTCGGGACCGCACCCCTTGGCGGCCGAGCGCACGAAGGCCCACGGGCCGGCCGGCTGGCGACCCCCGCCCGAGAGCGGATGGACCTCCCGGTCGCTCACGAGGTGGCCGTGGTCGTCCTCGATCGTGACGACGCCCGGATAGCGCTCGAGGACGGCCGCCAGGTCGTCCGCCCGCGCCTCGCTCAGCGCCGCTCCAGTCGGGTTCTGGGCACGCGAGGTGACGACCACCGCCCGGGCGCCCCCGGCGAGCGCCTGCCAGAGGGAGTCGGGGAGCGGTCCGTCGTCGTCGAGTGCCATCGGCACCGGCCGGAGCCCGAGGGTGCCGACGAGGTCGATCAGGGCCGGCCAGCCCGGGTCCTCCACCCCGACGCGGTCGCCCGGGTGCAAGAAGGCGGCAAGGAGGCGGCTCATCGCGTCGAGCGCCCCCGAGGTGCAGCCGAGATGCTCCGCCGGCACGTGGTCGGCGGCGAGCTGGACCCGGGCCACCTCGGCGAGCTCGGGGGCGATCGCCGGGGCGCCGTAGCTCCCGGGCCGGTAGTCGAGGCAGGCGAGCAACTCGCCCGAGGCGGCGAGGAGCCGCGGGTCGGGCGTGCCGGAGGCGAGGTCGCGCTCGGCGTCAGAGGGAGCAGGGGCGGCGGCCGCTCCCGGCGGGCCGCCGCCCTCCCGCCGCCACGGCCGCACCCTCGTCCCCCTGCGCCGGTCAGACAGGGTGAGGCCCCGCTGGCCGGCGAGCCGGTAGGCGGCCGCCACGGTGCCGGCGCTCACCCCGAGGGCGGCGGCGAGGGTGCGGACCGGGGGCAGGAGCTCGCCCGGGGCGAGCGCCCCAGAGAGGACTTCCTGCTCGATCGAGCCGGCGATCGAGGCCGCCGTCGACCCGTTCAGGTGGTATTGTTCCGACACAAGAGAGATATTGTATCAGTACAAAATGTGGGAGGCGTGGTGGCCGAGGTGGGAACGAGCGGACGGGCCGAGTACCCGCCCACCGGCAGGACCGTACCGTCCCGCCATCGGGAGAGGGCCCGCTATGACGCCGAGAGCGTGCACGCCATCCTCGACGAAGGCCTCGTCGCCCACGTCGGCTATGTCGTCGACGGACAGCCCCGGGTGCTCCCGATGCTGTACGTCCGCCTGGGCGAGGCGCTCTACCTCCACGGCTCGACCGGGTCGCGGCTCAACCGGACGGCTCGTCGCGACCGGGAGACGGCCGTCGCGGTGTCGGCGGAGGTGACGCTCTTCGACGCCCTCGTGCTCGCCCGGGCGAGCTTCAACCACTCGGTCAACTACCGGTCGGTCGTCGTCTCGGGCCGCGCCGCTCCCGTCCTCGGGGAGGCCCGCAAGGCCGAGGTGCTCGACGCACTCGTCGAGCGGCTGGTGCCGGGCCGCGGTGGCGACGCCCGGCCGCCGACGCCTGAGGAGCTGCGCCAGACCGGGGTGCTCGAGCTGCCTCTCGAGGAGGTGAGCGCCAAGGTCCGCTCGGGCGACCCGGTCGACGACGAGGGCGACCTCGGGCTGGCCTGCTGGGCCGGTTGCCTGCCGCTTCGCGTGAGCTTCGGGGCAGCGCAGCCCTCTGGCGACCTGGCCGCCGGCGTCGAGCTGCCCGACTACCTCCGGGCGCTCACAGGAGCAGCGCTGGCGTGAGCGGGCACACGGGAGCCGGAGCCGCCGCACCGGCAGCCCCGGGCGCAGCGTGAGGGCGATCGTCCAGCGCGTGCGCCGGGCACGTGTCGTCGTCGGCGACGAGACCGTGGGGGCCATCGAGGAGGAGGGGCTCTTCGTCCTCGTCGGGGTGACCCACGACGACACGGCGAAGACCGCCCGGGCGCTCGCCGAGAAGCTCTGGCACCTCCGGGTGCTCCCCGACGACGCCGGCCGGATGAACCGCTCGTGCGCCGAGCTCGGTGCGCCGCTGCTCGTGGTCAGCCAGTTCACCCTGTACGCCGACACCTCCCGGGGGCGGCGGCCCTCCTTCGTCGAGGCCATGCCGGGTGCCAAGGCGGAGGCCCTCGTCGACGAGGTCGTGACGGCCCTCGGTCGCCTGGGTGCACGGGTCGAGACAGGGCGGTTCGGGGCCGAGATGCTGGTGGAGCTCGTCAACGACGGGCCGGTGACGATCCCGATCGAGCTCTGAGGGCCCGGTCAGGCCTCCGGGCGCCTGGGCGCACGGTCGGATCAGGTAGGACCTCACCATGCGATACGTGATCCTCGGCGCCGGCGCGATCGGAGGCGCCATAGGCGGCAAGCTGGCCGTCGCCGGCAGGGACGTCACCCTCGTCGCCCGCGGGGCGCACCTCGAGACCCTGAAGCGGGACGGGCTCGAGCTGCGAGATCCGGACTCGACCGTGCGCCTGCGCCTCCCGGCGGTCTCCTCGCCCGGGGAGGCCGGCCTCGGCGCAGGCGACTGCGTCATCGTGGCGACCAAGGCCCAGCAGTGCGAGGCGGCGCTCGACGCCCTGAGGGCGGCGGCCGGGCCGGAGGCCGACCTGCTCTCGGTCGTCATCGCCCAGAACGGCGTCGAGAGCGAGCGCCTGGCGCTCCGCCGCTTCGCCCGCGTGTACGGCATGCGGGTCATGCTCGCCGGGACCCACCTCGAGCCCGGCGTCGTCGAGATCGCCACAGCCCCGCTCTACGGGCTGCTCGACGTCGGCAGGTACCCGGCCGGAGAGGACGAGACCTCGCGCCAGCTCGCCGCCGACCTCACGGCGGCCGGGTTCGACGGCCGCTCGAGGCCGGCGGTCATGTCGCTCAAGTACCTGAAGCTGCTCAGCAACGTGGCGAACGCACTCGACGCCGCCACGGGCGACCGCCGCAGCGATCGGGCAGGGGCGATCGTCGCCGCCGCCGAGGAGGAGGCGCGTGCCTGCTACGCGGCTGCCGGGATCGAGCTCGCCGACGAGGACGAGGATGCCGCCCGCCGCCTCCTGCGCGGCCCGACCCGGCCGGTCGGGGACGCCTCGGGGCACGGCAGCTCGAGCTGGCAGAGCCTCGAGCGGCGGACGGGCGACATCGAGGCGGACTACCTGAACGGCGAGATCGTCCTCCTCGGCCGGCTGCACGGCGTGGCGACGCCGGTCAACGCCTTCCTGCAGCAGACGGCGAACCGCCTCGCCCGGGAGCGTCGCCCGCCCGGGTCGGTCTCCCTCGACGAGATCGAGGCGGTGCTCGGCCAGCTCGCCCGGCGATGAGGCGGCCGGTCGGAGGGGGACCGACCACTCGGCCGGCGCTCAAAATCGCGGCGGCCGCTTCTCCCGCAGCGCGGCGACGCCCTCGCGGTAGTCCGCCCCGCCCATCATCTCGTTCATCGTCTCGATGGCGTCGAGTGTCGAGCGGGCCGGGTCCCCGCTCACGAGGTCGCGGTAGAGCTGACGTTTGGTGGCCGAGAGCGAAGCGGGCGAGACACCGTCGGCGAGGAGGCGGGCGTAGGCGGTCACCTCGCTCATGAGGTCCTCTCGGTCGACCACCCGGTTGACGAGGCCCATCTGGACCGCTTCCTCGGCGAGCAGGACTCGGCTCGAGAGCAGCAGGTCGGCGGCGCGCCCGAGGCCGATGAGGCGCGGAAGGAGCCACGAGAGCCCGAACTCGGCCGGCAGGCCGAGCCGCCCGTGTGCCGAGGTGAGCTTGGCGCCCCGGGCGGCGAAGCGGACGTCGCAGTAGCAGGCGAGCGCGAAGCCGATCCCCGCCGCCGGACCGTTGATGGCGGCGATGATCGGCTTGTCGATCCCGAGGTGGTAGACGAGCTCGGCGTCGAATTCGGCCCGCACCCCGTAGCCGGGGCGCGGGGCGTCGTCGCCGAGGCCCGAGTCGTAGTGACCCCTGTCGGCATGGCCCTTCAACGCCTCGGTGTCGGCGCCGGCGCAGAAGCCGCGCCCGGCCCCGGTGACGACGATGACCCGGACGGCGCCGTCGGCGGCCGCCTCGGCGAGGGCGGCCCGGTACCTCGAGGCCATCCGCCCCGTCCAGGCGTTCAGCCGCTCCGGGCGGCTCAAGGTGATGGTCGCGATCCTGTCGGCGACCTCGTAGCCGACGACGTCTGCTGTCACGGGGGCGCACCCTACCTGCGCGAGGCGGTCGCCGGTGCCGGCCCCGGGGGTCTCGTCGCCCTCACGGGTGCGGGCATCTCGACCGACGCCGGCATCCCGGACTCGAGGCCCGGACGGGATCTGGACGCACGATCCCTCCGCCGAGCGCCTGTCGACGTTGTCCGCCTACCTCGGGGACGAGCAGCTGCGCCGTCGAGCCTGGCAGAGCCGGCTCGCCTCGCCGGTCTGGTCCGCCCGCCCCACGCCGGGACATCGGGCGCTCGTCGCCCTCGAGCGGGCCGGGCGGCTCGGCGAGGTCGTCACCGAGAGCACCGACGGCCTCCACCTCGCCGCCGGTCACGGCCCCGAACGGGTGATCGAGCTGCACGGGACCGTCCACGTCACCGAGTGCTTACGTGCAAGGAGCACCAGTCCACCGTCTCGGTCCTCGAGCGGGTGCGGGCCGGCGAGGCGGACCCCCCGTGCCGGTGGCGGCAGGAACGGCTCGGTCGGCGGCGGCATCTTGAAGGTGGCGACGGTGAGCTTCGGCCAGTCGCTCGATCCCGAGGTGCTCGACCGGGCGGTCCGGGCCGCTGTGCGGGCCGAGGTCCTGCTTGCCGTCGGCACGACGCTCGAAGTGCACCCGGCCGCCGGCCTCGTGCCGCCCGCCCGCCGTGAGGGCGCGGCCGTCGTGATCGTGAGCGCAAGCCCAACGGCACTCGACGGCCTGGCGGCGGCCGTAGTCCGGGGGTCGATCTCCGAGGTGCTGGCCCGGCTGGTGCCGGTCAGTCCTCGAGCCCGCTGAGGAGCGGGTCGCGGGCCTGTTCCGGCTCGACGCGCTCGACGGCGACCGAGTCGCAGCCGACCCACCCGGCTGCCTCGAGGAGAGCCCCGGCGGTAGCCCGCGCCGCCCGCTCGAGCGCCGCCTTTCCGGCCGGCTCGAAATTGACACTGCGTGCCACGAGGGTCGAACCTTCCCGAGCGGGGTCGACCCGGGCGACGAAGCGGTCACCCGACAGCACGGGCATCGTGTAGTAGCCGTGCACCCGCTTGTGACGGGGCACGTAGGCCTCGAGGCGGTGGCGGAAGCCGAAGAGCCGCTCGAGCCGGGCACGATCACAGACGACGCTGTCGAAGGGCGAGAGCAGGACGGGACGGCGGCGGCCGGTGCCGGCGACCGCTGGGTGCTCGAGGGCCCCGGGGGCGGCGTAGGCGGGCTGGCGCCAGCCTTCGACCCGGACGGCCTCGAGGGCGGTGCAGGAAAGGACCGCCGCCATCTCCGCCTGCTTCACGCCGACGTAGGTGGCGAGGTCCCCCGCCGTCGCCACGCCGAGTGCCCGACCGGCACGCTCGGCGAGCAGCCGGAGCGCATCGCCGCGCTGAACCTCGACCTCGAGCAGATGCGAGGGGACCGCCCGCTCGGGGAGGTCGTAGACGCGCTGGAAGCCGCGGCGGGTGGTGCAGACGAGCTCGCCGACGTCGAGCAGCCACTCGGCGGTGATCTTGGTCTCCGACCAGTCCCACCACGGTCCGCCACGCTTGGCGCCGCCGAGCTCGTTGGCCGTGAGCGGGCCACGCTCTCTCACCTGTTCGAGGACGACCTCCGAGACCTTCTCGATCTCGTCGAGGCGATGCCAGCGGAAGCCCCGTGCCCGGATCGCCGCCCGCTTGAAGGCGAGGTTCGGCCACTCCTCGATCGGCACGATGCAGGCGGCGTGGTACCAGAACTCGAAGGCCGGGAAGGGAGGGCCTCCCCAGTAGGCGCGCTCGAGCTGGCGGCGGGGCACGGCGCCGAGGCGGGCGAAGGCGATGAGCTCGTGCGAGCGGGCGAGGACGGAGATGGTGTCGAGCTGCACGCCGCGCGTGGCGCCGAGCACCGAGCCGACGCCGCCGGGGAGGCGGCGGCCGAGCAGCCCCTGGGCCGCCAGCTGGGCCCGGCGGGCGTGCCGGATCGAGACTTCGGCCGATGCCATGGCGACGATCCTGCCCCACCGGCCGGGCACCGGGCGAGCCGGCGCCCCCTCGCCCGGCCCGGCCGGTGCGGCATCGGTACGCTGTCGGCATGAAGGCGGAGATCGCGGCATGAAGGCGGAGATCGGCCACGACGACGAGCGCGTGAGCCCCCACCCGCCCGCGTCCTTGCGGGCGGCGCCGGCAGGTCGTCGCCAGGACACGGTGGCAGAGATCATGGGGCCGCTTCTCCGGCGGTTCTTCGGTGCGGAGATGCCGCTGCAATTCGGCTTCTGGGACGGCAGCGTTGTCGGACCCGACGTCGGCGCCCGCCTCGTGCTGCGTGCTCCCGATGCCTTGAGGCGGCTGCTGTGGGCGCCCGGCGAGCTCGGCGTTGCCCGCGCCTACGTCGCCGGCGATCTCGATCTCGAGGTCAGCGGGAGCGGCGAGGCCGGACGCGACGGCATGGTGGGCGTGCTGAAGCGGCTGAACGACGCCACGTCGAAGGGGCTGCCCGCCCCCACCGCCATGGTGCTCCCGCTCATCGACGTCGCCCGCAAGCTGAAGCTCTTCGGCACCCCGCCCGCCCCTCCGGCGGCCGAGGTCCGCCTGTCAGGTCCCCTCAGGGCGGGGCTCCACTCAAAGGAGCGGGACGCCGCCGCCATCCGGCACCACTACGACATCGGCAACGAGTTCTACGAGCTCGTGCTCGGCCCGGCGATGACCTACTCCTGCGCCCGCTTCGAGTCGCCGGAGGCGACGCTCGAACAGGCGCAGGCGAGCAAGCACGAGCTCGTCTGCCGCAAGCTCGGCCTCGCCGAGGCGCCCGAAGGCGGCCCCAGGCGCCTGCTCGATGTCGGCTGCGGGTGGGGCTCGATGGTGATGCACGCCGCCCTCCGCCACGGCGCCGCCGCGGTCGGCGTGACGCTCAGCCCCGCCCAGGCCGAGACCGCCCGCCGCCGCGTGGCGGAAGCCGGGCTGTCGGGGACGGTGGACATCCGGGTGCAGGACTACCGGGAGCTCGCCGGCGAGCGCTTCGACGCCGTCTCGTCCATCGGCATGTTCGAGCACGTCGGCAAGAGCCGGATGGCGGAGTACTTCTCCACCGTCCACCGGCTGCTCCGGCCGACCGGGCGCCTGCTGAACCACGCCATCTCGACGGCCGGCGGGTCGAGGATGCGCGGCCGGACGTTCATGAACCGCTACGTCTTCCCCGACGGCGAGCTGATCGACGTCGCCGAGGTCGTCGGCGGCATGGAGCGGGCCGGCTTCGAGGTGCGCGACGTCGAGTCCCTCCGCGAGCACTACGCCGCCACGCTGCGCCACTGGGTTGCCAACCTCGAGCAGCACTGGGACGCGGCGGTCGCCCTCGTCGGGGAGGAGCGGGCCCGGGTCTGGCGCTTCTACATGAGCGCGTCCGTGAACGGCTTCGAGGACGGCGGCATCGCCGTCCACCAGGTGCTCGCGGTGAAGCCGGACGCTTCCGGCCGCTCGGGCATGCCCGCCACCCGGGCCGCCTGGGGCTGATCCTCCGGCCGCCTCAGCGGCGGAGCTCGCGCCAGTCCTGTTCCGAGAGCTCGACGTCGAAGCGGTCCGCCGCCCTCCGGATGCGCTGCCAGGCGCGGTCCCGCTCGGCATCGCTCACACCCTCCACCTGCTGGAAGCGGGCCACGGCGTTGCGCACGTGGCGGGCGTCGGTGAGCGGCTCCTTGCGCTCCCCCGGGAAGGCGAAGGCGGAGTCCGGGAGGTCGTTCTTCTGAGAGGTGCTCATGCCGGGCGAGCTCCGGGCGGTCGCCCGCCTGCCCTCGGCACGGGTTTGCTGGGCCGCCCGGGCCTTCTCGAGGTTCCTGCGCGCCGCCTTCTTCTGCTTGGTGGTCGCCATAGGGCCGCACTACCCGGGGGGAGCCTTCGGCAATCGTGGCGGGCGGGCCGGCGCGCTCGCCGCCCCGGCTTCCCGTCCCCCCGGGCCGGCGGGCGGGGAGAGGGCGTATCAGGACCGCGCCGAGCGGGTACCGCTGTCAGGTGCCCGTCGCCTCGAAGCTCGGTCCGAGCTCCGACCTGGCACCTCAGGTGATCACCCGCACGCCGCACCGGACCGCTGCGGCCCGACGGATCCGGCCGGGGACGAACGGCACTGCGACCCGCCGGCACGCCCCCGGTGCGGCGGGGTGACCGCCGCCCCGCTCTCGGCGCGCCGGCACAGCGTGCCGCAGGCGGTGATCCTGTCGGGCTCGATCGGCCGAGGCCACGACACGGTGGCCGAGGTCTGCAGGCGGGCCCTCGTCGGGACCTCCCTCATCGGGTCCCCTGACACCGACGGCGAGCTCGACGCCGCCGCTCCGGTGTGCGACTGCATCGAGCTGCTCGGACCGATCGGCGCCCGCGTCGCCCACCGGGTCTTCCGCACCGCCATCTCGCTCCCGACCGTCTACGACGGCTTCCACTTCGCCCAGCTGCGGGCCGAGGGGCCCCTCGCCCGGGGTGGCGACGGCGCATCGGCACGCCGCATCCTGCGCGCACTCGAGCGGCGGGGCCTCGCCGACGGGATGGCACTCGCCCTCGCCGTCTTTCCGACCGGTGCGCCGGTGGCAGCCGCGCTCGGCGGCCGCAATCGGGGAGCGAAGGCTGTCGTCTTCTGCACCGACGCCACCGCCCATTCGCGCTGGGTGCACGAGTCGATCGACCTGTACCTCGTCACCGGCGAGCTGGCGGCTGCCTCCCTCCGGCGCTACGAGCCCCAAGCAGAGATCGCCGTCCTGCCTCCTCCGGTCCGTCCGGAGTTCTACGAGGCGACGACGATGGGAGAGGCCCGGGCCCGCTTCGGGGTCCCCCTCGACGCGAGCTGCGTGCTGCTCGTCTCGGGAGGTTGGGGGCTCGGCCCGGTGGCCGAGGCGACGAGAGCGCTGGCAGCCGCCGGGCACCACGTCCTCGCAGTCTCGGGCAGCAACCTCCCGCTCCGCCGGCGGCTCGACGAGCTCGCCCGGCAGGACTGCCGGGTCCACTCCTTCGGCTACTGCCATGACATGCCGGCTGCCATCTCTGCGGCAGACGTGGTCGTGTCGGCTGCCGGCCAGACCTGCAACGAGGTGCACGCAGTCGGTCGCCGCCTCGCCGTGCTCGACTCCGTCCCCGGGCACGGGAGGGAGAACCTGCTGAGCGAGGTGGCGGTCCGCGGGGCGGCGGCGGCCTCCCCGTCGGCGAAGTCGGTGGTGAAGGGCGTGGCCGCCGCCCTCGAGGTGAGCGATCCTCCGCCGCCGTGGCCCGTCGGTTCCGCCGGCGAGTGGCGGGCGTGCTTTCTCCGTGCGCTCGAGCCGCTCGGATTATTGTGACGGACGTTGTGACGCCTGATCCTGACCTGCTGCTCGTCGCCCCACACGAGCCTGTCGCCGCGCCGGCAGGCTCCGCTCCCCCGACCGGCACAGAGGGCGTAGAGCGGAGGCACGTCCTCGACCTCTACCGGGAGGACTCCGACCTCGTCGACCACGTCTCCGGGCTCGCCGAGCGGGCTCTGGCCGAGGGCGGGGCCGTCGTCGCCATCCTGACCGGCGCCCACCTCGAGGCCCTCGAGGCACGGCTTCGCGCCGGCGGTGCAGACCTGTCCGCCGCCGCCGAGGCCGGCCGGTACGTGCCGGTCGACGCGCAGGAGATGCTGTCGGGCTTCCTCGTCGGGGCGAGACTCGAACTCCTGGCTCTCCGCCAGGTGGTCGACCGCGTGCTCGAGCGAGCGACGGCCGGCGGCCGGGCCGGCGGCCTGCACGTCCTCGGCGAGGGCGTCGCCCTCCTGTGGGACGCCGGCCTCGTCGCTGAGGCCCTCGAGCTCGAAGCAGAGTGGGACGCCGCAGCCCGCCGGGACGGCTTCTTCCTCTACTGCGGGTACTCCTTCGAGGCGATGGCCGAGCACGTCGACCTCGCGGCCCTGCACGCGGCCTGCGAGCTGCACTCAGGGATGGTGCCCCCCGTGCGGACACAGATCCCGGCGCCCCGGCTGGCGGCCGGGACCCCGCCGGCGCCGGCCGAGCGCTGGCAGTACTTCCTCCCCTTCCCCCGGGCGATACGTGGCGTGCGGGCCTTCGTCGCGGAGGTCGTCTCACCCGAGCGTGATCGGCCGGTCCACGATGACGCCGTCCTCGTGGCCTCCGAGCTGGCGACGAATGCGCTCCGCCACGTCGAGGCCCCCTTCGCCGTCGGCGTGCGCACCGGAGAGGCGTCCGTCACCATCCTCGTCCGCGACCTGAGCAGCGATGAGCCGTCGCGCCGTCTCGCCGGCGTCGAGGCCTCGAGCGGTCGGGGCATCGCGATCGTGGAGCGCCTGGCGGCGAGGTGGGGGACCGAGCAGCTGGCGGAGGGCAAGGTCGTCTGGGCCGAGCTCGCCACGGCCGGGGCGCCGCCGCGCTGACCGCCGGGGGGCCCGGCGGGGTGTCTAGGCCGTGACGATCCGGGCGATGCTGCCGTCGACGATGTCGTAGCGCCACCCCTCCACCCGCGTCGCCGGGGGGAGGAGCCCGGAGGTCCGCAGCCGCTCGACGTCGGCGTGCAGCGCCTCGTCGGGATCGGGCATGGCGAGCCAGTCGACCGCCTCCGGGCTCGCCACCCCGTCGGCGGCGAGGCGTTCGGCGACCACGGCGTCCTGCTCGTGGGCGAGGGCGCAGCCCGTGTGCTGGAGGACGACGACCTCCTCCACGCCGAGGAAGTGCGTGGCGAGGGCAAGGGAGCGCATGACGTCGTTGGTCACCCGGCCGCCGGCGTTGCGCAGGATCTTGGCCTCTCCCGGGGCGAGACCGAGCATGGCGAGCGGCTCGAGGCGAGTGTCCATGCAGGTCACGATGGCGATGCCCTTGGCGGCGCGGGCGGGCAGACCGGCGAGGGCGAAGCCGGCGGCATAGCGGCGATTGGCGCTGAGGAGGTCTTCCAGCACGCCCGCAGCTTGGCGGGTCGGCCGGCGAGGGTGCAAGTAGGTCAGCCCGCCCGGGCGACACCCCGGGTGAACCACGTCCAGGCTTTCGGTCCGGCGGCGTAGCGCTGCTCGCTCTCCTCGACCACCATGCCGGCCGCCTCGAGGAGCGAGAGGGGATCGCGGGTGAGACGGCATCCTCCGGCAAGGCGCCGCTGGAGCGGCTCGAGGCGACGCTGCCAGGTCACGACGGACGGGTCCGGGGCGAGCCCGTGCTCGAGGAAGTGGAAGCGGCCGCCGGGCTTCAGCACTCGCCGGATCTCCTTCAGCACCCCGGCGGGGTCCTCGACCGTGCAGAGGGTGAAGGTCGCAAGTGCGGCGTCGCAGCTGCTGTCCTCGAGCGGGATCGACTCCCCGGCGAGGCCGACGTACTCGACGGCGACCCCGGCCCGCGCCACCCGCCTCTCCGCCAGCCGGCGACCGAGGGCGGACGGCTCGACGGCGAGGACCGTCTCCACCTCTGCCGGGTAGTGCTCGAGGTTGAGCCCCGAGCCGAAGCCGATCTCGACGACCCGGCCGGCGAGCCCGGCGGTCGTCTCCTTCCGCCAGCCATCCATCCCCGGGGTGCGAAGGGCGCGGTCGACGAGGCGCGGCAGCAGCCGCTGTTCGTAGAAGCCCACGCCGCCACGGTACCGCTGCGGGTCGCCGGGACGCTCCGAGCGGTGACCTTCGCCTCTATGAGGCGGCGCGCCCCGGTTCCTATGCTGGGCCGGAGATACCGTCGGCCGGAGAGGAAGCGAGCGTGAGCGAGATGAGCGAGTCGGTGGCTGCGTCAACCGACGGCGGGGACGAGAGGGCAGCCGGCGGCGCCCCGACCCCCGAGGAGATGGCGCGGGCGCTGACCGAGCTGGTCGGGGCCGACGGGGCGGTCCCCGCCGGCGTCGCCGGGGCGCTGCGAGCCGCCCGCGGCTGGAAGGGCCGGCTTCTCGACGTCCTCGAGGTCCTCACCGAGGACGTCGAGAAGATGGGCTATCTGGCAGGAGGTCGGCGCCCCGACGAGGTGGCCACCTGGGTCGGGCTGTGGGCCGACTCGAAGCTCACCCTGGGACAGATCCGGCTCGTCGTGGCGGCAGGCGGCTGGGATCCCGACCCCTTCGTCGTGCTCGCCCGGGCGGGGCTGCTCGAGGCGGTCCTCGAGCAGCCCGACGGTTCGCTGCGCCGCGTCCGCGGCGAGCTCGCCGGTGGCTACGTGAGCGACGAGCTCGCCTTGGCGGACGACGCCGAGATCCTGCGTGTCGTCCGGGCGGTGATCACCGACGCCGAGAGCCCAGGAGATGCCGACGGAGGCTGAGCCGCCGGGCCGCCCTCAGCTCAGGAGGCGACCGAGCAGCGGTTCGGGCCCATCTCGAGCTGGCGCAGGCTCTGGAGGGGCATCGGGTTGCGACCCATGTTCGCCTTGATGATCTCGGCGTAGTTCGGCGGGCGGGGCGTCGTCCGGGCCGTCACCCAGGAGACGAAGTCCTCCTCGTCGAGGAAGAGCTGCGGGACACGTTGGCGCAGGTCCGACAGCGTGGCGCCGACCGGCTGCTCGGGAAGGACCTCGACGTTCTCGCCGTAGTGGCTCGGAAGGACGAGCGCGTCGTCCCCGAGGCCGAGCACCTTCTCACGCAGCGAGTGGAAGAGGTCCCGTGCGAACTCCTCGGCCTTGTCGGCGAGGTCGGGGCGCCCGACGCTGTCGACGAACAGGGTGTCGCCCGTGAGAACGGCGGAGTCGCCGACGAGGTAGACGGTCGAGCCCTTCGTGTGCCCCGGTGTGTGCATCGCCCCGACGACGAGGCTGACGCCGTTCGGCAGCTCGTAGCGGTCGCCGTCCTGGACCGGCTGGTAGTCGAAGTCGAAGGTGTCGGCCGGGTTGAGGTGGACGGCGGCCCCGGTCCGTTCCGCCAGCCCCCGGGCACCGCTCAGGTGGTCGGCGTGCAGGTGGGTGTCGAAGACCCGGGTGATCGTCCAGTCGTGCTCGGCCGCCATGCGCAGGTAGACCTCGACGTCGAGCGAGGGGTCGATGACGAAGGCCTCGCCGCCACCGCCGACGAGGTAGGAGAGGCACCCCTTGCCCCGCCGCCGCACCTGGACGATGCGGGCGTCTCCGAGCTCGAGGTTGACGGCGTCGTAGGCAGTCGCCCAGGCGAGCATCCCGCCCGACAGGTTGGCGGCGCGCACTCCCTGGTGGGTGAGGAACTCGGCGGCACGCGCCGACCTGCTCCCCGATGCGCAGACGCAGACGATCTCCCGGTCGGCCGGGATCTCGGCCAGCCGGGCCGGCAGCGAGCCGAGCGGCAGGTTCACCGCTGAGGGGATCGCCCAGGCTTCGAACTCGTCCGGTTCCCGCACGTCAAGGAGAAAGGGGGCTTCCGGCGTGCCGAGTCGGCCTGCCAGCTCGCCCACGTCGAGGTCTCGGTACATGTCACTCCTCATCGGTTCCGTTCAGGATACTTGGTGATTCGGAACAAATACCCCAGGGGGTATATTCCTGATGTCGAGACGACGACCGGCCCGAGACTCGGGCGAGAGAGGAGACCCGTGGGGTGGTTGCAGAGGCTGCGCACGAGCCTGGAGGCTGCCGGACCGTCCGAGCCGGATGAGCCCGTGACCGGGGCCTGCCACCTCGCCGGCGCCGAGGGGGCGGGCGGGCGACCACCGGGTCGTGGCGCCACGACGCTCCCGATCGGCGGCGGCCGGCCGCCGGCGGGGCGGGTCGCTCCCGGTCCCGACGACCGCCGGGAGCTCGCCAGCGGCGCCGGGAGCAGGGGGAGAGCCCTGTGAGGCTCCTCCTGGCGTTGCCGCTCGGCCTCCTCATCGGCTTCGCGCTCGGTTCGCTCGGCGGCGGCGGCTCGATCCTCACCGTCCCCGCCCTCGTCTACGGGATGGGTCTCGGGGCGAAGTCGGCCGTCACCACCTCTCTCATCGTCGTCGGCCTCACCTCGCTCGGCGGAGCCATCGGCCACTGGCGGGCAGGGCGCGTCCGCGTGGCGGCGGGCTTCTGGTTCGGCATGGCGGGGATCGTCGGCTCGCTCGTCGGGTCCCGCCTCAACCGGGCGGTCGACCCGCACGTCCTCCTCGTCGCCTTCTCCGGGCTGATGCTGCTCGCCGCCTGGAGGATGTGGCACTCCACGCGGAGCACGGCCAGCTCCTCCGTCGCCCGCACGGGCGAGCGGAGCCGCCTCAAGGTCGTCCTGAGCGTCCTCGGCGCCGGGACGGTGGTGGGCTTCATGACAGGGTTCTTCGGGGTCGGGGGCGGGTTCATCATCGTCCCCGCCCTCGTCCTGGCCCTCCGCTTCGAGATGCCGGTCGCCGTCGGAACCTCCCTGCTCGTGATCGCGGTGAACTCGGCCACCGCCCTCGCCAGCCGGCTGGCCACGACGGGAGTGGACTGGAGGGTCGCCGTCCCGTTCACCCTTGCCGGCCTGGCGGGCGCCTACCTCGGCAACCGAGTGGCGGGGCGTGCCCGCTCGGGTGCCCTCGTCAAATGGTTCGTCGTCCTGCTCGTCGGGCTCGCCGCCTACACCCTGCTCAGGTCCGTCCCCGGCCTGTGAGGCAAGGCGGGGCCGCTCGCAGCCGTCCCGGCGCCGCCCCACTGCGCGGACGTCCGGGCAGGCGCCCGGCGCCCGTGCATCCGGGGGAGACCCGCCTCCTCAGCGGTCGGTGCGCCCCCCGGGGCGGTCGATCTCGACCGGTTCGAGGGTGACGAGGGCGCGCGGCGCCACCTCCCTCACGACGGGGACGAAGGCCTGCACCCGCGAGTCGTCGTCGACGATCTCGAGGAGCAGGGGCAACCCGCGGGCGAGGTCCGGCAGCCGGGCCGCCCGCAGGCGGCCGCCTCGACCGAAGCCCTCGACGCCCTGCAGGATGGTGGCGCCGGCCAGGCCGGCCTCACGCGCCCGCTCGAGGAGCACCTCTGCGCTGGATCGGCGCCGGCCCGGTCGTCCTCGGTCAGGAAGACCACGAGCCTCGTGGCAGGTGTCTCGACGCCCATCGCTCCCGCGCCCTTCCATCTCCCGGGGCGGGGTACCGGCCCCCTGGCCGGCAGGCATGCCGCCCTCCGGTAGCCTAGTGAGGACGGCGATGGAGCTCGCCGAGAACCGCCAGCAGGCTAATGGCTCCTACCTCGATCCCTTGACGACCGACGGGCAGGAGACATGAGCCAGTTCGACGTGCAGATCGACAACGCCAGGCCATCCACGCTTCCCGTCGACCCCGAGCTCGCTCGCCCGCCGGACTCGCGCCACCGCGGGCGCACGGCCAGTCGCGCGCTGCTCGTCGCGATCGGGCTCGCAGGCGCTCTCGGCGCCCTCGCCCGCTTCGGCGTCGGACGGGCCGTGCCGACCACGCCCGGAGGTGTGCCGTGGGGAACCCTCCTGGTCAACATCTCCGGCAGCCTCGGCGTCGGCTTCGCCCTCGTCATGCTGGCCGACCGCCTTCCGCGGGCCCGCCTCGTCCGTCCCGTCGTCGTCACCGGCTTCCTCGGCGGCTACACGACCTTCTCGACCTACGTCGTCGAGGCCGACACCTTGTTCCGCCACCACGATCTCGCTGTCGGTGCCGCCTACGGCCTGGGAAGCCTTCTCGCCGGCACGGGGGCGGCGCTCGCCGGCATCCTCCTCGCACGGGCCGTCGTCCGGCTGGAGCGGGCGAAGCGGGAGCGGGCGGCCCAATGAGCCGACCTCCGACCGGGAAGGCCGCCCGGGCGACGATCCTCCTCGGCCCGCGCTCGCACACCCGCCACCACTCGACCGCCGTCGAGCTCATCTCGCGGGCGAGGCGGGCCAAGCTCGCCGGGGCGACGCTGCTGCACGGTGTCGAGGCGGGGCGGTCCCGTCACAGGCTGCTACACGACGACGCGCCCCTGGTCCTCGTCATCGTGGACGAGGAGGCGTCCCTTCGCTCCTTTCTCTCCAGCGTGGAGCCGCTGCTCGGCGGCGCCAGCGTCGTCCTCGAGGACGTCGTCTCGTTCAGGGCGTGAGCCGGTGACGTTCCTGCTCGTCTGCTGCGTGGCGGTCGGCGGCTTCGTCGGCGCCCCCGCCCGCTTCCTCGTAGACCGCTTCGTCGCCGACCGGGTGGAGAGCGACTTCCCGTTCGGGACGCTCGTGGTCAACCTGAGCGGCTCGTTCGCCCTCGGGCTCCTCACCGGTCTCGGTCTCAGGCTGCACCTCCCCGTTGCCGTCGAGGCGCTCCTCGGCACCGGCCTGTGCGGCGCCTTCACGACGTTCTCGTCGTGGAGCTTCGAGACGGTGCGCCTCGTCGAGGACGGCCAGCTCCTCACCGCCTCGCTGAACGTGCTCGTGAGCCTCGCCGTCGGCCTGGCCGCCGCCGCGGCAGGTCTGGCACTCGGCCTGGCGGCCTGATCGGGAGCTGACGGCCCGATCAGGACCAGCGCAGCAGCGCCCCGAGTCCCTCGCTCGGCCCGCCGTGGAGCGGGACGGTGCGAACAGCGGCCCCGGTGCAAAGGGCGGCCCGGACGGCCACGTCGACGAGGCGTCCCTCGACGAGCCCGCCCCGGTCCGGGCCGCCGACGCCGTCCAGCTCACTCTCGGCACTCACGCACAGCGTCGGGTCCCCGGCCGGGAACCAGGCGACGGCGGACCCCTTCATGGCGTCGTGGGCGAGAAGGACGTCGACCTGGGAGGAGCGCAGCGCGCCAAGCGTGGGGGCGGCACCCTCGACCGCCCGCTCCGCCTCGCCGAGCTCCTCCCGGAACTTCTCGATGGCGGCGACGGTGTCCTCGGCGGCCGCCGAGGCGACGAGCCTGGCGACGACCGCAGCGGTCTCGCCGCCTGAGCCGTCGACCGCCCTCCCACCCTCGGTCAGGCGGAGAAGCGCCACGATCCGCTCGGGGAGTGCCCCTCTCAGGATGCTGACGGCGTGCTCGTCGCCGGCGACCACGACGAGGCGGGCCTCGATGCGGTCGACCAGCTCCTCCACCTGCCCGGCGACGGCTCTGGCGTTGCGTGCCCAGGTCTCCTCGACGCGGCGCTCGAAGCTCCAGTGGGCCCAACCGCCCCCGCGGGGCTTGGAGATGCGCCAGGTCTCCCCGCCGGGCGCCTCGCGCCCGGGCGGGCGGGCTCGGGTGACGGCGACCAGGTCCGCCCCGGCGCGGTCGATCAGGACGACGATGTACGGGGGCAGCTCCTCGCGC
>JAJZZB010000269.1 GCA_021797795.1 Actinomycetes bacterium | reverse complement strand
GCGCGCAGCCTACGGCCTCGACGGTCCCGACCGGGACCTCCCGGTCCGCAGGTCGTGGCCCGTGGCAGCTGCTCGCGAGACATCTGACAAGACATCTGGCCCCGAAGACATCTCGATATCCGCATGTTAACCAGCTTGCGCGGACAGGGACGCGCGAGAAGAAGCCTTCGGCGCACAGCCGGGTGACCGAATATGGGACTGCTGTCCTGGCCGAACCCGCCGCTGCGGCGATCGTGGGCATGCGGTGCTGCCGTGAGCGTCCACGATCGAGGTGCGCACGAGTCGGCTGGACCTTGTCGAGTCCTCCCCACTGCGGAATCCAGGGGATTGCTGGCTCTCACAGGGGACAGCTGACTGAGGGACCAAAGCGGCCAGAACCGGACGCTCCGGATCTGGACCTGTGCTCCAACAGGATAACCTGTTGAATGTGCCCTCGACCCCGGTAGCCGAGCCGGCGGGACTGCGTGCGACGGCCCGGTATTTTCGGGTGCTCGGCGATCCGACGCGGCTCGCGATTCTCGGCGCGCTCCGCGAGGGTCCCTGCAGCGCGTCGGTGCTGGCGAGGGGCGTCATGGTGCCGCAGAGCCGGGTTTCGAACCATCTCGCATGCCTGCGGTGGTGTGAGTTCGTGGTCGCGCAGCGCCGAGGTCGCCAGGTGCTCTACGAGCTGGCCGATACGGGCGTCTGCGAGCTGGTCGAGGCCGCCCGCCGCCTTGCGGCGGGGCGGGCCGAGCACCTCGAGTCCTGCGAGCGGATCGGACCGGACTGGGTGTGAGCCGCCGGCGACGCCGCCTTCCCACCGGGTCGGTGTCGGACGAGCAACGGGCACGACGAGGGCGAGGAGGGCTCGGATGACAAGGATGCAGATCCAGGGCATGACGTGCGAAGGATGCGCGGCGAGCGTCGCCGACGCACTCGCAGGGGCCGGCGCCACGCTGCCCCGGGTCGATCTCGACGCGGGCGAGGCGCGTTTCGACGCGCCGGGGGTCGCCCCGGAGGTGCTTCGCGCCGCGGTGGAGGCCGCCGGCTACCGGGTCGTCGCCATCGACGACGCGGTGTCGCCAGGGCGCGGCCCGCTGCACCGGCGCGGCCCCAGCCGCCCGTCGGCGCCGGACCTCCTCGTGATGGGATCCGGTGGCGCGGCGTTCGCCGCGGCGATCCGCGCCCGGGACCTCGGAGCGGAGGTGGCGATGTGCGAGGCGGCCACCATCGGGGGCACTTGCGTCAACATCGGCTGCGTGCCCTCCAAGGCGCTGCTCGCCGCGGCCGGCGTCCGGCAGGTCGCCGCGCACCATCCGTTCCCCGGCATCGCCACGAGCGCCGGTCCCGTCGATCTCGCCGCGCTCGTCGCCGGGAAGGACGAGCTCGTCGACCGGCTTCGCTTCGAGAAGTACGAGCACCTCGCCGAGGAGTACGGCTTCACCCTGCTCTGCGGACGGGGGAGCTTCACTGCCGCGGACCGTTTCGTCTGTGACGGCGAGGAGATGGCTGCCGGTCAGTTCCTCCTCGCCACCGGGGCGTCGCCCGCGGTCCCGCCCGTTCCCGGGCTCGCCGAGGCCGGCTACCTCACCTCGACCACCGCCTTCGAGCTGCGCGAGCTGCCGTCGTCGCTCGTCGTGATCGGCGCCAACGCGATCGGCCTCGAGGTCGGCCAGCTGTTCTCGGAGCTCGGCACGAGCGTCACCTTCGTCGAAGCCGCCGGCCGCATCGCGCCACTCGACGAGCCGGAGATCTCTGCCGCGCTCGGCGACGTGCTGCGCCGGCAGGGGGCGCAGGTCCACACCTCGGCCACGGTCACCGGCGTCTCCCGGCGCGGTGCGCGCCGGGCGGTCACCTTCTCGGCGGGCGGGTCCGAGCTCGAGGTCGAGGCCGACCAGGTCCTCGTCGCCACCGGCCGCCGTCCGAACACCGCCGGGCTCGGGCTCCAAGCCGCCGGGGTCGCGCTCGGAGCGCGGGGCGAGGTCGTGGTGGACGAGTTCTGCTCGACGTCGAACCCGAGGATCTGGGCGGCCGGCGACGTGACCGGGGCGCCGCAGTTCGTCTACGTCGCCGCCGCCCAGGGTGCGCTCGCCGCCGACAACGCGATCGGCAAGCTCGGCAGGAGCCTCGACTGGACCGGGCTGCCGAGGGTCACCTTCACCACCCCCCAGATTGCCTCGGTCGGGCCCACCGAGGAGGAGGCGAGCCGGGCGGGACATCGGGTCGAGACGAGGGTCCTCGCGCTCGACGCCGTGCCCCGTGCCCTCGTCGAGCGGGACACCGCCGGGTTGTGCAAGATCGTCGCGGAGGAGGGCTCCGGCAGGGTCCTCGGCGTCCACCTGCTGGCGAAGGGCGCCGGGGAGGTCATCCTCGCCGCCACCTACGCGATCAAGGCCAAGATGACCGTCACCCAGCTCGCCGAGACCTGGGCGCCATACCTCACGATGGCCGAGGCGCTCAAGCTGACGGCCCAGACCTTCACCCGAGACGTGTCGCGCCTGTCGTGCTGCGCCGCCTGAGGCAACGGCTCGAGGCCGGCGCGAGGGAATGGTCGTAGAGCTGAGCGGGGCCCTCTCGTCGTGGGCACACCGGGCACCGGGCTCTTAAACCCGAGGCACGCACCGTGCTCGACGCCGGGCACGCCGGAACCAGCTGGGCGATCGACGGCGGCGGGCTCGCACGACGCTGCGCGCCCGCAACGAGCGCGGGGTGCGGACGGTCGTGAAGACCCGTGGGGGCTTCTCGCTCGTCACCGACGAGCCGGTCGGCCAGGGTGGCACGGGCAGCGCCCCGACCGCCGAGGCCTGCTCGGGCGGGCCGATGTCCGGCCCTGCTTCGACACCGTCGACATCGACGCCCGGGTCCACACCACCGAGCCGGATCGGAACAGGTCCGGCACCTGCTCGCCGGTTGGCAGGACGAGCCGCACTGTCGTCTCCTCCCACCCAGCCCTGGGTCCTCGGCCGGTTTCGGCTCGGTCGTCTCGACGGTCGGCGTCCCGCTGCGGCGAGTCGTCTGCGCCAGGACCGTGGCGGTGCCGGCATCTGCGGGTGGGTGACGTTCGGCCACCGTTCCCGGCTGGGTCTTGGCCGATCGGTCTCGCCCCGCCAGCGCGCTTCGACGCGGCCTGTGCCGGGCTCCTTGGCGCCTCGGGTGACCTGCCAGAGGCCTGGGGTTCGCCGGCGGTGGACGGTCGTGGCGAGGGACCGCTCAAAGGTCGTTGCCGGCGTAGGAGAGGTTGAAGCTCTTGTTGGCGAGCGGGAAGTCCGGGACGATCGTGTCGGCCAGGGCGACGGAGAGCGCC
>JAJZZB010000057.1 GCA_021797795.1 Actinomycetes bacterium | reverse complement strand
CCCGGTGCCGGCGACCCAGGTCATCTCGAGGGACCGCCACGCCGAGTACCTCTACGCCTGCGCGGCGGTCGGCACGACCATCGAGGCGATCTCGCTCGAGATCCGCCACCTCCAGCGCTCCGAGGTCGCCGAGGTGGAGGAGCCCTTCGGCGCCGGCCAGAAGGGCTCCTCGGCCATGCCCCACAAGCGCAACCCGATCACGGCCGAGCGCCTCTGCGGCCTGGCGAGGGTGCTCAGGGGCTACGCCCTCGCCGGCCTCGAGGACGTCGCCCTCTGGCACGAGCGGGACATCTCCCACAGCTCGGTCGAGCGGATCGTGCTGCCGGACGCCAGCCTGGCCGCCTACTACGCGCTCCGCCGGGCCACCCGCCTCGTCGACGGGCTCGTCGTCCGCTCCGAGCGGATGCTCGAGAACCTGACGGCGGGCTCCTACGGCCTCGTGTTCTCCCAGCCGGTCCTGCTCTCGCTCGTGGCGGCGGGGCTCAGCCGCGACGAGGCCTACCGCGTCGTCCAGCGCGACGCCCGCCGGGCCCACGAGGAGCGCCGCCCGCTGCGCCGGATCCTCGAGGAGGACCCGGCCGTCTCCGAGGCGCTTTCGCGGTCGGGGCACGATCTCGCCGAGGTCCTGGACGAGGCCTTCGACCTCGACCGGGCGCTCCGGCACGCACACCGCACCATCGACACCATGGAGGAGTCCTTCAAGTGAGCCTGGCCCACCTCTACTCGGGAAAGGTCCGTGACATCTACGACGCCGGCGACGGGCTCCTGCTCATGGTGGCGTCCGACCGGATCTCCGCCTTCGACCGGGTCTTCGCCGAGCCGGTCCCCGACAAGGGCCGGGTGCTGACCGCCATGACCGACTTCTGGAGCGGGGAGCTGGCGGACGTCGCCCCGACCCACCTCGTCACGGCCGACCCGGACCGCTTCCCCCCCGAGGCGAAGTCGCTCGAGGCCATCGCCGGCAGGGCGATGCTCGTGCGCCGGGCCGAGATGCTGCCGATCGAGTGCATCGTCCGCGGCTACCTCGCCGGCTCGGCCTGGAAGGAGTACCGCACGACCGGCAGGATGCACGGGACGCCGCTCCCCGCCGGGCTGTCGGAGTCCGAGCGCCTGCCCGAGCCGGTCTTCACCCCCTCGACCAAGGCGACCGAGGGCCACGACGAGAACATCTCCTTCGACGAGGCGGCCGATCTCGTCGGGAGCGAGATGGCGACCCTCGCCCGCCAGGTCTGCCTGACGGCCTACGAGCGGGGGGCGGCGCGTGCGCTCGAGCACGGCATCGTCGTGGCCGACACGAAGTTCGAGCTCGGCGTCATCGACGGCAAGCTCGCCATCTGCGACGAGATCCTCACCCCGGACTCCTCCCGCTTCTGGCCGGCCGACGCCTGGCGGCCGGGAACGGCTCCTCCCTCCTTCGACAAGCAGCCGGTGCGGGACTGGGCCGAGTCGACCGGATGGGACAAGTCCTCCGAGCCGCCGGCGCTGCCGCCCGAGGTGACCGCCGCCACCCGCCAGCGCTACGTCGAGGCCTACGAGACCATCAGCGGGCGCCGGCTGGCGGACTGGTACGGCGGGGAGGGCGCCTCCTCGTGAGGTTCTCGGTCGTGGTCGAGGTGAGCGGCCTCGAGGGCATCGCCGACCCCGAGGGCCAGACGATCGAGCGGGCGCTGCCGGCCCTCGGCTTCGAGGGCGTGGCAGACGTGCGCGTCGGCAAGCTGATCCGCCTCCACCTCGAGGCGCCCGACGAGACGACCGCCTACGAGCGCGCCGGGGAGCTCTGCCGGCGGCTCCTCGCCAACCCGGTCATCGAGCGCTACGAGGTCGCCGTCTCGCCCCTGGCAGGGACGGGATGACGCGGGTCGCCGTCGTCGTCTTCCCCGGCTCGAACTGCGAGCACGACGTCGCCGCCGCCCTCGCCGCCGTCGGGGTCGAGCCCGTCCTCGTCTGGCACGGCGAGGCGACCCTCGGCGACGTCGCAGGGGTGGTCCTGCCCGGAGGCTTCGCCCACGGCGACTACCTCCGCCCGGGCGCCATCGCCCGCTTCTCGCCGGTGATGGCCGCCGTCACGGAGATGGCGGCCGAGGGGGCGCCCGTGATCGGAATCTGCAACGGGTTCCAGGTGCTGACCGAGGCGGGGCTGCTGCCGGGCGCCCTGCGGCGCAACGAGGGGCTCCGCTTCCTCTGCGAGCCCGCCTCCTGCCGGGTCCGCTCGGCCCGCTCGGTGCTGACGAGCGCCTGCGAGCCGGACCAGGTGCTCGAGCTCGCGATCAACCACTACGAGGGGAACTACACCTGCGACGAGGCGACCCTGCGGCTCCTCGTCGAGAACGACCAGATCGCGCTCACCTACGAGGACAACCCGAACGGCTCCATCGGCGACATCGCAGGGGTCTCCAACGAGGCCGGGAACGTCGTGGGGCTGATGCCACACCCCGAGCGGGCGATCAGCCCCCTCCTCGGGTCGACCGACGGCGTGGTGCTCATGGAGTCGATCGCGAAGAGCGCCTCGGCGTGGGCTGGCCGGGCCCGCCGCCCGGCCCACGCGCCTGTGGCGAACTAGCCCCGCCGGCTCCAGTGGATACCGGCCTTCTGCAGCACCTCGGCGGGAACTCCCGCCTCGCGCCAGGTGGCGTAGTCGACGCCCTTGCGCTCCCCGTACTCGGCCGCCACCTCGATGAAGGCCGCCTCGAGGGTGGGGAGGTCGTCACCGGGCTCCTCGGTGCGGTTCTGCAGCCGCCGCTCGAGATTGCGCCGTTCCTGGATGAGGTGGACCCGCTGCAACGGGTCGGCATCGGCGATACGAGCCTCGACCTCGGCGAGACGCTCGTTCAGGGATTCGGCCGTGACTTGGCGGCCACGTCGCGGCTTGTTCTGTTCGAGAGCAACGAGGTACCGCCGCACCGCGTGCCCTTGGCGACGTCCGGCTGCCAGCGCGTCTTTATGTTCGCTGGACAGGGACGACTTGGTTGTCCTCTTCCTAGGTGGCATGGCCACATTGTCCTCTTTCCCCCGAAAAGATGCAAATCAGTATCATCGCAAGTGGCCCGCTCATTGAGGAAGAGATGCCACATGAATAGCGACTTGAAGACCACGAAGACCACATCTCGTTGCCGAGTAAGAGAGGCGACATGAGCGAACAAGGCGCTCCCCCCGTCCACCGCCGGCTCGGTCTCGCCGACGACGAATTCGCCTCGATCGTTGGGCTCCTCGGGCGGGAGCCGACCCCGGTGGAGCTCGCCATGTACTCGGTGATGTGGAGCGAGCACTGCTCCTACAAGTCCTCCCGCGTCCACCTGCGACGACTTCCCTCCGAAGGCGAGCACGTGCTGGTCGGACCGGGCGAGAACGCCGGCGTCGTCGACGTCGGTGACGGGGTGGCGATCGCACTCAGGATCGAAAGCCATAACCATCCGTCCGCCATCGAGCCCTACCAGGGTGCGGCGACCGGAGTCGGTGGGATCCTCCGCGACGTCTTCACCATGGGAGCCCGCCCGATCGCGCTGATGGACCCGCTGTTCTTCGGGGAGCTCGACGACCCCCGTAGCCGGTTCATCTTCGACGGGGTCGTACGGGGGATCTCCGGCTATGGTAACTCGGTCGGCGTCCCGACGGTCGGCGGTCAGCTGACCTTCTCGCCCACCTATCGCGGCAATCCGCTCGTCAACGTCTTCTGCCTCGGCGTCCTCCCGGTCGAGCGCCTCGTGCTCGGGCGGGCGTCGGGGGTCGGCAACCTGGCTGTGCTCCTCGGCTCGCAGACCGGACGCGACGGGATCGGGGGCGTGAGCGTCCTCGCCTCGGCCGGCTTCGGCGCCGAGGACCAGGCGAAGCGCCCGAGCGTCCAGGTCGGCGACCCCTTCGAGGAGAAGCGCCTCATCGAGGCCTCGCTCGACCTCCTCGACCAGGGGCTCGTCGTCGGGATCCAGGACCTCGGCGGAGCGGGGCTCGCCTGCGCCACGAGCGAGACGGCGGCCCGTGCCGGGCTCGGCATGACCGTGGACCTCCCCGCCGTCCCCCGCCGCGAGCCGGGCATGAGCCCGGTCGAGATCATGACGAGCGAGAGCCAGGAGCGCATGCTCGCCATCGTGCGCCCGGACTCGCTCGAGCAGGTGCTGGCGACCTGCGCCCGCCACGAGGTGCGGGCGAGCGTCATCGGCACGGTCACCGGGACCGGGCCCGACGGGGTCGGCCGCCTCGTCGTCCGGGACGGGGAGGGCACGGTCGTCGCCGACGTGCCGGCCGGCTCCCTCGCCGACGAGGCCCCGCTGTACCGCCGGCCGCTCGAGCCTCCCTCCGACCTCGACGCCCGCCGGGCCACCGGTCCTGCGGCACGGCTGGCGGCCGACGCCAACAGGGCGGCGGAGTGGAGCTTCGACCTGGCGGCCGACCTGCTGGCGCTCGCCTACGACCCCGCCTTCGTCTACCGCCAGTACGACCACCAGCTCTTCTTGAACACCGTCCTCGGCCCGGGCGAGGGGGACGCCACGGTCCTGCGGCTGGCGGCGCCCGGCGTCCCCTGGCAGGGAAAGGGGCTGGCGCTCACGACCGACGCCAACCCGGGCTGGTGCGCCCTCGACCCGAGGGACGGGGCGGCCCTCACCGTCGCCGAGGCGGTCCTCAACGTCTCGCTGGCGGGCGGGCGGCCGGTGGCCGCCGTCGACTGCCTCAACTTCGGCAACCCCGAGCACCCCGTCGTCATGTGGCAGCTCTCCGAGGCGATCGACGGCATGGCGCAGGCCTGCCGCGACTTCGAGGTCCCCGTCGTCGGCGGCAACGTCTCGCTCTACAACGAGAGCAACGGTGCCGACATCGACCCCACCCCGGTCGTCGGCCTCGTCGGGCTCATAGACCGCCTCGAGCGCCGCCCTCCCGGAATCGACCTCGCCGAGGGAGCCACCCTCGTCCTGCTCGGCGCCCGCTCGGACGCCCTCGGCGGCTCCCGCTTCGCCGCCGAACGGATGAAGGAGCCGGCCGGCCCGCTTCCCGGGCTCGACGTCGTCGCCCACCTCGAGCTGTGCGCCTTCGTCCGGCTGCTGGCGAGCGAGCGTGCCGGCGAGCTCGCCGTGGTCGGGCTGCACGACGTCTCCGACGGGGGGCTCGCCCTCTGCCTGGCCGAGATGTGCGACCGGTCCGCCATGGGCGCAGTCGTCGGTCGCGAGGCGGTCTCGAGCCCGGCGGAGCTGTTCAGCGAGGCACCGAGCCGGGTCGTCGTCGCCACGGCGGACGGGGCCGGGCTCCTCGAGGCGGCAGGCGCCGCAGGTGTGCCGGCGACCGTGCTCGGGACGGCCGGGGGCGACGACCTCGTCGTCGAGGGCCTCCTCCGCCTCGGCGTCGCCGAGCTGCACCGGGCCCGGTCGGGGCGCCTCGCCGAGGCCGCCGCCCACGCCGCCGGCTGAGGGCGGACCCCCTCAGCCGGAGCGGTGGACGAGGAAGGTCCCCGTCGCCCGGCTGACGAGCCGCCCCTCGTCGTCCTCGACCCGCGCCTCGGCGAAGGCGACCTGGCGGGTCTCGCGCATGACCGCGCCCCGCACCGACAGCCGGTCGCCGACGGCGGCCGGCCGCATGGTCTCGGTCTTCATCTCGATGGTCGCCTTGGTCCTGTCGCGGCCCCTGAGGCCTGCGTTGACGGCGAAGTTCATGGCAGCGTCGAGCACCACGGAGTGCACCCCCGCCTGAACGGTGCCGTGCGGGTTGCAGGCGAGCTCGGTCGGCTGCCATGTGGCACAGGCGTACCCCGCCGCGTCGTCGTCCTCGACCCCGTACTCATCGAAGCTGAGGCCGACCGCCTTCAGGATCGCCATGCCGCCGTCGCCGAGCCAGCGGCTCATGTCCTTCGGCGGGTTCTCGGAAGTCGCTGGCAGGGTCGGCTCGCTCACCTCGCGAAGGCTAGGCGAGGCGAGTGGTGCCGCCGGCGCGCCGGCGGTAGCCTGTTGACTGATAAGTCAGTTTGTTCGGTCGGTGGCCGCCGCCCCGCCGGACTCGGTCTCGAGGAGAGTCCATGGCGAACGCAGTGATCGTCGACGCCGTCCGCACGCCGGGTGGCAAGCGGAACGGCAGGCTGTCGGGCTGGCACCCGGCCGACCTCGCCGCCGAGACGCTGAAGGCGCTCGTCGAGCGCAACGGGCTCGATCCCGCCCTCGTCGACGACGTCGTCATGGGCTGCGTGATGCAGGTGGGCGACCAGTCGGTGAACGTCGGCCGCAACGCCGTGCTGGCCGCCGGATGGCCCGAGTCGGTCCCGGCGACGACGGTCGACCGCCAGTGCGGCTCGTCCCAGCAGGCGCTCCACTTCGCCGCCCAGGGGATCATGGCCGGCGCCTACGACGTCGCCGTCGCGGCCGGCGTCGAGTGCATGACGCGGGTCCCGATGGGTGCCTCGATCGGCTCGGGCGTCGGCTTCCCCTTCGGGCCGACCGTCCGGGCTCGCTACGAGTCCGTCGGCGGCCTCGTCCCCCAGGGCATCTCGGCCGAGATGATCGCCGACCAGTGGGGCCTGTCGAGAGAGGACCTCGACGCCTACGGTGCCCGCAGCCAGCAGTACGGCCTGAGGGCGACCGACGAGGGCCGCTTCGAGAACGAGATCGTGCCGATCGCCGTGCGCGACGCCGAGGGCAACCCGACCGGCGACGTGCTCGATCGGGACGAGGGGCTGCGTCCGGGCACGACGGCCGAGACCCTCGCCAACTTGAAGCCCGCATTCAAGGAGGGCGGCAAGGTCACGGCCGGCAACTCCTCGCAGATCACCGACGGCGCCTCGGCCGTCCTCGTCATGTCGGAGGAGAAGGCGAACGAGCTCGGCCTCACCCCGCGGGCCCGCCTGGTCGGGTTCTCGGTCGTCGGCGTCGACCCGGTCACCATGCTGACCGGGCCCATCCCGGCGACGAAGAAGGTCCTCGAGCGCACCAAGCTGAGGCTGGAGGAGATCGACCTCGTCGAGATCAACGAGGCGTTCGCCTCGGTCGTGCTCGCCTGGGAGAAGGAGCTCCACCCCGACATCGAGCGGGTGAACGTCAACGGCGGTGCCATCGCGCTCGGGCACCCGCTCGGGGCCTCGGGCACCAAGCTCATGGCGACGCTCGTGAACGAGCTCGAGCGCAGCGGCGGCCGCTACGGCCTGCAGACGATGTGCGAGGGCGGCGGGCTCGCCAACGCCACGGTCATCGAGCGCCTGGGCTGAGCCGGGCGCTGAGGGCGCTCAGCGGTAGTAGGTGGCGAGGATGAGGCCGGCGACGATGCCGACGATTCCGCCGATCAGGTACCAGTCGTGCGTCCCACCCGGCAGCGCCCCGGCGTAGTTGGCGATGATGACGACGAGGCCGACGACGAGCAGCCCGATGATGACGAAGGGGAACCAGGGCGGGCTGTGACGCTTGTCGCGCGGGATGGGAGCGGTGTACCGGCCGCTCGCGACCACCTGCTTATTCGACGGGGTGACCCGCCCGGCCCGTTGTGAGGTCGCCCGTCGCACGAACGCAGGTTACTTCGGCCGAGAGCCGCCACGAGACCGCGTAGCGTGTCGGCGTGGCTCGCGTCCTCGTCGTCGACAACTACGACAGCTTCGTCTACAACCTCGTCCAGTACCTGGGAGAGCTCGGGGCCGAGCCGCTCGTCGTCCGCAACGACGAGACGGACGTCGCCGGCCTGGCGGCGCTCTCCCCGGACGCCCTCCTCGTCTCGCCCGGGCCCGGCCGGCCGGCCGCGGCCGGGGTGAGCAGCCAGGCCATCGGCTTCTTCGCCGATGCCGGGATCCCGGTGCTCGGCGTCTGCCTCGGCCACCAGTGCATCGGCGAGCTCTACGGGGCCGAGATCGTCCAGGCACCCGAGATCGTCCACGGGAAGGCCTCCCTCGTCCACCACGACGCAGCCGGCGTCTTCGCCGGCCTGGCCGACCCGCTGCTCGCGACGAGGTACCACTCCCTCGTCGTCGACGCCGGGTCGGTGCCCCCGGACCTCGTCGTGAGCGCCCGGACGGCCGACGGCGTCGTGATGGGGGTGCGGCACCGGAACCTCCCGGTCGAGGGGGTCCAGTTCCACCCCGAGTCCATCCTCACCGGCGAGCCCGGCCGCCGCCTGCTCGGCAACTTCCTCGCCCTCGCCGGGGCGCCGGCCCGCTGAGGACCGCCCCGGCAGTCCCTACCCGTGGCTCGTCGAGCTGGGCGACGAGGACGAGCCGGACGACGAGGACGAGCTTGTCGTGGGCTGCCGGACGACGTCGATCGTCACGGTCGAGCCCTTGGTGACGTCGGTGCCGCCGGCGGGGCTCTGCCCGGTGACGTAGCCGGCGTCAGAGGGCAGGCCCGGGACGTAGCTCACCTGGGGGACGAGGCCCGCCTTCCGGATGAGCCGCTCGGCCTGGCTGGCGGTGTAGCCGAGGTTGGTGACGTTCGGCACGGTCGCCGGCGGCCCGGTCGACACCACGACGACGATTCCGGTCCCGACCGCCACGGTGGAGAGAGCCGCCGGCTGGGTGCCGGCGACGAGGCCGGCTTTCACCTTGGCCGAGGGGGCGTAGATCGTCGGCTTCAGGGTGAGGTGCGAGCTCGTGAGGGCGGTGTCGGCTGCCTGCAGGGTGTCGCCCTGCACCTGGGGAACGGTCACCTGAGCGGTCCCGTGCAGGTAGTAGATCTTCACGGTCGACCCCGGCGGGACGCTCTGTCCAGCGGGCGGCTCGGTCTTCGTGACGACGCCCTCGACGGCGCCGGGGCCCGGCGTCACCGGGACGAGGCGGTAGTTGAGGCCGGCGGCCTCGATGGTGCTCTCGGCCTGGGTGTACTGCTCGTTGGAGACCGCCGGGACGGCGACGGTGCGCCGGCCGAGGGAGACGACGAGGTGGACCGCGTCGCCCCGCTGGACGATGCTCTGGGCCCCCGGACGCTCGGAGATGATCGTGCCCTTGGCCGCCGCGCTGTGGGCGCTCGTCTCGCTCACCCGCAGCCCGTCGCCGCGGAGCTGGGTCTCGGCCCGGGCGAGGCTGAGGCCCTTCACGTCGGGCAGGTGGAAGTAGGCGGTCGACCCGAAGTAGCCGAGGGAGCGGCCGCCGAAGTAGACGAGGACGGCGAGCAGGGCGGCGAGGAGGAGGCCGACGATGGTCCAGCCGAGCCATCGGCGCTTTGGCATCTCGGGCCGCCCGCCGGGCGTGCCGTCGACGAGCTCGCTGCGGTGCTGGACCGAGGCGGCCGTGGCGGCGGTGGCGGCGCCGGCCGGGAGGACGGTCGTCGGGTTGGCGGCGAGCGCCTGGGTGGCCCCGACGCCCCCCATGAAGCCGATCTGCTGGGTGGAGGTGACGGCCCCGGCGGTGGCCCCGGCGAGCGCCAGGACGGGAGCGCCCTGGGCGTAGCGCTGGAGGTCGGCGTGCAGGTCCTCGGCCGTCGGGTAGCGGTCGCCCGGCTGCTTGGCCATGGCCCGCATGATGACGGCGTCGAGAGCGGCGGGGACCCGGGGCTCCATCTCCCGGGGCGGGACGGCCGGCTCGGAGACGTGCTTGTAGGCGATGGAGACCGGGGTGTCACCCGAGAACGGCGGGCGGCCGGTCACCATCTCGTAGAGCACCACGCCGAGGGCGTAGACGTCGCTGCGGCCGTCCACGCCGAGGCCCTGGGCCTGCTCGGGGGAGAAGTAGGTTGCCGTCCCCATGACGAGCCCGGTCTGGGTCACGCTGTCGTCGGCGCCGACGGCCCTGGCGATGCCGAAGTCGGCCACCTTCACCTGCCCGTCCCGGGTGATGAGGACGTTGCCGGGCTTGACGTCGCGGTGGACCACGCCGTGTCGGTGGGCGTAGCTGAGTGCCTTGGCGATGTCGGCCGCGATGCCGGCCGCCCTTGCGGGCGGGAGCGGCGCCTGGCTGCGGATGATCGAGGAGAGCGGCTCCCCGTCGACGTACTCCATGACGATGAAGTAGGTGCGCTCGGACTCGCCCCAGTCGAAGACCGGGACGATGTTCGGATGCGAGAGGTTGGCGGCCGCCTGGGCCTCCCGGCGGAACCGCTCGACGAACGAGGGGTCCGTCGACAGCTCGGGGAAGAGGACCTTGAGCCCCACGGGCCGGTCCAGCAGGAGGTCCCGGGCGAGGTAGACCTGCGCCGTGCCGCCGCGGGCGATCTGGCGGATCAGCTCGTAGCGGCCGTTGTAGATGCGGGCGCGATCCTCCCCCGGGCCGGAAGGTGAGCTCTGGGTCATGCGGTCACGAGCCTATGCGGGCGGTCACAACCCTGCCTTCAACACATCGGTCAGCATCTGGTCGACGAGCGGCCCGGCGACGCCGGCACCCGTCGCAGTCTGGCAGATGGACGAGCCGTTCGGAGTCGGGACCTCGGCGACCACGACGGCCTTCGGCGTCTGCGAGCCGGCCGGCGCCATCGCCATCAGCCAGTCGTCGGTGGCGCAGTTGCTCGAGGTCGAGCGGGCGACGTCCTCGGCCGTGCCGGTCTTGGCGGCCACCTGGATGCCGGCCGACTGCAGGTTCGTGAAGATGCCCGCAGCCGTCCCCGGGTAGGGAGAGGACTCGGCCGGGCCGAGCATGAGCCGCCTCACCTTGGCCGCCGTCGAGGGGGAGGTCGCCACCTTCCAGACGTGGGGGTGGTAGCGGACGACGACGTTGCCGGCGCTGTCGATGATCTGGCTCATGAGGTGGGGGGCCATGATCTTGCCTCCGTTGGCGATCCCGGCCGCCACGAGAGCCATCGAGAGCACCGAGGTCGTGTCGTTGTACTGCCCGATGGACGAGTAGGCGAGATAGGGCGGGTTGGCCGCCAGCAGGTTCTCGTTGGCCATGGTGGCGCCGGCGACCTCGCTCGGCGGCAGGTCGAGCGGCGGCGGCGAGCCGCCGTGCTTGCACACCCCGCCCACGCCCTGGCACCAGCCGAAGGCCTCCGCCTCCGAGACGACGGTGTGCGCCCCGAGGTCGAGGCCTATCTTGGCGTAGGCGGTGTCGCAGGAGACCGCCAGGACCTCGGCGAGAGGGCCGCCGCACACGCTGTGGGCGTAGTTGTAGAACTTCGGGCTCGACTTGGTGATCTGCAGGTAGGGGATGAAGGGCCACTTCTTCTTCGCGAGCGAGGGGTGGTGGTCGAAGATGGCGGCCGTGTCGATCGGCTTGAAGATCGAGCCGGGAGAGTGCGGGTAGTAGCTGGCGAGGTTCATGAACGGCGCCGGGTAGTGCTTGGTGAGCTTGGCGTACTCCTTGAGGGCGGCCTTGGTGTTGATCTGGGCGAGCAGGTTCGGGTTGTAGCTCGGATAGCCGGCCATGGCGAGGATGGCCCCGTTGCGCGGATCGAGCGCCACGATCTCGGCGCCCGGATGGTGGTTGACGAGGGCGTACGCATCGGCCTGCATGCTCGAGGAGACCGTGAGGATGACGTCGTCGGTCTGCTGGTGCTGAGTGACGAGCTGGCCGATCGTGTGGACGGGCGACTCGTGCTGGGCCAGGTAGCGCTGGTACTCTGCCTCGATCCCCACCTGGATGGCGATGCTCGCCGACGCCCCGACGTAGCCGGTGATCTGGCCGAAGTCGACGGCGGTCGGCTTCGGGTAGACCCGCAGCTCGACGCCGTGCGTCCGCTTGGAGAAGGCGAGGATCTTGCGGTTCGAGCTGAGGATGGCGCCCCGGGGCAGGTAGATCGGGTTCACCTTGCCCACCTGCACGAGCGGGTTGCGCGAGAGCGCGCTCGCCTGGCGCACCTGGATGTTGTTGAGCTGGAGGAACAGCAGGCCGAAGCAGAGCAGCAGGACGATCCCGACCGATCGGATCCGGGGGTTCATCGGGCGGTCACCTCTTTCACGACAGCAGGGTCGACGCTGTCGTCGAGATCGGGGACGTCTTCGCTGTCGTCGAGCTCGGTGCGGCCGTGGTCCGGGTGGTGGCCGCCGTCGTCGAGGCGGTCGACGAGGACGATGGCGGAGGCGCCGTGGTGGTGGTGGTCGGGAGCAGCGTCGTGGTGGTGGCGGTCGGAGGCGGGGAGTGGGGGTTCAGGCCGAGCTGGGTCGAGAGCCGGATCAGGCCGTCGACCTCCTGCTTGGCGGCCGCATAGGACGACTCCGCCACGCCCTGGCGGAGCTCGTAGACGGAGTTCGGCAGGAGGTCCTTGGTCGTGAGGGAGCTCGTCTGGAGCAATTGTGGCTTGAACCAGATGAGACCGCCAGGGCGCCCCTGGAAGATGCTCACCCGGTCGCCGGCGAGCCCGACGAAGAACGACGAGCGCTGGAACCAGATGGTCACACCGATCACACCGCCGACGAGGGCCGCCAGCAGGACGAGGAAGAGGAAGACCCGGAACGTGACGATCCGGTCCCGGTACTGCTTGGCGAGCGCGCGGGACGGCACGAGCACGGTGGGGCCGGTGTGCGCCCCGGACAGGGCCGGGCCGCGCTC
This sequence comes from Actinomycetes bacterium, assembly GCA_021797795.1. Taxonomy (GTDB): domain Bacteria; phylum Actinomycetota; class Acidimicrobiia; order Acidimicrobiales; family Bog-793; genus JAKACF01. The sequence goes on along the minus strand of JAJZZB010000057.1, from coordinate 6,390 downwards.
CCCGGGATCGACCCACTGGATCGGTGCGGCGCGGACCATCATGCTGCGCCCCGTACGGCGGTGCGACGGCCCGGGGGACCCACCGGTCACCGCAGCCGCTGCCTCCGGGCCGTCCGAGAGGACCACGGTCGGGTCCCCCGCCGCCGCCATGCTGTCCGCAGCCGGGCCGGCTCCGGGAGCCTCCAACCCTCGGGACGCCGCCGCCATGGCCCCGGTCGGGGCCAGCCCGGCGCCGGACGGCGCCCCGTCCTCGTCGGGGACCCCTTGTTCTCCAGGAGCGATGCCCGCCGTGGCCTCAGCCTCCGCCTGGCCCGCCGCCCCGGCCAGCCCTGCCGCCTCGACGGCGCCCGCCGCCGCCCACCTGCGGCGGCGGACTCTCGTCACCGGGAGCGCCTGAGTGGCGTCCGGTCCGAGGCGGTCCTCGTCGTCCGCACCCGCCGACCGGGCGGGGACGATCTCGAGGGCCTGGCCGACCGCGGCGGCGTCGGAGTCGAGGACGTCGAGGACGACGACGGTCACGTTGTCCATGCCGCCGTGGGCGAGCGCCCGCCCCACGAGCTCGCGGGCGGCCGACTTGGGGTCGTCGGAGGAGCCGAGCACCTCGGCGATCTCCTCCTCGGGCACCTCGTCGGTCAACCCGTCGGTGCAGAGAAGGAGCCTCGTCCCCGGCACAGGGTCGAGATCCCAGATGTCGACGTCGACCTCGGAGTCCACCCCGAGGACGCGGGTGAGGACGTGCCGGTGCGGGTGGGACGCTGCCTCGACCGGGCTCAGCTCGCCCTGGCGCACCATCTCCTCGACGACGGAGTGGTCCTCGGTGAGGCGGCTGAGGCGGCGCTCACCGCCGTCGCCGCTCAGGCGGTAGGCGCGCGAGTCGCCGACGTTGACGAGCGCCAGGCGGCCGCTCCCGCTCCTGCCCCGGCCCCTTTCGACGAGGGCGGCGGCCGTGATGGTCGTGCCCATGCCGTGCAGCGTCCGGTCCGAGCGGCTCTTGCGCCAGATGGCCCGGTTCGCCCGGCGGACCGCCGCGCTGAGACCGGCCGCCGTGCGATCCCGCTGGAAGGCCTCGACCAGCTCCTCGATGGCGATCCTGGCGGCCACCTCGCCGCCGAGGTGGCCGCCCATGCCGTCGGCGATGGCGGCGAGGTCACTGCTCACGACGGCGAGGTCCTCGTTGTTGGTCCGCACGTACCCGGTGTGGCTCTCGGCCGCAGCGCGGATCGAGATCAACGCGTGACCTCGAGGGTGGTGCTCCCCACCTTCATCCGGTCCCCCCGCTGGAGCCGGACCGGGCCGCCGCCGACCCGCTCCTCGTTGAGCCAGGTCCCGTTCGTCGAGCCCAGGTCCTCCAGCCAGAACTCACCGGCGCGGTGGAAGACACGGGCGTGGACCGAGGAGATGAAGGTGTCGTCCTCGAGCGGCACGGCGCAGCCGGGTGAGCGCCCGACGGTGACCTCCTCGCCGAGGTCGTACACCCTCCCCCGCCGCTGCGGCGGATCGACCACCTTCAACTTGAGGGGGACCGCCTGGTCGCTCCCGACGGGCGGGAGGACCGGCACCGGGGGACGCTCGACGCGGGACCGCCTGATCTCGACGAAGACCATCCGGACGGCATAGAGGAAGAACAGCCACAGCAGGCCGAGGAAGAAGTAGCTGAGGACGTGCAAGAGCGCGTGGGGCATGTCGTATGTCCGCCCTGTCAGGCGGGCTCGAACCTCATCGTCGTCGTCCCCACCATGATTGCGTCACCCGGGTTGAGGTGCCGCTCCCGGACGAGGACGCCGTTCACCTTCGTCCCGTTGGTCGAGCCGAGGTCGACGAGGACGACCCCGTCGCCCTCGCGGCGGAGCTGCGCATGGCGCCTCGACACGTTTGGGTCGTCCAAGACCACGGCACACTCCGGCAGCCGGCCAATCGTCACGACTTCGTCAGCTATCCCTACCCGCCTGCCGTCGGGGAGTACCAACCAGTCGCTCGGCCCGCCCGAGCCTTCCATCACCTCCGACTCGATGGCGAAGGTGCTCACGCTGAGCCCGGTGTCCTCGTGGATCACGATCTCGATGGGGCCGAGGAACAGGTACCGCTCACCGCTCGAGTGCTCCCTGACCGCCTCGACGAGCTCGCGGTTCAAGATGTCGCCGAAGCTCTCGAAGCGCTCGTAGTCGGCGGTGGCGAGGTAGATGTCGAAGTGGTTGGGGGCGATGACGCCCCGGACGCCCACGGTCCGGTGCAGGTCCATCTCGCGGGTGAGGCGGCGGCCGAGCTCGACGGGCTGCAACTGGCCGCGGAACGCCTTGGCGAAGGCACCCTCGACCATGCGCTCCAACCGGCGCTCGAACTGCTCTAGTCCCATGGTGGCACGAGACTACCGGCCGCGTGTCTGCTCAAGATGGCAGTCGTTGTCCCAGGTGAACGGGGGGCATCGGCGCCGGCGCCCCCCGGCGGAGCGAGTATGGTCTGGTGGCCACGGGCGAGTGGCGGAATTGGCAGACGCGCAGGATTCAGGTTCCTGTGTCCGCAAGGACGTGGGGGTTCAAGTCCCCCCTCGCCCACCGCGAAAGTCCTGTTCAGAGAGGCTGTGGTGGTCCTCCGAGAGGCCCACTTCTACCGGACCTCTACCCTGAGCCTCGCTAAGAGTCTCTCCCGGCAGGGCGGCGACGAGGTTGGGTCCACGGAGGGCCACCCTGCGCAGGGCGGTCGAGCGGTCACGGCACGCTTGCGCCGGGTCGGCGACCGGAGTCGCCCCGGCGTGCGGCCTGCGTCCATCGAGTCGACCCGGGAACATCGGTGCAGGGCCCCACTCCACCTGGCGGCTCTCGGGGCCACCGGGAGCGGACCGCGTGGTCGACCGGGTGACCGCGCTGCGTGGTAGGCGCAGAGCGCGAGCACTGACCTGCATCGACGGCGCTCGAGGGGCGCGGTATCTGTTTCGGCACCGCGATGCTGTTCGGGACGGCGTGGCTGCGTGCCGGTGGCAGCCGGCTGGTCGTTGTCCCCTGGGGCGGGGAGTCGGGCCTCGCAACGGCGAGCGCTTTCAGTCGTCTCTGCCGCTCGGAATCCGGAGAGCGCCGACCCGAGGTCGCAGGTCTGCCAGGCGGCCTTGGCGACTGGCGCCGGCGAGATGGCCAAGCCCGTTGGCTACCGCGGCCAACGGTCGGTGAGTGAGGCTGGCGCCCAGTCCGGCCAGCGGCAGGGGCCGAGCAGAACGCCGCCGGCGAACATCGCGAGCTCGTCCGGCCCGTCGATCTGGGAGTTGTCGAAGATGTGGGCGAGTTCGGCGCGGGTGATCGCGTCGGCGACCAGCGGCCACAGTCGGGCGTAGCGGCTGCGGATCTTCTCCTCCGGGACGTCGTGGCCACCAGCAAGGACGCGGTGCGCGACTCTCTGCACCGACTCGTGCTCGGGCACCACGAGCACGTGCAGCGTGACGGTGTAGCCGGCCGTCTGCGCATCGGAGACGAGGCCGAGCTTGGACGGGTGGGAAAACACCGTCTCGGCGATGAACGGCACCCGGGCGGCGATCAGCGCTTCTCGGGTGGCGGCCGCGACAGCGGCGGCATCGTAGGCGTGCCCGCTCGGATCGTCGGGCCAGCGGGCCGCGGCGATCACATCGGCGTTGACGACCGTGACACCGGGGCGGAGCGGAGCGAGGACGAGCTCGACGAAGGTCGACTTGCCGGCGCCGTTCGGGCCGACCACCAGGTCCAGGCGCACCAGGTGCGCTATTCGAGGGGGCTGGTGGTGCCGTCCGGGTGGTAGCGCGTTAGTCGGCCGTGCTCGTCGAGAGCGACCGTGGTCACGCCGCGCGCCGCCAGGATCTCCCCGAAGCGGATGGTTCGGGCAGCCTCTGAGATGGACGTGTCCAGCTCCGCGTTGAACACCACCTGCTCCTCAGCGTCCAGGTCCGCCTCGTCGAGCTCACCGGCGAGCGCTGCCTCGACCCGCCGACGGGCCGCAGAGGTCTGCGCGGACACGGCGCGGCCGACGCGAGCCCAGTGGTCAAGCTGCTGCTTGGCCGAGCGGGACTGCCGCTCACCTTCGACCGCGGCAGCGTCCATCAGGTCCGCAGCCACACGGGTCGGGCGATCCGTTGCCGTCTTCACCTCGAACACCTCCTGTCGCAGAATGCTACACCGTAGCAGGGTGCTACGCAGCCTCGATGCTGCCAGCGGGTCTGGTCTGCCCCCTCAATCTGCGCACCCGCCGCAGGCGCGACTCCACCGCCACGCTCGGTGGTTCTCAGACGCGCCCCGATCCGTCGATCGGGCGCACCCTGAGCCAGGCCATCGTGGCGGGCTTCGGATCCGGGGCGTAGCGTCCGGGCACGCCGGGTCCGGAGCTCAGGCGTCGACCGGGACGGTGCACCACACCCACTTGCCGTCGGCGACCAGTCGCACCCCCGTCTCGGCCGAGAGCAGCCTCACCATCTGCAGCCCTCTCCCCGTCTCGTCGGCCGCCGTCGGCTGTCGCCGGCGAGGGAGCGAGCCTGCGGCGTCGAAGACCTCGAGAAGCAGCTCGCCCTCGCGCCGGCTCAGCCGGAGCTCGATGGGATCCCTCCCGTGCAGGACGGCGTTCGTCGCGAGCTCGCTCGCCAGCAACACGACGTCGCCCACGGGCGGGCCCGTGATGTCCCACCTGCCGAGCGCCTCGGCGACGAGGCGGCGGGCGAGACCCGCCGCCCGCCCGTCGGAAGGCAGCCGGCTCGTCACCGTGTCGACGGGGGCGGCCTGCTCGGGCACCCTCGCCATCAAGAGCGCCACGTCGTCGTCCACGTCGTCGGAGGCCAGCGTCTCGACGAGCTGGCTGCGGCGATCGGACAGCGGGCCCTCGCCCGACGAGAGGAGCTCGCCGGCGAGGTCGATCCGGTCGTCGAGGTTGGCGCCCCGGCGCTCGACGAGGCCGTCGGTGTAGAGCAGGAGCACCGCCCCGGGCTCGAGCCGGACGCGGGCGGTGTGGATCGTCATCGGCCCGCTCCCGAGGGGCGGTGCCAGATCGGCGTCGAGGCGCAGCAGCCGGCCGCCCGGCAGTGCCGCCAGCGGAGGCAGGTGGCCGGCGTTGGCGTACTCGAGCTGATGGTCGGTCGGGTCGTAGAGGGCGAAGAAGCAGGTGACGATCTGGCCGCCCTCGAGCTCTCTCACCGTGGCGTCCATGGCCTCGAGCACCTCGGCGGGGGCCATCCCGGTCCTCGCATAGGCGCGGACCGAAGCCCGGAGCTGGCCCATGACGGCGGCTGCCCGGACGCCCCGCCCCATGACGTCGCCGATGACGAGCGCGCTCCGGGCGAAGTCGAGGTCGACGACGTCGTACCAGTCGCCCCCGACCTCGGTGCCCCGCACGCCCGGCTGGTAGTAGGTCGCGATCTCGAGCGAGCCCGAGGTGAGGTCGCGGGCCGGGACGAGGCTCCGCTGCAGCTCCATGGCGATGGCGTGCTCCCTGGTCGCCGCCTCGCGCCGCGCCGACTCGAGACCGAGGATGGAGCGCACCCTGGCGGTGAGCTCGAGGGCCGAGAACGGCTTCACGATGTAGTCGTCGGCTCCCGCCTCGAGGCCCTCGACCGCCGAGGCCTCCCCGGCCCGGGCGGACAGCATGACGACCGGCAGGCGGCTCGTCGATGCCCCCGCCCGGAGCGCCCGGAGCAGGCCGAAGCCGTCGAGCCTCGGCATCATCACGTCGGTGAGCACGAGGTCGAAGGGCCCGGCGGCGACCCGCTCGAGCGCCTCGGCGCCGTCGACCGCGACGGCGACGTCGTAGCGCTCCCCGAGCAGCCCTGCCACGTAGCGCCGCATGTCGGCGTTGTCGTCGACGACGAGGACGCGGGGACGCCCGGGCGGCTGAGGCGGCCGGGACCCCTCGAGGGGCTCCGGGGACTCCTCCGACGACCAGCGCATCGCCTCCTCGAGGTAGCCGGCCGCCACCTGCTCGCTGGAGGCTCGGTCGGCCTCGTCGCCCCGGGCGGCGGCGCCCCGCCGGCCGACCGGGAGGCGGACCGTGAAGGTGCTGCCCGAGCCCTGGACGCTCTCCGCCCCGGCCTGCCCGCCGAGGATCGCCGCCAGCTCGGCGACGAGGGCGAGCCCGATCCCCGAGCCCTCGTAGGTCCTCGACCGGGCGCCCGAGACGCGGTGGAAGCGCTCGAACAGGTGAGCCTGTTCGGAGGGGTCGACGCCGACCCCGGTGTCGGAGACGGCGAGCTCCACCTGCCTTCCTCCCTCCGCCGGGGCGAGGCGCAGCGTGATGCCGCCGTCGAAGGTGAACTTGAGGGCGTTGGAGAGGAGGTTGGAGACGATCTTCACCCACATCTCCCGGTCGACGACGCTTTCGATCGGCTCGCACTCGACGTCGAAGGAGAGCCCGGCCCGCTCGACCACCGGCCGGAACAGCTCGGCCAGGCCG
>JAJZZB010000268.1 GCA_021797795.1 Actinomycetes bacterium | reverse complement strand
GCACTACCGCCGGCCACCCGGGCGCGGCGGCCCAGGGGCGGGTCGACCGGCCAAGTGGTACCGCCGGGCGCCAGGAGAGATCGCCGTGAGCGTGCCCGAGCGCCGCTACGACCTGGCTGCCGAGCTCCTCGCCCGGGCGGTCGAGCGGGCCGGCGACGGCGCTGGTGACCTGGACATCGGAGACCTGCTCGCCGAGGTCGCTCGGGCGCACGGCCACGATCTCGCCAGCGAGCTCGGTTCGTCGCCGACCGAGGCCTCAGCCGGCGAAGCTCGGCTGGCGCTGGTCGAGCGTCTGGTCCGGTTGCTCGCCCGCCACGGCTACGAGCCGAGGCTGGCCGGCGGTGTGGTCACCATGGCCAACTGCCCCTTCCATGCCCTGGCGGAGGAGCACCGTGACCTCGTGTGCCACATGAACCACGAGCTGCTCTCCGGTCTCGCCGAGGAGGCGGGGCTCGCCCCTGGGGCGATCCGGCTCGATCCTGAGCCGGGACGCTGCTGTGTCACCATCGTCGCCTGAGGCCACCAACGCCTCGCTGGGACCGGTCGAGCCCCCGTGCGCACAGTCAGCGCAGCGGGTTCTCGCCCCCACGCTCTTCGGGCGGCCGGGTCCCGAAGATGCGCCGCTCGGGGTTCGTCGATGCGGACGTCGTTGATGCTCGCCTCGCGCCGGCGCATCAGCCCGTGCCCGTCGAACTCCCACAGCTCGTTGCCGTAGCTGCGCCACCACTGCCCGCTCGTGTCGTGGCTCTCGTACTGGAAGCGCACGGCGATCCGGTTGCCCTCGAAGGCCCAGAGGTCCTTGCGCAGCGCGTAGTCGAGCTCGCGTGCCCATTTCTGGCGAAGGAGCTCGATGATCTCTGCCCTGCCGGTGACGAAGGTGTCGCGGTTGCGCCAGACGGAGTCCTCGCTGTAGGCGAGCGCGACACGCTCGGGGTCGCAGCTGTTCCAGGCGTCCTCGGCGCCCTGGACCTTCTGGAGGGCCGTCTCCCTCGTGAAGGGGGGTAGCGGTGGGCGTTCTTCGGACATGGCGATCGCCTCTTTCTCGACTCGGGCCGCTGAGCGCGGCCGCTGTTGGTCATGAGATGGGTCCAGTCTCGGGGCGCCTCTGGTCGCCGAGCGTCCGTGCCGTTGCGTCGACCATGAGCAACAGGACGCCGACCCACGCAGCGACCCCGACCCAGACCCACCCCCGGGCGATCGACGCCATGAACCCGAGGCCGGGGAGCTGCCCGAGGCTGAAAGAGGCGACGGTGTACATGCCGAGGGGGAAGACGACGTTCCAGAGCCTCGGCTCGTAGGTGCGCGGGTAGCGGCGCAGCACGTAGCGCCAGATCCCGAGCAGCACCAGCAGGGGGATCCACCAGGTGCCGAAGGCCCACAGCACGACCGAGAGGCCGACCACGAAGGGACGCATCACCGCCACGAGCACCGTGGAGCGCGAGTCGTGGAGGGCGAGGATGCCGGCCGCCGCCCGGACGCTGATGGCGGTCGCCCCCATGGCGATCCAGTAGGCCGGTCCCATCTCGGCGGGCGTGACCTCGATCAAGAGGAGCCGGAGGAAGATGATCACGATGAAGACGAGGTAGAGCATGACGCCGAGCCCCCACAGGCAGACCGCCACCGCCGGCAGGTCGGCTCGAAGCCAGGTGGCCGGGGCGCTCGGCGCGACGGCGGCGGCCACGATGGACAGGGACTGGGTGGCGACGACCCACACCAGCCACGTGCCGTTGATCTCGCCCAACACCGGCCGCCGTGCGGCGGCGACGATCGACCAGGGAAGCGCGTAGGTGAGCACCAGCCAGAGCACGGCCGCGGCGACCCCGAGCGCGAAGGCGACGAGGGGATGGGCCGCCATCACGAGGCGCACGGCCAGCACGTCGGTGCCGGCGACCACGGTGAAGTACGCCATGGCGGTGGTGGGGTCGGCCGCGCTCTGGCGCACGAACGGCGCGAAGAAGACGAGACGTGCCGCGTAGGCGAGAGCCAGGCCGACGAAGGCCGCCACTGCCACTCCGAGGACGACTTGGGAGAGCAGGTGCTCGCCGAGCAGGTCGGTGCCGACCGAGACGATGCCGGTCGCCATCACCCAGGCGAAGTAGCCGGGGTCGAGCGTGGCGATCGCCCGCCGCACCAGGCCGCCGGGCACGGGCAGCGGCTGGTCTCGAGCTCCGACCGCGCGGCGTCGGTCGGCGCCCCCCGGGGGCGTCCCGGCGACCTCGCCCGCCGCGCCGGCCTCGGCGCCTTCTGGCGCACCGAGCCAGCTCACTCGCGTCCCCCGGCGCCCACTCCGGCGCCGGGTACCCCTCGATGGTCCAGGCCGCGGCTCAATAGTGCACGCCGATCCGCCGCCAGCGCCGGCCGCTCGTGCCCGGCTCGTTGGGCCGCGTCGCCCGACGGCTGCGGTAGACGACGAAGGGCCGCCACAGGTACCACACCGGCGCGCTCCAGGCGTGCACGAGGCGGCTGAACGGCCACACCGCGATCACCGCCCAGGCCGCGGTGGCGTGCAGCTGGTAGAGGAACGGGGCGTGGGCGATGGCCCGCACGTCGGGGTTCCCGGCGAACAGTCCCCGGAACCACAGGGCCACGCTCTGGCGGTAGTTGTAGCCGTGGCCGAGCAGACCCACGCCGATCGTCTCGGCGATGCCCATCACGATGACGATGGCCAACAGGATGAGCGCCACCCAGTCCACGGGGCTGGTGGTGGCCCGCACCCGGGCGACGAACAGGCGCCGTCCGGCGAGGATGGCGACACCGACGATGATGAGCACCGCGGCGAGCGTCCCCGCACCCGCGGAGAACCACCGGTAGGCGGTCTCGGGGATGCCGATGTCGTGGGTCCAGCGCTCGGGGATCAAGATGCCGATGATGTGGCCGGAGATGGCGGCGAAGGTGCCGTAGTGGAAGATCGGGCTTCCCCACTTGAGCAGCTTCTTCTCCTGCAGCTCGGTGGAGCGGCTGGTCCAGCCGAACTGGTCGTAGCGGTAGCGCCAGATGTGGCCGATGACGAAGGTGGCGAGCGCCAGGTAGGGGAGGATCACCCACCACCACAGCTGGAAGCCGGTGATGCCGCTCACCTGCGGGTCTCTCCGATGGTGACGCCCTGGCCGAGGATCTCGGGCGGGGCGAAGGGCTCCAGGCCCACCTTCTCCGACGGGGGGCCTTCGGCGCGGTAGCGGCGCAGCGCCTGGCGGTCCTTGCGGGTCGGCCCTGGTAGCGCGTCGCGCACCGTGTCGAGCACGCCGGCGTAGCGGCTGCCCGCCTTGGCGAGGGCGCCGTGGAGGGCGTCGAGGGCCATGCGGTGCTCGGCGAGCACGGTCGCGCCGGCCGGATGGGCGGCGG